>JACQCD010000003.1 GCA_016201825.1 Nitrospirota bacterium | reverse complement strand
GACTTCACCGGTACCGTTTTTAGGGGGTGCCTTGACCCCTCCCGGGTATGCGATCGTCGAATACAGGGCATCCTGGGAGGTCGTTTTTTGTTCATCAACAAACCATATTTCCTAAAACGGGTTTTTCTACAGCCTCAACGTCACGTATCAGCATTGCAAAACTTTCTGGGCACGGGCGCCCTCCTGGTGGGATACGCATCCACGGTACGCCTTTTGGCGTGCAAGTTCAATCCTGGTGCCGTGTTTTGACTTCCCCAGCCTCGCTCCGCTACGATAGCCCGTTATGAGATCGTTGTTGAGACAGGCCCTCTGGGTGGGGATCGCCCTTCTGTGCGCTTTTGCCTTCGCCATTGTGACCGGTGTCGTGCGGCCGCAGGAGAAGGTCAACGCGCTGTGGATGGTGGTGGCCGCGGCGTGCTTCTACGTCTTGGCGTTTCGGTTCTACGGCCGATTCCTGGCGCGCACCGTCGTCGGCCTCGATGACCGGAGGGTCACGCCTGCGCACCGGCTCAACGACGGGAAGAACTTCTACCCCACGCATCGTTGGGTGCTCTTCGGTCACCACTTCGCGGCGATTGCGGGGGCGGGGCCGCTCTTGGGGCCGGTGCTCGCGGCGCAGTTCGGGTATCTTCCTGGATTTCTGTGGCTCGTCATCGGGGCGGTGGTGGCGGGGGCGGTTCAGGATTTTGTGATCTTGGTCGGGTCGTTGCGGCGCAACGGGCGGTCGCTCCCGCAGATCGCGCGCGATGAGATCGGCGTGGTCACCGGGGTGGCCACCACGATCGCCGTGTTGTTCATCGTCATCGTCGCGCTCGCGGGGCTGGGGCTCGCCGTGGTCAACGCGCTCGCGCACAACGCGTGGGGCACGTTCACGCTCGTGATGACGATTCCCATTGCGCTCTTCATGGGCCTGTACCTGCAACGCTGGCGGCCCGGGCGGGTGGGCGAGGTCTCGCTCATCGGCGTTGCGCTCCTGTTCGCGGCCGTGGTCTTGGGGCGGCCGGTCGCGGCGTTGCCGGTCGGCTCGTGGTTCGACCTCGGGCGCGAGAGCCTGATCTGGGGGCTCGCGGGCTACGGATTCGTGGCCTCGGTCCTGCCGATCTGGCTCCTGCTCGCGCCGCGCGACTACCTCTCGTCGTTCATGAAGGTGGGCGTGGTCGTGCTCCTGGCCACGGGCGTGGTCGTGATGGCGCCCGACCTGCACATGCCGCCCACCACGGCCTTCATCGCCGGGGGCGGGCCGATCATCCCGGGCACGCTCTTTCCCTTCGTCTTCATCACCATCGCGTGCGGCGCGATCTCGGGATTTCATTCGCTGATCTGCTCGGGCACGACGCCCAAGATGCTCGAGCGCGAGGGCCACGCGCTGGTGGGCTACGGCGCGATGCTGATGGAGAGCTTCGTGGGTGTGATGGCGCTGATCGCGGCGTCGATCCTCCTGCCCGGCGATTACTTCGCGATCAACACCGCGCTCCCGGCAGCGCAGTTGACCGCCATGGGATTTCCGCCGGTCGAGGTGGGCGAGCTGTCCCAATTGGTGGAAACCAACGTCCAGGGGCGTCCCGGGGGAGCGGTCTCGCTCGCCGTCGGCATGGCCACGATCTTCGCGTCGGTTCCCGGCCTGAGGGGGTTGATCGCCTATTGGTATCAATTCGCGCTCTTATTCGAAGCGCTGTTCATCCTGACCACGATCGACGCGGGGACCCGCGTGGCGCGGTACCTGGTCCAGGAGATGGGCAGCTCGGCGTATCAGCGCTTCGGCGATTTAAATTGGGGGCCCGGTGTGGCAATCGCGAGCGGCGCGGTGGTCGGGGCGTGGGGCTACCTCATCGCGAACGGGTCGATCTCCACGATCTGGCCCATGTTCGGCGCGGCCAACCAGCTCCTCGGCACGCTCGCGCTCTGCGTCGGCACGACGCTCTTGATCAAGATGGGCAAGGCCCGGTATCTCTGGGTGACCGCGGTGCCGATGGTCTTCGTCGGCACGATCACGTTCACCGCGTCGTGGCAACTCTACGACCTCTTCTCCGCCAAGGCCGCCGCCGCAACCGTTGCCAAAGAGGCGTTCAATTTTCGGCTCGACGCCGCGCTGGTGGCGTCCGTGGCCCTGCTGGCGGTGATCATCCTCGCCGAATCGGCTCGGCAATGGTACGGCTACCTCGTCCAGAAACGTCCGTATCGAACGACCGAAATCATGGGAACCGAAGCGTATCCAATTCCTACCGATCCCACACTGTGACGAGGTCGATCATGGTTTCAGAATGTCTTGTTTGTCATCAACCCAGTACACCCTGGCCGCCAAGACGGGGCGGATGCAAGGCGGAGCGAGGTCTGCGCCCGGAGCGTACTGGGTCGTACGTGAGGACGCATGACTGAAGCGACAACGCAGCAGCCGCCCCGTATCGGCGGATCAGGGTTGCCTCACCCCTTTATCGCCGTGATCGGCCGTCCCAACGTCGGCAAGTCGACGCTGTTTAATCGCCTGGTCGGGCATCGGCTTGCAATCGTCCAAGACGAGCCGGGGGTGACGCGCGATCGCAACTACCACGCGGTGGAGTACTGCGGAACGCGCTTTACGCTGATCGACACCGGCGGGATCATCCCCGACCACGTGCCGGTCACCCCGGCCTTCTCAGGCCGGGAGGGGACGGGCGGAGGGGAACAGCTCTTGGCTCAGGTCCAGCGCCAGACCGATTTCGCGATCGAAGAGGCGGACGTGCTGATCTATATGATGGACGCCCGGGAAGGCCTGACCGGGGTCGACCTCGAAATCGCCGAACGCCTGCGGAAGGTGACCAAGCCGGTGTGGTATGCCGTCAACAAGATCGACGGACCGAAACACGACGAGAAGCTGTTCGAGTTTTACCAATTGGGTGTCGAGCGGCTCTTTCCCCTCTCCGCGGAACACGGCTACGGCCTCGACGACCTGTTGGAGGCGGCGATCCCCAAGCGGACCGCGGCGCCCGAGGAACCGCCGCCCGACGAGCTGCCCCGCATCATCGTCCTCGGGCGGCCCAACGCGGGCAAATCCACGCTGATCAATACCATCCTGGGGGAGGAGCGGCTCGTCACCAGCGAGGTGCCGGGCACGACCCGCGACACGATCGACACCGTGGTCGAGCGCGGGGCGAAGACCTACCGGTTTATCGACACCGCCGGGATCCGGCGTCGCGGCAAGGTGGGGCGGGGGGTGGAGCACTTCAGCGTCGCGCGTGCGCAGGACGCGGTGGCGCGCGCAGACCTCGCGCTGGTGCTGATCGACGCGAGCGAGGGCGTGGTCGAGCAGGAAACCAAGATCGCGGGCGACGCGCTGGCCGCGGGCAAGGCGTGCATCCTGCTCATCAACAAGTGGGATCTCAAACCGCGCGGAGACGAGGCCAAGGAGGAGTTCCTGGACAAGGTGAAGCAGAAGTTCGTGTTCCTGGAACATGCCCCGGCGCTGTTCATTTCGGCGCTCAAGGGCACGGGGGTGGGGAAGATTTTCTCCGCGATCGACACCGTGATGGCTGCCTACACCAAGCGCGTGACGACCGGGGATCTCAATCGGTTCTTCGAAAAGGTCATGCGCGACCACCCGCCGCCGCTGTCCAGGGGCCGCTCCGTGCGCCTGTACTACATCACGCAGGCCGCGACCAAGCCTCCGACCTTCGTCGCGTTCAGCAACGACGCGTCGGGCTTGCCCGCCAACTACCACCGCTATCTGGAGAACGCCCTCCGCAAGCAGTTCGGCTTTGCCGGCACGCCGATCCGCATCAAGGTACGGATGAAGAAGGGCCGGTAGGCCGTCCTGCAGCAGGCTGCTGAAAAAGCCCATCTGCTGCGTGCTCGGTCGTCGGAAATCCTCACGTACGACCCAGTACGCTCCGGTTTCCTCCTCCCTGCGGCCTTGCATCTGGAGCTTTTTGAGCAGCCTGCACCACGCTTTCCCGGGTTTTTTCAGTATCCTGCTAGCGTCGCTTGACAAAGCCGGTGCCGATTCAGTATTTTGAATCCATGTTCGTGAAGAAGAATAGAGGTTCGTCACGGTGAACACCGGTTCTGGTCTGAAACGGGCTGGTCGGCCGAGTCGTCGGGAGCGGGAGACCGACCAGCGGCGCCAAGAAATCCTCGGGGTCGCGGAACGCCTCTTCTCCCATAAGGGGTTTTTCAAGACCAGCATGGCCGAGATCGCCCATGACGCCGAGTTCTCGGTCGGTTCGCTGTACCAATTCTTTGCCTCCAAAGACGCCATCTACGTCGCGCTGATGGAAGAAAAGTTCGAGGAATACCTCGCGCTCGCGCAGGGCGAGGTGCGCGCCGCCAAGGGGGTGCTGGAGAAAGTGGACGCGCTGATCGCCACCAAGGTCCGCTTCTTCGAAAAACACCGAACATTTTTCCGGATCTACGTCACCGAATGGGGCGGCAGCGAGTGTTCCGTGAAGGGAGCCTTGGGGGAAAAAATTTCGGCGCGGCGCGATGACTACTTGGCGCTGATCACCTCGACCCTGTCCGCGGGGATCCGGAGCCGGGCCCTCAAGAAGATGGATGCCCGTGAAATGGCGCACCTCTTCGACGGGATGATGAACGCGATCATCCACCGCTGGATCGTGAGCGCGGGCGACGAATCGTTGGTGGGTAAAGCCGAGGTGATCCGAGATGTGTTTCTCGGCGGTGTCTTGCGGCAAACGGGTGAGCGGGCACGGGTCGGGGACGGAAAGGTGGCCTGATGAAGCAGCGACTGTTCGTACCGGTGATGATCGTGATGCTGGGAATGGGAGTGGGGACGGCGCGCGCTGAACCGTTGACGCTCCGCCAACTCTACGGTCGGGCGATCGAGCACAGCGAGGACCTCCAGATCAGCGTCGAAAGCGTCCGCCAATCGGAGCAGGAGGAACGCCGCGCGATCTCGACGGTGTTCCCCCAGCTCACGTTGAGCGGAGACTACACGCGGTACCCCGAGAAGACGAGGGATCTGGGAACTTCCACGACGATCCTTCAACCGAGGGAAGGGTATGGGGCGGAGGCGCGCGTCGAGCAGTCGCTCTACGCCGGGGGAAAGAACAGCGCCGGTCGTCGCATTGCCCAGCAGGAGACCGTGACGGCCGAGAAGGACGTCCGCCTGGCGCGGGAAAAGCTGTTGCTGCACGTCGCCGAGGTCTTTTACACCGTGTTGCGGGCGCAGAAGACCGCCGAGATTCAAGCGCGCAACGTCGAGCGGCTCAAGGAGCATCGGCGCCTGTCGGAACTGCGCTACAAAGTGGGTGAGGTGACCGAGTCGATTCTGTTGCGGGCGGAAGCGGAGTTGGCGGGCGCGAACGCCGAGTTGGTGGCGCGGGAGCGAGACGTCGCGGTGGCCAAGCGGGAACTCGGGTTGTTGGCCGGGTTGACCGGCGAGGTGGAGATCGTCGAACCCCCGGCGCCCCGCGTTCCGGAGGAGCCGATGACGCAATTGCGCGAGGCGGCGCAGAGCAACCGTGAGGAGATCCAGCGAAGCCGCGTCCAGGAGCGCATCGCGGAGGAGCGCATCGCGTTCGCGCGCGGGAATTTTCTGCCCAGCGTCAAGCTCGAAGGCAGTGTGTCCAGTCGCCGGCAGGATCCCCAGGCGACCTTCTTCATCGAGCAGAACTGGTTCGTGGGCGGCAAAATCGAGTTTCCGATCTTCGAAGGCGGGCTGCGGGTCGCGGAGTGGCGCCAGGCCAAGTCCCGGTACGAACAAGGCCGGCTGGAGACCGGGAAGCTGAGCAAGCAGATCGATCTGGACGTCACCCGCGCGGGTCTTACCCTCGAGGCCGTCACCCGCGCGCTGGACTCGCGCCGGGATCAGCTCCGCTTTGCGCAGAAAAACTACGAGATGGTGTCGAAGCAATTCACGTTCGGTCTGGCCACCAATCTGGACGCGCTCGACGCCAACCAAGCCCTGATCGAAGCCGAGCGCGACGTGATCGCGGCGACGTACGATCGGCATCTGGCGATTCTGGATCTGCAACGCAGCGCCGGAGTGTTCTTGGCCGAGGCCCTGAAGGAGACGCCGGCGGGCTCGTAGCGTGCTCGATCCGTTGGTAGGGAGAGACCGATGACAGCTCGAAGCAGATGGATGCTGGCGGTGATCGCCGTCGCGACGGCGGGGGTCGTGGCGTGGGGCGTGGCCGGCTCCCGCGGCGAGGGCGGCCCCAAGCCTCCCCAAGGGGGCGAGATGCGCGGGATGCCGGTGGAGGCGGCGCGCGTACGCGTCGGCGCGGTGACCGACGAGATCGCCGCGGTCGGGTCGCTCTCGGCCAATGAGTCGGTCGTGATCCGCTCGGAAATTCCGGGACGGATTGCGTCCATCGACTTCGTCGAGGGGCGGACGGTCAAACCGGGCGACGCGTTGTTCCGCTTGGACTCGGCGGAAGCCGCGGCGCAAGTGGCGCAGATCGAAGCCACGTTGGGTCTCAACCGCGACAACGTCGAGCGGGCCAAACCGCTGCGCGAGGCCGCGCTGATCAGCCCCCAGGACTTCGACCAGCTTGCCGCGAAACTCAAGGAGTCGGAAGCGAGCCTGGCGGTGGCCCGGGAGCGGCTGAATAAGACCGCGATCCGCGCGCCGTTCGGCGGGACGCTCGGCCTGCGCCAAGTGAGCCCGGGCGACTACGTGCAGCCGGGTCAGGCCCTGGTCAACCTGGAAGACGTGTCCACCGTCAAGGTCGATTTCCGCGTGCCGGAGGCGCGGCTCGGGCATCTGGCGGTTCGCCAGCCGGTCACGGTCCGCGTCGACGCGTTTCCGGCCGGCACGTTTACGGGGATGATCGAAGCCCTCGATCCGCATCTCGATACCGCCACGCGGACCGTGATCGTGCGGGCACGGATCCCGAATCCGCAGGGGGCCTTGTTGCCCGGGATGTTCGCGCGAGTGGCCGTGGTCGTGGCCGATCGGCCGAACGCGGTCCTGATTCCCGAGCAGGCCGTGGTGCCGGTAGGCGACGACGCGTTCGTGTTCCGCGTGGTCGAGGGCAAGGCCGTGATAGTGAAGGTCGTCATCGGCCGGCGCAAAGACGGCGAGGCCGAGATCGTCTCGGGGCTGAGCCCCGAAGACGTGGTCGTCACCGGCGGCCAGATGAAGATTCGCGACGGGGCTCCGGTCACCGTGATCAATCAAGGACCGGGGCCCGGCGGGCCGCCGCCGGCCGCCAAAGGTTAACGTGCTTCTCCCTGAACTGTCCATTCGCCGTCCGGTCCTCGCGACCGTGATGAGTTTGATGCTGATTTTGATCGGCGTCATCTCGTACACGCGCCTGGCGGTCCGCGAATATCCCAACATCGACGCGCCGATCGTGTCGGTGCGCACCGTGTATACCGGTGCCAGCGCCGAAGTGGTGGAAAGCCAGATCAGCCAGCCGTTGGAAGATTCGTTGGCGGGTATCGAGGGCATCAAGACGATCAAGTCCGTCAGCCGCGAAGAGGTCAGCCAGGTCACGGTGGAGTTTACGCTGGAGCGGGACATCGACGCGGCGGCCAACGACGTGCGGGACCGCGTCGCCCGCGTCCGCGGACGCCTGCCTGCTGAGACCGATGAGCCGGTCATCGCCAAGATCGAGGCCGATGCCTTCCCCATCATCTGGCTCGCATTCTCCAGCGATCGCCACGGCCCGCTGGAGATCACCGACTACGCCGACCGCGTCGTCAAAGACCGACTGCAAACGCTGCCGGGCGTGGCCAGCGTCATGATCGGGGGCGAGCGTCGCTATGCCATGCGCCTCTGGCTGGACCGCGAACGGCTGGCCGCCTACGGCCTCACCCCGCAAGACGTGGAAGGCGCGCTACGGCGGCAAAATGTCGAAGTGCCGGCGGGCCGCATCGAAAGCCGTCAGCGCGAATTCTCCGTGCTGACCCAGACCGACCTGCGCACGCCGGAGGAGTTCGATCGCCTCATCATCCGCAACGTGAACACCTATCCGGTGCGCCTGCGCGACCTGGGCCACGCCGAACTCGGCGCGGCCGACGATCGCAACGCGGTGCGCGTCAACGGCAATCCCGCGGTCGGGGTGGGCGTGGTCAAGCAGTCCAACGCCAACACCCTGGCCGTGGCCAAGGCGGTCAAAGCGGAGTTGCCCAACCTGGTCGCGGCCCTGCCGCCCGGGATGAAGCTGCAGATCGGCTTCGACAGTTCGATCTTCATCGACGAGTCGATCAAGTCGGTGTTCGAGACCCTGGCCGAGGCCCTGGCCCTGGTGGTGCTGGTCATTTTCTCCTTCCTGCGCTCGGGCCGCGCCACGCTCATTCCGTTCGTCACGATCCCGGTCTCCCTGATCGGCGCCTTCATCTTCGTCTACGCCCTGGGCTTTACCGTCAACGTACTCACGCTGCTGGCGCTGGTGCTGGCGATCGGGCTCGTGGTGGACGACGCCATCGTCATGCTGGAGAACATTTATCGCCGCATCGAGCGCGGCATGCCGCCTGGTCAGGCGGCGCTGGAGGGCAGCAAAGAGATCGCGTTCGCCGTGCTCGCCATGACCATCACGGTGGCCGCGGTGTTCGTGCCCGTGGCGTTCATGTCCGGGACCACCGGCCGGCTCTTCCGGGAATTCGCCCTGACGGTCTCCGCCGCGGTGCTCGTCTCGGGCTTCGTGGCCCTGACGCTGACGCCCATGATGTGCTCCAAACTGCTGCGTCACGAACGTCAGCACGGCCGTCTCTACCGGCTGATCGAGCGCGGGATCGAGCGGCTCAACACCGGGTATCGGGCGCTGCTGACCCGTTCGCTGAGCCATCGCGGTGTGATCATCTCGACGGGGCTGGTCGCCGCCGGCGCGATCGTGTTGTTGTTCATGACCCTGAAAGCCGAGCTCTCGCCCTTGGAGGATCGCGGCATCATCATCGGCGTGATGCTGGCGCCGGAAGGCGCGACCATGGCCTACACCGACGGGTATGCGCGCCGCGTGGAAGCGCTCTACAAGCAGGTGCCGGAGATCAAGACCTACTTCATGGTGGTGGCACCCGGCCTGGAGCGGCCTAACCCCGTAACCTCCGCGTTCTCGTTCGTCATGCTGAAACCATGGTCGGAGCGGGGGCGTAAGCAGCAGGCGATCGTCGCGGACTTGATGCCGAAAATGTTCGGCGGGTTGCCGGGCGTGCTGGCCTTCGCCATCAACCCGCCCTCGCTCGGCCAGAGCTTTCGCAACCCGCCCGTGATGTTCGTGGTGCAGGCGAACACCTACGCCGACCTGCAAACCATGGTCGACAAGCTGATGGCCAAGGCCCGCGAGTTTCCGGGCCTCGTGAACATGGATTCCGATTTGAAGTTGAACAAGCCGCAATTTTCGGTCAAGCTGGACCGCGAAAAAACCGCGGACGTCGGGGTCGAAGTCGAAACAGTCGGCCGCACGCTGGAAACCCTGCTCGGCGGCCGACAGGTCACGCGTTTCAAGCGGGAAGGCGAGCAGTACGACGTGATCGTCAAAGTCGCGGACAAGGACCGCACGAACCCCGACGACCTGACCGCAATCTACGTCCGCGGAACCAACGGCCAGTTGGTCCAGCTCTCCAATCTCGTGCAGATCAAAGAGACCGTGGCGCCGAAGGAACTCAACCACTTCAACCGCCTCCGGTCCGCCACCATCTCGGCCAACGTGGCGCCCGGTGTGGCTCTAGGCGACGCGCTCGCGTTCATGGACAAGGCCGCCAAAGAGGTGTTGCCGCCGGGCACGCAGACCGCGCTCGACGGCCAGTCGCGGGAATTCAAAGAATCCGGCGCCAGCATGTACCTGGCCTTCGCGTTGGCGCTGGCGTTCCTCTACCTGGTGCTGGCCGCGCAGTTCGAGAGCTTCATCGACCCGTTCATCATCATGCTCTCGGTCCCGCTGGCCATGACCGGTGCGCTGCTCTCGCTGAAATTGACCGGCAACACGCTGAACGTCTACAGCCAGATCGGCATGGTCATGCTGGTGGGCTTGATCGCCAAGAACGGGATCTTGATCGTGGAGTTCGCCAACCAACTCCAGGAGCGGGGCCGCGCGGTACGCGAGGCCGTCATCGAGGCCGCGTCGCTGCGCTTGCGCCCGATCCTCATGACCACGGCCGCCATGATCCTGGGCTCGGTCCCATTAGCGTTAGCCCATGGCGCCGGGGCTGAAAGCCGTCAACAGATCGGCTGGGTGATCGTGGGCGGCTTGCTGCTCGGTACGCTGCTCACGCTTTTCGTGATTCCCACCGCCTACACGCTGCTCGCGCGGCGGCGTGAGCCGATGCCCGATGCCGACGGCGACGGCGTGGGATCCGACATCTTGGTCAAGGGGCGTGAATACGTCGTGACGAAACCCTAGGCCCCAACACATTTCGAGTGCGGAGTAGATCAAGATCATGAGACGAAACAAGCCGTATGACCTGGTGTTGCTGTTCGCAACCGTGCTGGTCCTCGCCGCCTGTAACAAGGCATCATCGCCGGGGCCTGGCGGCCCACCGCCTCCGCCGCAGGTGAGCGTCGCGGCGGTGATCGAGAAGGAAGTCAACGAGGGGGATGAATTTACCGGCCGATTGGAAGCCGTCGAGCGGGTGGAAATACGACCGCGTATTTCCGGCTATATCGAAAAGATCTATTTCCAGCAAGGGGCCGAGGTGAAGAAGGGCGATCTGCTATTCGAGATCGATCCGCGCCCGCTGCAGGCCGAACTGGCCCGTGCCGAGGCCGAACTGGCCCGCGCCAACGCGAGACTCGACCTTGCCCAGCGCGATCTGGCCCGCGCGGAGGAACTCGTGCAATCCAAGGCCATCTCCCAGCAGGGGTACGAGCAGTTGACCAGCGGCCGGCAGGATTCGGACGCGGCGGTCAAGGCCGCGCAGGCGGCCGTGCTGACGGCGCGTCTCAATCTGGATTACACGAAAATCCGCTCGCCCATCAATGGCCGCACCAGCCGCGCCGAAGTCACGGCCGGCAACCTGGTCACCGGTGGCGGGGCGGGGTCTACCTTGCTGACCACGGTCGTGTCGCTGGATCCGATCTATGCCTATTTCGAGGGTGACGAACAGGTCTATCTCAAATACGCCGAACTCAGCCGACGCGGCGAACGGCCCGGTTCGCGGGACACGCGCAATCCCATCTATCTGGGCCTGTCCAGCGAGAAGGGCCACCCGCACCAGGGCTACGTGGATTTCGTCGACAATGCGCTCAATCCTCAGACCGGGACGATCCGCGCCCGCGCCGTGTTCGACAACAAGCAGCGCACGTTCACGCCGGGCCTCTTCGCCCGGCTGAAGCTGGTGGGCAGCGGCACCTATAAAGCCATGCTGGTCAACGACAAGGCGGTTGGCACCGACCAGAGCAAGAAATTCGTGCTGGTGGTGGGAGCGGACAACAAGGCGCTCTACCGGGAAGTGAAGCTCGGGCCGGTGATTGACGGACTGCGCGTGGTGAAGCTGGGCCTCAAGGGCGGCGAGATGATCGTGGTCAACGGCCTGCAGCGCGTGCGGCCGGGTGATGCGGTGACACCGCAAACCGTGCCGATGCTCGAGGCGGATGCGCCGGCCGGCGCGCCGGAGAAGTCGTCAGAAAAAACCCCCGAGGCAAAGTCCGTTGAAAAACCGGCGGACAAGAAGGCTGAGCGATTCCCGGCCGCCACCACGCTCGCCGGTCGATAGGGGCTGCCATGAATATCTCCCGTTTCTTCATCGATCGCCCGCGCTTTGCGGCCGTGCTCTCCCTCGTCATTTTCCTCGCCGGTCTCTTGGCCCTCAATCGGCTGCCCATCAGCGAATATCCGGAGGTGGTTCCGCCCTCGGTCGTCGTGCGGGCCGTCTATCCCGGCGCCAACCCCAAGGTCATTTCGGAAACCGTGGCGGCGCCTTTGGAAGAACAGATCAACGGCATCGAGAACATGCTGTACATGTCCTCGCAGTCCACCACCGATGGCGTCATGCAGATCACCATCACCTTCAAGCTGGGCACCAACGTCGACAATGCCCAGGTGCAGGTGCAGAACCGCGTGTCGCAGGCGTTGCCGCGTCTGCCGGAAGACGTGCGCCGGCTGGGCGTGACCACGGTGAAGAGCTCGCCCGATCTGACCCTGGTCGTGCACCTGATCTCGCCTGACCAGCGCTACGACACGGTCTATTTGCGCAACTACGCCGTGCTCAACGTCAAGGACGTCTTGGCCCGTATTCCAGGCGTGGGCCAAGCGATCACCTTTGGCGGCGGCGATTATGCGATGCGCGTGTGGCTCGACCCGCAAAAAGTCGCCGCACGCAGCCTCACCCCCGGCGACGTGGTGCGGGCGATCCGCGAGCAGAATCTGCAAGTCGCCGCCGGCACCATCGGCGCGCCGCCGTTTCCGAGCAATGGCAAGGGCGCCGCCGACTTTCAGCTCATCGTGAACGCGCAGGGTCGGCTCATCACCGAAGACGAGTTTCGCGACATCATCATCAAGACCGGCGAAGGCGGCGCGGTCACGCGCCTGGGCGACGTGGCGCGCCTCGAACTGGGCGCCGCCGATTACGCGCTGCGCAGTTTGCTCAACAACAAGCCGGCGGTCGCGGTGGCGATTTTCCAGGCGCCGGGCTCGAACGCCATCCAGCTTTCCGACGACGTGCGGCGCGCCATGGAGGAGCTGAAGAAGGGGTTCCCGCAGGGCGTCGACTACTCGATCGTGTACGACCCGACCATCTTCGTGCGCGATTCGATCAAGGCGGTCGTGGAGACGCTGATCATCGCGGTGCTGCTGGTGGTGCTGGTGGTGATCCTGTTCCTGCAGACCTGGCGCGCCTCGATCATTCCGCTGCTGGCCGTGCCGGTGTCCGTCGTGGGCACCTTCGCCCTGATGTTGCCGTTCGGCTTTTCCATCAACGCCCTGTCCCTCTTTGGCCTGGTCTTGTCGATCGGCATCGTAGTCGACGACGCCATCGTCGTGGTGGAGAACGTCCAGCGCAATATCGGGTTGGGCCTCTCTCCGCGCGATGCGACCTACAAGGCCATGCAGGAAGTGAGCGGGCCGATCATCGCCATTGCGCTCGTGCTGTGCGCGGTGTTCGTTCCCATCGCGTTCGTGAGCGGCCTCACGGGCCAGTTCTATCGCCAGTTCGCCCTGACCATCGCCATCTCCACGGTGATTTCGGCGTTCAACTCGCTGACCCTTTCGCCCGCTCTCGCGGCCTTGCTGCTCAAGGGCCATGATGCGCCCAAGGACTGGCTGACCAAATTCATGGACAAGTCCTTCGGCTGGCTGTTCCGGCCGTTCAACCGGCTCTTCACCAACCGGTCCCAAAGCTACTACCGGGGGCTGGGGACCATCCTGGGTCACAAGAGCATCGCGGCTACGTGCCGGCGCAGGACAAGGCCTATCTCATCGGCGTCGCGCAATTGCCCGATGCGTCGTCGCTGGACCGCACCGAAGATGTCATCCGCCGCATGTCGGCCATTGCGCTGGAGCAGCCGGGCGTGGAGAATGCGGTCGCCTTCCCGGGCCTGTCCATCAGCGGCTTCTCCAACGCGCCCAACGCCGGCATCGTCTTCTTCCCCCTCAAGGACTTCAAGGAGCGCAAAGGCCCCGGCATGTCGGCGCCGGCCATCGCCGGCGCGCTCAATCAACAACTCGGTGGCATCCAGGATGGCTTTGTCTTTGTGCTCCCACCGCCGCCGATCCTGGGCCTTGGCACCAGTGGTGGTTTCAAGATGATGGTGGAGGATCGGGCCGATCTGGGCATCGAGGAGTTGTACCAGCAGACGCAAAACCTGCTCAACAAGGCGCGGATGTCGGGAGTCATCAACCCCTATCAGACCTACAGCAGCGTGCAAATCAACGTGCCGCAATTGTTCGCCGACGTGGATCGCGTCAAGGCCAAGCAGCAGGGCGTGGCGGTCACCGACATCTTCGAGACCCTGCAGATCTACCTGGGCTCGATGTACGTGAACGACTTCAACCGATTCGGCCGCACCTACCAGGTGATCGCCCAGGCGGACGCGCCGTTTCGCCAGAAGCCGGAGGACATCGCGCAGTTCAAGACGCGTAACAGCGCGGGCGAGATGGTGCCGCTCGGTTCGCTGATGAAGGTCCAGCCAAGCTACGGACCGGACCGTGCCATTCGCTACAACGCCTATCTCGCGGCCGACGTGAACGGCGCGGCCGCGCCCGGCGTCAGCTCCGGGCAGGCGCAGGCGATGATGGAGAAGCTGGCGCGGGAGAATCTGCCCAACGGCCTGACGTTCGAGTGGACGGACCTCACCTACCAGCAAATCCTCGCCGGCGATACGACGCTGCTCGTCTTTCCGCTGTGCGTGGTGCTGGCCTTCCTGGTGCTGACGGCGCTGTATGAAAGCTGGACCTTGCCCCTGGCGGTGGTGATGATCGTGCCGATGGGGTTGCTCTCCGCCATCTTCGGCGTGTGGCTGTTCGGCCACATCGGCAAGGGCGGCGACAACAACATCTTCACGCAGATCGGCTTCATCGTGCTCGTGGGCTTGGCCTGCAAGAACGCGATCCTGATCGTCGAGTTCGCCCGCGAGCTGGAACAGCGCGGCATGGGTGTGGTGGAGGCCGCCAAGGAAGCGGCCCGCTTGCGTTTGCGGCCGATTCTGATGACGTCCATCGCGTTTATCGCCGGCGTGATGCCCCTGGTCTTCTCCTTCGGCGCCGGCGCGGAAATGCGCGAAGCCATGGGCATCGCGGTGTTCACCGGCATGATCGGCGTGACCGCCTTCGGCTTGAACCTCACCCCGGTCTTCTACGTGCTCTTGCGCAGCAAGCTGACGGGGCGAACCCCGCACCCGCGGCGGAAAAGCCAATCCGGCACGCCAGGGATTCCGGAGGTTGAGGTGCAGTCCATTGCCGGGAATGGCGAGGGGGCGGGGGTCGGAAGCAGCATCGAGCTCTAACAGGCTGCTGAAAAAGTCCATCTGCTGCGTTGTCAGTCGGTCTTGCGTGCTCACGTACGCGTAAGTACGCTCCGCTCGCAAGACCTCCCTCCGCCTTGCATCTGGAGCTTTTTGAGCAGCCTGCTACACCGACCAGTGCCGATGATCCGTTCAGTGGGCCATCCGGTGGGGGTGGTGGCTTGAATCGTGTTCCGCACTATGCTAGCCTGAGCCCCTCGTTCCTCCCAGCGTCACGCAAAAGGTCCGTCCCACAGGGGGTCCGGTGTGCGCGTCCTCTTCGACAGTCAAACAGTCACGGCTCACTCCGCGGTGGTGCAAGGTGAGTGGTTCAATCCCAAGACGGGAGACAGTCAGGCAACGGCGTTCAACCTACGGAGAAGAAGATGACTCGTATCTGGTTAGCAGTGGTCATGGTCCTCTGGACCGTTCCAGCCGTCGCCGCAAACTTTCATCTATCCAGCCCGGTCCTGAAACATAAAGCCACGATCGCGACCGAACAGGTCTTCAACGGTTTTGGGTGCACCGGAGGCAATACGTCCCCGGAGCTTATCTGGCAGAACGCTCCCAAGGACACCAAGAGCTTCGCGGTGACGGTCTATGATCCCGATGCGCCGACCGGCAGCGGGTGGTGGCACTGGGTCATCTTCAACATTCCTCCCTCAGTGACCAAACTTCCCGCCAACGCCGGAAAGCCGGATAGCGGGTTGGCGCCCCAAGGCAGCATTCAAAGCATGACCGACTTTGGCCAACCGGGTTACGGCGGTCCCTGTCCGCCGCAGGGTGATAAGCCGCACCGGTACATCTTTACCGTGTATGCACTGAAGGTGGATCAACTGCCGCTCAAAGCCGAGGCCAGCGGGGCGATGGTAGGCTACTACCTGCACCAGAATAGTTTGGGCACAGCCAAGTTCAGGTTCTTCCGGCTTTTCCGTGGGTGAGAATTCTGGTATAGAGGGGGCCTGCACTCACCGGGAGGGCCTCCTGTGCGCGATACCGAGCTGTACCGACACCTGTTGGGCTTGTTGGAGCCATGGACCGTGGAGCGCGTTGAGTTGAATGTGCCGGAGCAGCGGGTCGATGTGCAGCTGGTTGAGGGGTCGGCAGCTGGTTGAGGGGTCGCATCTTTAATCTTGAGTTTTTCCCGTGGGAGAAAAGAGGAGCAAGGGATTTTCTTCCTCCACTCAGAGCAGGATCTTGTAATTAGCCTCTCGGTCTGCGTAACATCGCTGACGATGCAACCCTATCCAAATCCACCGATCAAAGAAGCCCTCGTTGACATTCGAGTTGATGCACTGCCGTCTTCCGCGTTAGCAACTCTTGAGGCGCTCCACAACGAGATCCGCGAGCACTATCCCACGAAAAGAGCACAGTACCGCTGCGAGAAATATCGGAGAAATATCGGGGTCAGAGTACTATTTCTGGCAGATTGAAACCTGTCACGGTACGAAAAGGGCACTCATCGCCATGAAGATTCTCGAATTCGCCTTTGTCGCCTACCCCGTCACGGATATCAATCGCGCTCGTTCCTTTTACGAAGGCGTTCTTGGATTCACCCGGAAGCCGACTGCGACTGACTCTGAACAGGTCTGGTTTGAGTACGAGGTCGGACCCCACACCCTCGGAATCGGGATGAGCCCCAACTGGAAGCCCTCCAGTGACGGCCCCTCTCTCGCGCTCGAGGTCGATGACTTCGACGACACGATGGTCCACCTAAGGCGTCACCATGCTAGCCGGCTGCTGAAAAATCTCCATCTGCTGCGTTGTCAGTCGGTCTTGCGTGCTCACGTACGAGCCAGTACGCTCCGCGCGCAAGACATCTCTCCGCCTTGCATCTGGCGCTTTTTGAACAGCCGGCAGGCGTTACCGAGGTTTTCAGCATCCTGCTCGTGACCCGTGGGTGGGATTTCATGTCGGTGATTTTTCTTTCGCCAGCCAGACCAGCCCCAACATTCCCAACCAGAACAGAAGCGTATTGAACGTGATGACATTGCCGGCGAAACCGATGGCGTGAGTGAATGCCCACGGGGAGTTGTCGCGAACCATCTCCATCGCGTGCCAGAATAGGCGCACCGAGGACCTCCGGTACCCATTCAGCCCCATGATCCAGGTGACGGTCACGCCGATGAACATCAACGCCCAACACCCTCTCGGCGAGAGGGTCCCCCATCCAGAGGACGGGGCTCGCGTCGAACGGGCAACCAGCGCGCGCGTGAGCCACGCGCCGATCACGAGCAGACTGAGCGTGGTCAGTACCACGGGGACCTGCAGGCCGACTCGCACGTTCGCGGGGATGAAGTACCCCATGACACCCGGCCAGAGGATGTTGAGAGACCCCACGACAAACAGCGAAGTAAGGACTATGGGAATGCGAGAATTCGTTTCCATGTATTTCGACCGCCACCACGTGAGGAGCGACCAGATCATGGCCACCAGCATGAGGTTGATCGCCCCCTGCTTGGCAGACTCGACGCCGTAGTTGCCGAGGACGGGGTGTTGTTGGCCCCCGACGGCTTTGAGTTCCGCGGCGCGCATGACGAGCGTATGTGGGGTGACATAAACCAGCAGGCCGAGTACCAGGATCATCAGCACGTACTTGGCCTGATGACGAAAGCGCCCGCCTCCTGACTCAGCCTCGATCCGTTGCCACAGGTAGTACGTCATGGCGATGATGAGTGCACCGATCAGTATGACCAAAATAATGCCGAGCCAGGCAAGTAACCCGCCGACCATGGTGATTCCCATCTGTTGCCGGTAAGCGTAGATAGTCCGGTGTAGCCAATACCCGCCAAAGGGAATAGTCACAAATGCCATAAGGGTAACGATCAGCGCCATGCAGCCCATCCAATCGTAGTAGGCCTTTCTCTCTTTGGTCACAGCCGCCATCGCGTGGTAGGCCGCGTACGTTGCGATCACTGCGCCGGCAAACACGAGGCTACCAGCAAACCGATGTACCGCGAAGGACAACGAGGTAGCGTTGCGAAACACGTCCCAGTCGGACCCGAGGAATCGACCAACCTTATCCACTCCCGCAGGGGACATCATGAACGCGCCCCAGGAGTTGGCCACCACCATCAGCCCCGTGCCGAGTAGGTTGGCGAACAGGCCGAGACCGAGGTGATCCCATCGCCCCGGGCTCGTTCCGTTCGTCGGCCACGTGTAGTAGTACAGCGTCGTGGTCACGCTGAAGGTGACGATGAGCACCCCATAGAACAGGACGGATTGGCGGAACACGGCGGCGAAGTAGCGCATGAGACCGGGATAGAGCGCGACCAGCCCCGCCAGCAGGACAGCGCCCAGCACGGCGGCCACGGCCATTGCCGCCACCACAAGCCGTAACAGCTCGCGGCCCGCAACGCGGTAGCGGCGCGCGGGTTCACCATCTCGGCAGAACATCGATCCCGCTTCAGCGAGCGTCACCAAGAGGAGAGCGCCGAGAACGAACGCGCCGAAGTAGGTGTGCTGTTGAGCGAGCACCCAGACGACCACGCGACTTTCGCTCAAGGGATACGGAAGGGGTAGAGAGCGGTAGTCCTTGCCGGTCAACCACGGGGCCGGAGGCCCGGACACTGGACCTTCGGTGCGAAAATACACGTCGGTGGACACCTCGGGAGCGGGAGCGATACCGGATGGGGGTCCGGCGAACGCAGCGGGCGAGCCCACGAAGCCGAAGAGTCCAGCGCAGCATCCCGCGAGGATCACCAGCGGCACATACAGGGCCGGTTTCCCCGCCGGAAAGCGTCGTGGCATTTCGTCTCCTCCTCGCGGTGATGATGGAGTCACGCTATCAAAGCCCATCGCAGAAGGTCAACCAACCAGTCCCAACCGCCCCCTACTCCCGCAGACTGACTTCGCGTTGACGCCAAGAAATACACCGTGCTAGTGTGGGGCCCTTGGGTGCTCCTGATGGACGGCCCTCTTTGCCGGACCACGGCCCCCAATGAACCCGACCTTTTTTATGTACGATGACCTCCTCTTGTCGGAGGATGGCCCCCCCTACCTGATTCGGAGGTGCGCGCTATGGATCCTCTCAAGAAAGTATCGTCGCTGGGCGCCACGAAGACGGCCTCTTCGTTGGTCGAGGAGTTCAAGGGGTTCGCATTTAAGGGCAACGTGGTCGACCTGGCCGTCGGCGTGATCATCGGCGCCGCATTCGGGAAGATCGTCGACTCGCTCGTCAAGCACATCCTCATGCCGGTGATCGGTCTCCTCGTACCGGGTGAGCAGGGCTATTTGGGGTGGAAGATCGTGGTCGGGAGCAAGGAGGTGCCCTACGGCCTGTTCATCGGCGAGTTGGTGAACTTCGTGATCGTCGCGTTCGCGCTGTTTCTCTTCATCGTCAAGTTCCTCGGGTGGATGATGCGGGCCAAGCACGCCGAGGCGACCGTGCCGCCCCCGCCGACCAAAGACCAGGAGTTGTTGATCGAGATTCGCGACTTGTTAAAGAGCCGCTAGGCCTATCCATCCGCCGCCAGACCGTCGCCCGGCTGGTCCGCCCGATTTTTCCTTGACTCCCCCCGCCGGTTTTCGCTACAGTAACGGACTTTGAGGGTCCCCCATGGCCGATGACGACGCGTTCCGCAAGGGGTTGGCGTTGGCGGCGCGGGTGGGCGTGGAGATGGTCGCCGCCACCGTGGTGGGGGCGGGGGTCGGGTACGGCCTCGATGCATGGTTGGGTACGCGGCCTTGGTTGTTGGTGGTGGGCGTGGTGCTGGGCGCCGCCGCCGGGTTTCTGGGCATTTACCGCCTGGTGAACGCACCTGATTCGTAAAACAGAGGCAGGAGCGGGCGATGCGCCCAGACGAAACACCGAACTGGATTGATGGACAACCCGCTCGAACATTTTGAGCTGCACCCGCTGATCCCGCTCTCGTTATTCGGGATCGACATCTCGATCAACAAGGCGATCGTGATGATGTGGCTCGCCTGCGGGCTGGTCTTTCTCTTTTTCTACGTGGCCACCCAAGGCCGCAGCCTGGTGCCGCGCCGCATCCAGAGCCTCGCGGAAATGGCCGTGGAGTTTCTGCGCGGCATCGTCGCGGAAAACATGGGACCGGCGGGTCAGAAATTTTTCCCGTTCATCGCGACTCTCTTCTTCTTCGTCCTCTTCGCCAATCTTCTGGGGCTCATCCCCGGCGCCTACACGGTGACCAGCCAAATCATCGTGACGGGATTCTTCGCGCTGGTGGTGTACGGCATCAGCCTCGTGGTCGGCTTTACCCTGCACGGCTTCCACTTCTTGTCGATCTTGGCGCCGGCGGGAACGCCCGGCTGTTTGTTGCCGCTGATGATCCCCATTGAGATCGTGAGCCAGTTGGCCCGGCCCGTGACGTTGGCCGTCCGATTGTTCGCCAACATGACGGCCGGCCACATCATTCTGATCGTGCTCTTTTCGCTCATGCTCTCCGCCCCGGTGTACATCGGCTGGATGCCGTTCGGGTTCACCGTGGCGATCTACGGGCTGGAGCTCTTCGTCGCGTTCATTCAGGCCTATATTTTTACGATTTTGGCAACGGTGTATTTAGGGGACGCCATTAAGCTCCACTAACACGACCACGTATAACGAGGGAGAGAACCGATGGATTCAGCGGCAGCGGCATTGTTGGGGATGGGTATTGCGGCGGCGGGGTTCGGCGGCGCGGGTATCGGCATCGGCTATATTTTCGGCAAGATGATCGAGGCGACCGCCCGGCAGCCCGCGGCGGAAGCGAAGGTCGGCAAGTACATGTGGATCGGCTTCGCATTGGTCGAAGCGATCGCGCTGTACGGGCTCGTGATCGCGTTCATCATCATGGGTATGCGCAAATAAGGCGAGGATCGTATGCCGCAATTCGACACCGAGTTTTTCACCCCCCTGCTCTTCTGGTCCGCGGTCTCGTTCGCGATTCTTCTTTTTCTGCTGAAGCGCTACGCGTTCCCCGCGATCACCGAGATTTTGGACGCCCGCGAGCGGACGATCACCGAGAACCTCGCCAAGGCGGAGCGGGCGCGCCAGGAGGCTGAACAGCTCCTGGCCGAGTATCAGACCAAGCTCAAGGCCGCCCAGCAGGAAGCCACCGCGATGATTGACCAGGCGCGCAAGCAGGCCCTGCAGGTCGGCGAGGACAACCAGCGGCGTGTCAAGGAAGAGACGGACCGCATGCTGGCCACGTCTCGCGAGGAGATGGCGCGCGAGCGGTTGCGGATGGGGAAGGAGCTCAAGGATCAGACCGTCGAGTTGGTCATGGCGGCCTCCGAGCGCATCCTCCGACGCAGCCTGACCGACGCGGATCACACGCGGTTGATCAAAGAGGCCATCGAGCAGTTGACCTGATGGGTTGAACGCGGTGCGCTACCGCGCTGTCCTGTTCGACTTCTGTGACACCCTCCTTCACTTCGACGCGGAGCGGCTCCCGCTCGTCGAGGTCGACCACCGTCCCACGCGCTCGACGGCTCACGCCATTTACGACGCCCTGGGGGCCTCCCCTCCGATTCAGTTCAACGCGTTCTTCGCGTGCTTGACGGCGGTCACCGCCGAGATCGCCGCCCAGCGAGACGTCGATTGTCGTGAGGTCACGTCGCAGGAGCGGTTTCGGCGCGTCATGGACCGCCTCGGCGCCGAGGCCGGTCCCGACACCGCCGACCGCCTGGTCGTCGCGCACATGAGCCGGCTGGCGACGGCGCTCGTCCTCCCCTCCCATCACCGGACCGTCCTGGAGAGCCTGGCTCGCACCCATCGCCTGGCCGTGGTCACCAATTTCGATCACGCGCCCACCGTCCACGACGTGCTCCGTCGGGAGCGGATCGACGCCTTCTTCGAGGTGGTCGTGATCTCGGGGGAGGTGGGGTGGCGCAAGCCCCACCGGGTGATGTTCGAGACGGCGTTGCAACGGCTCGGCGTCCGAGCGGATGTGGCGCTCTTCGTGGGGGACAATTACGAACTGGACGTGGTGGGGGCGACCCAGGCCGGTCTCGCCGCAATGTGGTACACGCGGGGGCGAACAGTCGACGTCCCCGCCGCCCAGGCGATCGTGGCCGATCTCGCCGACCTCGGGCCTCTACTCCGCCGTCCCTAAGCCCGCCGCATCTCGCCTCGGTTTTGCCGATACCGGATCGAGCACGATAAATTTGGCAAGGATGACTCCACAAGCGGGACATTCTTCCGCTCCATCTTGAATGTTCCGTTGGCATGCCGGGCAGATCGTCATCGCGGGCTCCATCGAGAAGGGTAATCGATCATCGGCCCCGTGTCCTGGCGATGATCGTTCGACGCCCTCCACCGCCACACCAACCAGCCCCACACGCCGATCATGCCCAGCCAACCGGCCCCTCGGACGACGGCGGCGATGGCGGCGTCGGACGACAGCACGCCCCACCGGCTGAAGATGTCGGCCCAGTCGTGCTCCCCGTTCCCGACCAACGGCAACACCTGCGCGCGGGCGTCGGCCATGTACCGCGCGATGTTGGGGAAGTTTTCGAAGAACCAGAACCCCGTCACCGCGCAGCCGACCGGTTCGCGCTTCGCCCAGAACGCCGCCGCGATCCCGGCCGGAATCGCGAGCTGGCCCAGCGTGCCGCCGTACACTGTGACGGCCGAGCCGAGGATGCCGAAGATCGGGTGGCCGGCTTCGTGAAACACCAGGTTCGCGTCGTCGATGATCCGCACCCATCCATCATCCGCCGTCTTGAGGAGATACGCGATCCACGCGAACCCGAGCGACGCCGCCACGAGGTGGCCGCCCGCCACCGGTTTCCATGCCCCGTGATACAGTTCGCTGAGTCGCTCAAACATGGTTCCTCTTTATGCGGATTGGTGCCTCTCCAGCCACGCGTGCACGCCCGACTTCAATACCTCTTTTTCCGCGTCCGACACCCCGGCCGGATCGAACCGATAGCGGTCGTGCAGGTCCAGGATCGGCCGCAACGATTCGGTGGAGAGCGGTCGCTCCCCGGCTCCGTCCAGTCGCGCGACCCAGCGCGACTGGGTTTCCCCGGGCTGGCGAGGCATCCCCAGGTCTTCGAGGCGTCTCGCGATCCGATACCACTCGGAATCGGCGCCGGGCGTGATCAATACGCGCGGGGCGGCGGTGGTCTTGAGCCGCGCCACCCGCTTCTTTGCGTATAGCCTCCACCCGAGGAGGATGAGGAGCGGGATCAGGACCCAGGCCAGCCCGTCGGGCACCCCGCCGGTCCGTTCCCGGGCCCGCCAGCGGGTGAAGAGAAAGGCCGCCCGCGACCACGCGTCGGCGACGGGCTCCCAGATCGAGGCCGCAGCCTGCTCGGCGTTGACCCAGCCGGGCGGCGTGGTGTCGAAGTCGCGCCACGCGCCGTCGTGGTAGACCAGGGCCCAGGCGTGGGCGTGCCGGTCGCGGACCACGTACGCCTTCTCCAGTCGGCTGAATTCCTGGACGGAGTAGCCGGTGGCGTACCGGGCCGGAATGCCGGCCGCTCTGAGGAGGAGCACGGTGGCGGCGGCGAAATACTCGCAGTGGCCGGATCGGGATCGGAGCAGGAAATCGCCGAGTGCGGTCGCGCCCGGCTCGCGGTCGCCCGCGTTCAACGACGCGTAGGTCGAATAGGTGAAACGTTGCCGAAAGAACTCGGCGACGGTGTCGAGCATGTCCGCGGGGGATTTCGACGCGAGATCGAGCTCCCCAGCGACGCGGGCCACGGCGGACGCCTCGGCCGGGGGGACCGCCAGATCGGCCGGACCGGGCGGGGCGTCCAGCGACGACGCGGGACCAGCGCGCACGCGGTAGGCGACGAGTCGCGGGCCTCCGTCGACCCGCACCGCGCCCAACGGACTGCGCTCCATCGTCGTCACGGGCAGCGATTCGATGCGCGTCGTCCCGGTCGGAAGCGCGAGGAACCCCCGGCCGTCTCTCAAATAGGCCGAGATGGTCGCGGCCTCGCGCGAGGCGACATCGTCCGTGAGCGCCCACGTCGTTCCGTCCCGCTCCGGCCGCACCGACTCGAACGCCGCGCGGGCGGCCCACCACGTCGATGAGGCGTAGACGGTGTAGCTCGCTTCGCGCAAAAGGAGCGGCGGGCTCCCCCGGCCCGGCTCGACCCTCAACACGATCCGATCCGAGAGTTTGAGGGCGCCGATCTCGCCGATCGCGGTCCTGGTCCGCGCGGCGTCCGCTTCGCCAATGGGAGACGGGGTGAACCAGGCGACGAATCGGTCTCCCACATGCCGCTGGAGATCGTGGAGCCCGACGTGCCCCGCGTATCCGACCAGCACGACAAGCGCCAACGATCCTCCCCAGACCAGCGCGGAATCGCGTGGGGACCGTGCCGGCCACAATGCCCAGGCCAACAGCAGGCAGAACCCGAGGTAAAACCGGGCGCCCCGGACGTTCGCGGCGCCGGCGGCCGCGAGGCACAGGACGAGGTACGGATACGCGAGGTTGATGGTCCGCCACGGCCTCGGGGGCGTCGGAGCCGCCTTTCGTCTGAGACTCAGGAAGACCGTGTTCAGCGGGATGGTGTCGCTCATGCTGTATACCTGCAACGCCACCAAGGGAAGCGTCACGAGCGGGAGCCACTGGATGACGGTGAGAATGGCCCTGGTGGTCTGATTGGCGCTATAGAGATAGACCGCCAACGCCAGGAACACGAGCGCGCAGCCGTCGGCGACCCGGCGAAAATCGCCGGCAGCCACGTTCCATCGCCACGCGACGAGACGCGAGCCTTCCAGGAGCAGCGCGATCGTCGCCGCAAACGGGAGGAGATCGGTGTGCCACCCCCAGAACAGGACAGCCGCGCCGAGGAGCAGGGGGGTCGTCTTCACAGCGCCGCGAGGCCCTCGGCGATGGCGCCGACCCGCAAGGGATGGACGCACTCGGGCTGATCGCTCATCGGCCCCTGGTCAAGCGGGGCCGAGACGTCGGCGTCCGTTACAACCAGAACCAGCAGCGGCACGCCGAGCGTTCGGAGGTGACGGACGAACGCCCGTCGCGCGTCATCCCACGCGAGCAGCACGCAGATGCAGCCGCTCGCCGAAGACAGATGATCGACCACCGAGCGGTGCAATACGCTGAACGGCTTGTCACGGCACAGGCTCACCGACGCCAGAATCTCCAGCATCTTGTCCGTCCCGCCGAGGCCCCGCCCCGCCGTGAAGCACTGCCGTTCCGGCCCCACGAACAGGAGATCCAGCAGGGACTCCTGCGTGTCGATCGTGCAAGCGAACGAGGCGGCGACGGACACGGCCTCCTCGAACCGATCTTCGGATCCGACGGTCCCGAAGGTATCCAACACCAGGGCGTGCCGGACGAAAAATTCGTCCTGGTACTCCTTGACCATCGGCGTCCCGGTCTTGGCCCAACTTTTCCAGTGGAGCCGGCGCAACGGATCCCCCGGCCGATACTCGCGCACCGAGACGAACTCCTCGGACTCGCCCACCGCGGACGCGAGCGCCACGCCGCCGGGCTGGTATTTCCTGGCGCCGGGGAGCGCGACGGGGGGCACGGGGTAGCGTGTGGGGAGCACCAGGACTGATTGGGCTGCCGGAAGCGTGGTCCACGACTTGAACAGTCCGAACGGATCGAGCCGGGCGATCGCCACCCCCGTGAACTGCAGGCGCCCCCGGCGCCGCGGCGTGACGACGGCGCGGACGTCGATCGCTTCCCCGGCGGGCATCGTGCCGAGCGGCATCTCTCGGACGTCGGCCGTTCGGTGATCGGCCACCAGCCACGACCACCGGGGATAGCCCACCGTGCGGTCGAACCAATTGCGGCGCCCGCCGCCCGGCTCGCGGGTGTGGAGGAATGCGTCGAACGAGGGAACGGCCGGCGGCACCGTATCGCGCAGCAACAGGCCGCGCTGGGTTCGTCGCGTCCGGTTCGTGACCACGATCCGATACGCGAGCTCCGCTCCGACGGTGCCGAACCGCGGGAGCACGCGGGACGCCGTGCACCGCGGCCGCGCGAACGCGGCGCTCAGCATCGCCATCGCCAGCAACGCGAGGAGGAAGGTGAACGCCTGATACGCCACGGTCTGATTCGTATCGATTCCCAGCACTGCGGAGATCACGAGCCCGCCCAGTACAATCAGACCGGCGGGCGTGAATCGCCGCCCGATCCACGCGTCGAGCGAGGACACGAGACAGAAGGCACGATAGCGAAGTCGGTTCACCCGATCCTAAATCGGAACCTGAACGGCCTTGATAACATCCTCGACGATCCCGCGCGCCGTCACGCCGGAAAACCGGGCTTGCGGGTCCAGGACCATCCGATGGGCGATGACGGGCACGGCGAGCTCCTGAATCTGATCGGGGGTCACGAACTCCCGCCCGTCGAACAACGCCAGTGCCTGCGCGGCCTTCATCAAGGAGAGGGAGGCGCGCGGGCTGGCCCCGAGCTGGACCCCCGAGGCCGACCGCGTGGCGCCGACGAGGTCGACGATGTACCGCTTCAACTCCTCGCTGATCCGGACGTCCCCAACGCGGCGCCGCAGGCTGAGGACGTCGTCCATGCTCGCGCACGCCGTGAGGCCGTCGATCGGGTGGCTTTTCTCCTGGGCCGACAGGATGCCCACCTCGTCGTGCGGCGCGACGTAGCCGAGGCCGAGCTGCATCGCAAAGCGGTCCATCTGGGCTTCGGGGAGCGGATACGTCCCGCGAAATTCGACGGGGTTCTGCGTGGCGATCACGAAGAACAGCTCGTCGAGACGACGGAGGGCGCCATCGAGGCTGACCTGCCCCTCGCCCATCGCCTCCAGCAGGGCCGACTGGGTGCGGGGCGAGGCCCGATTGATCTCGTCGGCCAACAGGATATTCGTGAAGATCGGCCCCTCGTGGAAGCGGAAGGCCTGGTCTCGCTGATCGAAGATCGACACGCCCAGGATATCCGACGGCAAGAGATCGGGCGTGAACTGGATTCGCGTGAACTTCGCGCCGATCGATCGGGCCAACGCCTTGGCGAGCGTGGTCTTACCGGTCCCGGGATAATCTTCGAGGAGAACGTGGCCGCCGCCGGCCAAGGCCACGAGGACCATCCGAACGGCCGCGGATTGTCCATGCATCACCCGTTCGATGTTGCGGGTCACGCTCCGAACAATTTCCTGCGGGGATACCTGAGATACGGGGATCATCTGATCTCGCCGACCCTGAGAGCGCGTGACGCGTGAACCAGCGAGGCGACGTCCAGCTTGGCCTCCGCCGCCTCCAGCTCGGCCACCGTCGATTTCGTCGCGGGGTGCTTGGGCGTGAAGAGCGTGCAGCAGTCCTCATCGGGCTGAATTGAGATCTCGTACGTCCCGATCGCCTGCGCCTGGTGGACGATTTCTTCCTTGTCCATCCCCACCAGCGGGCGGAGGATGGGCAGGTCCGCGGCCGCGTCGATCACGGCCATGTTCGAAAGCGTCTGCGACGCGACCTGCCCCAGCGCCTCGCCGGTGATGAGCGCCTGGGCGTGGACCCGCCGCGCGATGTCCTCTGCGATGCGGATCATCAGGCGGCGATAGACCACCACGCGCAGGGCGGCCGGCACGGCGAGGACGACTTCGCGCTGGACCTCGCCGAACGGCACGAGAAAGAGGCGCGACGCGTGCTGATACCTGGTGAGCAGCTCGGCCAGCTCGCGCGCTTTTTCCTGCGACGCGCGCGTGACGAACGGGTGGCTGTGGAAGTGGACGAAGATCACGTGCGCGCCGCGCTTCATCATCCGGTACGCCGCAACCGGTGAGTCCAGCCCCCCGGAGAGCAGACACGCGACCCGGCCCGAGATCCCGGCTGGGAGTCCGCCGGGCCCCGCCGTCCGGTCGAGCGAAAGCAGGAATCCTTTCTCCAGGACTTCGACGTAGATCGTCAGCTCGGCGCGCTCCAGGTCCACCCGCGCTCCGGTCAGCGATCTGACCACGGCCCCGAGTTCGACGTTGATCTGGTTCGAGGTCAACGGAAAGCGTTTATTCCCGCGCTTGGCCGAAATCCGAAACGAGGCAAAACTGAGGGGCTTGACCGTGTCGGTCACGACTTCGGCGAGCCGCCCCATGTCGAGGGGCACCCACCGGGCGATCGCGAAATTCGCGACGCCGAACGTGCGCGCGAGCCGCACGCGGACCTCTCCCACGTCCGCCCCCTCCCGCAGCGCGATCAGGAGCCGGCCCTCCGGCCGCTCGATCGGCCCCGCGCCGGTGCCCTTCAACCCGTGCTGGAGGTTCTTCACCAAGCGCTGGAGAAAATAGGCGCGGTTGCCTTTTTTGAGCGTCAGCTCGTGATAGTGGACGAGGGCGTAGCGCACGGGCGGAGGATACCGAAGGGCGGGGCGAGTTGCAAGGAACGGTTCATGCGGAGCCACGGGCGCGGCTTCAGGATGATCTTCGCCCACCCTCGGTCGATCATCGACACCGATCAGTGGGAGTATTCGGCCATCAGGCGTTGGATGAGGGCGGCGTTAGCCGGAGGAAACCGAAACCCCGCGAGCTCGTGGGGGGCCACCCAACGGAGTTCCGCGCAACTCAGCGCGCGGGGTTCGCCCGCGATCAGGGCACAGCGGTAGAAGCGGATGTCGACGGTTGCGTGGGGATACGCATGGAGACCGCGGTCGCACGGTGAGACGATGGCCACCTCGACCCCGACCTCCTCCCGGACCTCCCGCTGCAAGCAGGCTTCCAGCGATTCTCCTGATTTCCGCTTTCCGCCGGGGAATTCCCAGTACCCGCCCAACGCCGCGTCGTCCCGCCGCCGAGCGATGAGATAGCGGCCATCCTGTTCGATCAGGGCCGCGGCGACTTCAACGACCGGCGCGGGCTTTCGGTTTCTTGGAGACATCGGGCCGCTGAGCGGGATAGGCCTTGCAGATCGTCCGCATCGTGCAGGCGGGACACGCGGGACGCTTCGCGCTGCAGACCGTCGCGCCGAAATCCATCAGGGCCTGGTTGAAATCGTAGCCCTTCCCCGGAGGAATGAGCGCCGCCGAGAGCGTCCAGAGCGTGTTTCGAACGGTCGAGCGTTTGGGATCGCCCTTGGCCAGAAAGACGCGGTGAAGGACGCGCGCGACGTTCGTATCCAGGATCGGCGCGTCGAGCCCGAAGGCGAAGCTGCGGACCGCGCCCGCGGTGTACCGGCCGATGCCTTTCATGGACAGAAGGTCTTCTTCGTCCTGGGGGATGGTCCCGCCGTAACGAGCGACCGATTCGCGCGCGATCCCGTGGAGTCGGACCGGGCGGATGTTGTAGCCGAGGGGGTACCACGTCTTGCGGACATCGGCGACATCCGCGTCGGCCAAGTGCTCCACCGTCGGGTACTTCTCGAGGAACTCGTGGTACTTGGGGATCACGCGCTCGACCTGCGTCTGCTGGAGCATGACTTCAGAGACCAGAATCTCGTAGGGATCGGTGGTGTTGCGCCACGGCAGATCCCGACCATGAACGCGGTACCAGGCCAGGAGGCGCCGCTGAAACGTTCGACGCTTGCCGGGGTCGATGCGCGGAGCGCGCGGGCCGCCCATCGACGGTCAGAGCGAGGGGAGCAGCTTTTTGGCGTCTGCGACGAACTCGCCTTCCGGCGCGTTCTTGAGGTATTCCTCAAGGTGCTTTTTCGCGTCCTGCTTCTTGCCGAGTTTATTTTGCACAACGGCGAGCTGGTAGTGCGTGTTCATAAACCGCGGGTTGAGATTCAACGTCGCCTCCAGCTCCTTCTCCGCGGCGTCAAACCGACCCTGTAGGAAGAGGACCACGCCGTAGTTGTACCGGGCGTCGAACAGCACGGGGAAGAGCTTGATGACCTGCTGATAGGCATCGGCCGCTTCGACCAGGTTGCCTCGTTTCTGATACGCGGTGGCGAGGTGGAAATAGATGATAAACTGCTCGCTGTCTCGCTCCAAGGCCTTCTTGAAATAGACGATCGCCCCATCGAGCTTCCCGTCGGCCAGGGCCATCTCGCCCAGCCGGGTGTTGACGTTGCCGACATAGGGATTGATTTGAGCGACTTCTCGATAGGCCGCCGCCGCCGCGCCGGGTTTTCCCATCCGCGCGTACACCTGACCGAGTTCAAAGAACGCGGTGGCCATTTCGGGGTTGGCCGTGAGCACGGTCGTGAGCTCCAGCTCCGCAAAATCCAGCTTGTCCTGCTTTTTATAGACGAGGCCCTTCTGGAAATGGGCCATGTAAAAATTCTTATCCCGCGTGAGAATCTGATCGTACTCGGCGAGCGCTTCGGCATCGCGCCCCATCTCGGCCAGGGTATTGCCGAACTCGTACCGGGTTTCGAGATCGCCCGGTTCCTGGGCCAGCGCCTGCCGGTAGACCCCGATTGCTTTCTCGTACTCCCGGGTGTGGCCATATGCCTTCCCGAGTCGGCCGTACACCTCGGCGGTTTTCATTCCGGCATCAATCGCCTTGGTATACTCCGCGATGGCGTCGCTCCAGCTCTCCTGTTCCTCGCTCAACTGACCCAACAACACGTGGGCTTCCCCGAAAGTCGGCTTCAATTCCAATGCCTTCTTGGCCTCCGCTACTGCGTCCTCCTGACGGCCCATCGATCGATACACCTGGCCCAATCGATAATGGGGTTCGGCCGCGCCGGGAGATTTGGCGATCGCCCGTTGAAAGGCATCCGCGGCCTGACCGTAGCTCCGCTGCGCCTGAAGCGCCTGCCCCTCGGCCAACGGATCCGAGCCACCCTCCGCCACCGAGACCGTGAAGAGGCCGACCATCAGTATTCCCGCCATCCACCGCCCCATCTCCATGCCGTCCCGTGCCGTCATGAGCCCTCCCTGGCCTTGTCATGTAGGTCATCGTGCAGGTCTGTGGAATCATACCCGAAGTTCCGCGTTCCGGCGACTGCCTGAGGCCTCGTCCTAATGCCCGTGGTCGTGGTCATGGGCCGGCTTGGCCGTGGACCCGCCGCCCGCAGGAGTGTGCGCCATCAAAACGTAGAGCACCGCGCGACCCGGACCCGGGTTGACGACGCCGTGATCGGACCCCGACGGAGCCAGCACCGCCTGCTGGGGCCCGACGTCGAATCGCTCCGATCCGACCTGGATCTGGGCCCGACCTTCGACGACCAAGTACACTTTGTCCGCCTCTCCGTGGCTGTGGGCCTTCTGGGCCTGGCCTGGCTCCAGGCAGTACAGATCGCAGAACAATCGGGGGGTCTCGAAGAGACCGACCTTCTGCATTTTCTCCATCGCGAACCGACGGAGCGTGTTCAGATCTTTGAGTTCGGCCATATGCCTCCGTGGTGGCGCCGACCGGGCAGCCGGCGAGCTCAGGCGGGACCCCTCGAATCGAGGGCCTTCACCCGTGCCTGGTTTCTAAGTACCGTTCCGCATCGATGGCGGCCATGCATCCCGTGCCAGCGGCGGTGACGGCTTGGCGGTACACCGGGTCTTGCACGTCACCGGCCGCAAACACCCCGGAGACGCTGGTCTTCGTCCCCTGCGTCGTGACGAGGTAGCCGACCTCGTTCATCGCCAGCTGGCCCTGGAACAGCCGCGTGTTGGGCTGGTGACCGATCGCCACGAACACGCCCTCGCACGGTCGCTCGCTGATCGCCTGGGTTTGAAGGTGTTTCAACCGGACGGCCTCGACGCGGTCGACGCCGATGATGTCGTCGATCGCGCTGTTCCACACAAAGTCGATCTTGGGATTTTTCCGCGCCCGGTCCTGCATCACCTTGGACGCCCGCAGTTTACCGCGCCGGTGCACGATGGTCACCTGGGACGCGAACTTGGTGAGGAAGGTTGCTTCTTCCATCGCCGTGTCTCCCCCACCGACCACGATCACCCGCCGGTCTTTGAAAAAGAACCCGTCGCAGGTGGCGCAGGCCGAAACGCCGTGCCCCATGAGCCGTCGCTCCGACTCCAAGCTCAAGAGTTTCGCGGACGCGCCGGTGGCGATGATCAACGCGTCGCACTGATATTCGGTCTTCCCTTCCACCCAGAGACGAAACGGCGGCCCGGCCAGCGCGACCTTGGTGACATCACCACGAACGAATTCGGTGCCGAACCGCTCGGCTTGGGCCCGCATCTCGAGGATCAATTCCGGCCCCATAATCCCTTTAGGGAATCCCGGATAGTTTTCGACGTCGGTGGTAATCGTGAGCTGCCCGCCGGCCTGGGTGCCCTCGATGAGAAGCGGCGACAGGTTGGCCCGCGCGGTGTACAAGGCCGCCGTGAGCCCGGCCGGGCCCGAGCCCAGGATGATGACGGAACGCATAGCCCCCTCCGAACGTGCATTGCGCCGACGGCGCAACCTCTCGATCAGATCACCTTCCCGCCCACGTCGCGCAGCAACGTGCATTGCGCCGACGGCGCAAAATCAGAATCGTTCTCCACCGCCCGCGTGGCCAAGCGAAGTGCGCTATCGTAGCATTCCGCCGCGGCCCAAATCAACGGGTTTCGCCCACGGCTTACGGCGGTGCTCGCGCTAGTCCCGAGCAGTGGCATCTCGCCATCGGCACGACTGCCGCCTTGACAAGGCGGGGTCAACACGGTACTGTCGCTGGGTTCGTGAGGATGCGATTGGTAAAATACACCTAATGGCTATCCTCCGTAAGACGCCATGGCTGCTGGTATTCTTTGTGCTCGTGGGCGGGTTGTTCGGCGGAGTGGTCGCTGAAATTCTACGCGCGATCGCTCCCACCGGCCCGATCAGCGCCCTGTTCCTACAGAATGTCCCGATCGGCATCACCGCTCCGGCCACGGTGGATCTCTATCTGCTGACGTTCACCTTCGGCGCCGCCCTCAAGATCAACCTCCTGAGCATCATAGGGATCCTGATGGGCGTGTATATCTACCGGCAAGCTTAAGCAGTTCGGCGCTCGGGCAGGGCTTATGCGCTCAGCGCCGTTTCTTTGAGCGCTTCGATCCGATCCCGCAAGCGAGCCGCTGTTTCAAAGTCCAGCCGTTTTGCGGCATCCCGCATTTGCCGATCGAGGGTCTTGAGCAGGGCGGGTAGCTCCTCCCGCGGGACGTAGGGCGCCTCGGCCTCCGCCGCGATGGGCACCGTCACATAGTCCGCCTCGCTGGCCTCGTACAGCGTCTTCGGAATGCCCTTTTGGATCGAGAGCGGCGTGATGCCGTGCTCGCGATTGTACGCTTCTTGGATTGCGCGGCGGCGCGCGGTCTCCTCGATGGCCCACCGCATGGAGCCGGTCACCACGTCCGCGTACATGATGACGTGACCGTTGATGTGCCGCGCGGCTCGGCCGGAGGTCTGCACCAACGCGGTCCGCGACCGCAGGTATCCTTCCTTGTCCGCGTCCAGGATTGCCACCAGCGAGACCTCGGGGATATCCAGTCCTTCGCGCAGCAGGTTGATGCCCACCAACACGTCGAACTTGCCCATTCGCAGCTCGCGAATGATCTCCATTCGCTCGAGCGTCTCGACTTCGGAATGGAGATACTGCACGCGGACGCCGAGGTCTCGGTAATAATCGGTCAAGTCTTCCGCCATCCGCTTGGTGAGGGTGGTGACGAGCACGCGCTCGCCCCGATCGACCCGCCGACGGAGTTCACCCAGGAGATCGTCGACCTGCCCGGTCGCCGGTCGGACGTCGATCGGGGGGTCGATGAGGCCGGTGGGACGGATGAGTTGCTCGACGACCCGGTGCCCGACCTTCTCCAGTTCGTACGGACCGGGGGTGGCCGACACGTAGATGACTTGGTGGACCAGTCGTTCGAACTCGCTGAACGTCAAGGGGCGGTTGTCGAACGCGGACGGGAGCCGGAATCCATACTCCACGAGGTTTTTCTTGCGCGCGCGGTCGCCCTCGTACATCCCGCCGATCTGAGGAATCGTGGCGTGGCTTTCATCCACGATCAGCAGGAAGTCCCGGGGGAAATAATCGATGAGCGTCGGAGGGGGCTCTCCCGGCGCGCGGCCCGAGAGGTGACGCGAATAGTTCTCGATGCCCTGGCAGAACCCGATTTCGCGGATCATCTCCAAGTCGAAGTGCGTGCGCTGCTCGATCCGCTGGGCCTCGACGAGTTGCCCCTTCTGTCGAAAGGACGCGATACGTTCCTGGAGCTCCGCTTCGATCCCCGCGAGCGCCCGGTCCATCCGATCGGGGGGAATGACGTAATGACTCCCCGGGTAGATCGGCGCTTTGGGCACTTTACGGACCACCTGGCCACGCAGGGGATCGATCTCCGCGAGGGATTCGATCTGGTCGCCAAAGAGCTCGATCCTGATGGAGTGCGCCTCCGCGGATGCGGGAAAGACGTCGATGACATCGCCCCGCACCCGAAACGTGCCGCGATGAAAGTCGATGTCGTTCCGCTCGTACTGGATGTCCACCAGACGAGCCAAGAGCTCCTCTCGGCTGATCGTCATTCCTTCCTCGAGCGCCAGCAGCATCCCGTGGTACGCTTCCGGCGAGCCCAACCCGTAGATGCACGAGACGGAGGCGACGATGATGACGTCGTCTCGCTCGAAGAGCGAGCTGGTGGAGGCGTGGCGCATCCGATCGATCGCGTCGTTGATCGCGGTGTCTTTTTCGATGTACGTATCGGTTTGAGGGAGGTAGGCCTCGGGCTGGTAATAGTCGTAGTAACTCACGAAATAGCCGACCGCGTTGTCGGGGAAGAAGGTCTTGAACTCGTGATAGAGTTGGGCCGCTAACGTCTTATTGTGCACCAAGACAAGCGTCGGACGCTGCGCCCGCGCGATGACGTTCGCCATCGTGAAGGTTTTGCCCGATCCTGTGACGCCGAGCAACACCTGGTGGCGGGCTCCCGCGAGAACCTGTTCGCTCAGGGCCGTGATCGCGTGCACCTGATCGCCCTGCGGGCTAAAGTCCGAGACGAGCTTGAACGATGTCCCCATCACCGATCCCCATCGAGGTCGGCGGCATTGTACCACGGCCGGACCGCGCGGAAGGCCCTCCGCCCCCACCACGCTCTCCTCGTTAGAATGTCTTGACTTCGCAAGTAAACAGGGCGTATAAATAAACTGTTAGCTCTTTTCGGCAGCACGGTCCCCCTCCAACCGTTTCCGCCCTTTCATCGCTGTGCCGGTGCTCGTACGTATGGATCCCGAACTCCTAAAATCCGCCCAGTGGAGACAAACCCAGGACGGGCTCGCGCACGCCATGGGCTTGTCACTGATCACGTACGGGCCTTCGCGCAACGTCGACCTCCGAACGTCGCTGTGCGAGCCGAGCCGAGACAACCCGATTTGCGGGCTCCTGCAAGATCGGTCTGGTCAACGCGCCCAGTGCGAGGCGCATTGCGGTCAGCAGGTCGCCCGGACTTTCGCCACCGGTCGCCCCGCCTCGTTTACCTGCCACGCGAATCTGCAGGCGTTTACGGTTCCGATCACCGATGAAAGTGGCGTCGCGCTGGTCCTGCTCGGCGGCAAAGCCTTCCGATCCTACGAGGATTTCTTCGCGTTTCGTGAAACCGCTCAGCGCTATGGAGTCGATACGCAGACCCTCCTGACGTTGGTGAAGGATATTCAATTCAAGGATCAGTCGTTCCTCGACTCCGCAGCCGGGCTGGCGGAGACGGTGTGTCGATCGTTGGTGCGCAATCTGACGTTTCGCCAGCGCCACGAAGCCACGGCCGCCCGCCTCATGACCTTGTTTTCCATCGGCGCGGATCTCAAACACCAGCTCGATCAGCCGTCGCTCTTTCGGCTCGCGCTGAACACCGTTGGCGTCCTGTTCAACGCGAATACCGCGGTGATTCTGACGGTGGACGCCCGCGGCGAACGGCTCGAGTACGCCGACGGCTTCGGGGTCAAGCGCGACGCGCTCCAGGCGTACAGCAGCCCCATCCAAAAAGGCCTGCTGGAACGCTTGGCCTCCATACGTGGTCCGCTGTTTTGCGATACCGCCTACGATCTGCTCCAGGCCGGTTTCCCGTCTGACGTCGCCTCCGCGTACTTGTTTCCCCTGGCCAGCGGCTCCCGAACGGTTTTGGCGATTCTGGACACGTCCCTCTCGGCGGAAGACGTCAGGATCTTGGATGCGTTCACCGAGCTCTTTTCGGTCGTGTTAGAAAACAGTCGGCTGCGGTCGCAAGTGAAGGATCGCCAGCAAGGACTGGCCGCCCTGACGAGTATTATGCGGACGTCGGTCTCGGCCCTTGCCGTCGGCGATTTATTTGAAATCATCCTCGACCGGTCGACGGAGTGCGTCGAAGCCGAGCAGGCGTCGCTGCTTCTGTTCGACACGGAAACCAATGAGCTCGTCATCAAGGCGATCAAAGGCCTCAACCCCAAAATCGTCGAAGCCGTCCGGATCCGACCGGGGGAAGGCATCTCCGGGATGGTGTTCGCCGAGGGCCAGCCCTTGTTGGTGGCGGATCTGGAGACCGATGTTCGCGTCCTCCGGGACAAGCGGCCCCGCTACCGGACACGTTCCTTCATCAGCTTGCCGCTGCAATCGCACGACCAGACGATCGGCGTCCTCAACGTGGCGGATAAAGTCAGCGGTGACGCCTTCACGACCTACGACCTCGACCTGCTGACGTCGATCGCCACGTATACCACGGTAGCGATCCAGCGGTCGGAATACCACCGAAAATCAGAGGAACTCAAACGTATCTCCATCACTGATTCGAAGACGGGGTTGCTGAACCACCGCTACTTCCAAGAGCGTCTCGCCGAGGAAATCGAACGCTTCAAGCGGCACAAATTACCCTTCTCCCTCGTCATGATCGACATCGATGACTTCAAGAAACTCAACGACACCTATGGACATTTGGTGGGCGATGAAGCGCTCGTCGCGACGGCACGGGCGATTCGCAAATCGATCCGGGCGATCGACGTCGCCGCCCGCTATGGGGGGGAGGAGTTCACCGTCATTCTTCCGCAAACGCCGAAACGACACGCCAAGACGCAAGCGCTCCGCATCGGTCACGCGGTCCGGCAGACCGCGATCCATTCCGTGAGCGGCAACACCCTGCACCTCACCGTCAGCCTGGGCGTCGCCAGTTTCCCCGACGACGCGGACAATATCGGGGATCTGCTCCTTCGCGCCGATCAGGCAATGTACGACGCCAAGCGGCGGGGGAAAAACCAGGTCGTGCTGTTTGAGTCTCCGTCCCCACCGTCGCCGTAGGGGCAGGCTTGAAACGCGGTGTCTGCGTGGCGCCGTAGGGGCGGGTTTGAAACCCGCCCCTACAATACCCGATTCGGATCACCCCACCAGCCCTTCGGCGAAGGCGGTGGCCTCGAACGGCACCAAGGCATCCGGTTCTTCCCCCAGCCCCAGCAGCTTCACGGGAAGGCCTAACTCGTCGACGATCGCCAGCACGATTCCGCCTTTCGGCGTGCCATCCAATTTCGTGACGACGATCCCAGTCAGGCCCAGCGCCTCGTGAAAGACCCGGGCCTGCGCCAGGCCATTTTGGCCGGTCGAAGCGTCCAGAACCAGCAGGATCTCATGGGGAGCGCCGGGTAAAGCGCGGCCGATTACGCGTTTAATTTTCACCAGCTCGTCCATGAGCGATTGTTTGGTGTGAAGTCGGCCCGCGCTGTCGATCAACAGAACGTCCGCATCGCGAGCCTTCGCGGCCGACACCGCATCGAACACGACGGCCGCGGGGTCGGACCCCGGCTTCTGGTGGATGACCTCCACTCCCAAGCGAGCGCCCCAGATCTGGAGTTGTTCGACCGCCGCGGCGCGAAAGGTGTCTCCGGCTGCGAGCAGCACCTGTCGTCCCTGGGACCGGTACCGAGCCGCCAGTTTCGCCACGGACGTCGTTTTGCCCACTCCGTTGACCCCGACAAACAGCACGACCAGCGGGTGTGGGCCCTCCGCCAACGCACTGGATGGGGCTCGATCACACCGCGAGATGATGAGCGTCTTCAGGTGCTGTCGGACCTGGTCGGCATCCACATCAGGGACGCGCTTGAGCTCCTCGATCAGGGCATCCGCCATTCTGACGCCCACATCCGCTTCGATGAGCGCGGCCTCCATCTCATCAAACGACACCGTCTGCCGACCCTTGTGCACCGGGGCGCGTAAGCTGTTGAGGCCCCTCGCCAGCGTTTCACGGCTTTTGGTCAGTCCTGCGGAGACACGATCCCACAATGACATGCGCTACCCCGTGTTGTGCAACATGTGTCGGAGCCGCCTTTCCTGCGCCCGCATGACGCGCGCATCGGATCGAGAACGCTCGTGATCGTAGCCGATGAGATGGAGTACCCCGTGAACCAGCAACGCGTCGATCTCGTCGTCGGGATCCCGACCGGCGCGTCGGGCCTGACGGAGGGCGGTCTCGGTCGAGATCACGACGTCGCCCAAGATTCCGGGATTGATATCGGTAAACGGCCCCTCGCTCATGGCGAACGCCAGGACGTCGGTGGGACGGTCGATCGAGCGGTACGTCGCGTTCAGCACGCGCATGTCACCATCGTTAACAAACGCCAGACTGAGATCTCCCTTGACGAATCCCATCTCGAGCAGAACCTGCCGGGCCCGTCGCCTGAGGTGGGGGATGTTCACTATGAGTATGCGTTGCCGATTGGAGATCGCGACGCGGATCATCCGCCGTGGTTACCGCTTGCGCTTTGCGCCGCTTCGGCTTTCATACCGCTCGTAGGCTTTGATGATCTCCTGGACCAATCGATGCCGGACGACATCGCGGTCGTCGAAATACACGAAGGCAATACCGGGAACGTCGCGGACGATCGCTTGAACCTCGATCAAGCCGGAGGGGCTCTCCGCGGGCAGGTCGACCTGGGTGATATCTCCGGTGATCACCGCCTTCGATCGAAACCCCAGGCGGGTCAGAAACATCTTCATCTGTTCGGGGGTCACGTTTTGCGCCTCGTCGAGGATGATGAACGCGTCGTTGAGCGTCCGTCCCCGCATATAGGCGAGGGGCGCGATCTCGATCTCGCCACGCTCCACCAGGCGGTTGGCTTGCTCCATCTCCATCATGTCATACAGCGCGTCGTACATCGGCCGGAGATACGGGTTGACCTTGGCGTACATGTCTCCGGGCAAAAATCCGAGCTTTTCTCCCGCTTCGACCGCGGGTCGAGTGAGCACGATGCGGGCCACCTCTCGCTTGGTCAGCGCCGCGACCGCCATGCCCATCGCGAGGTACGTTTTACCCGTGCCGGCCGGTCCGATGCCCACTACGATGTCCGCCGTCTTGAGCGCCTCGAGGTATTCGCGCTGATGGGGTGACTTCGGAGTGAGTACCCGCTTTTTCGTCCTGACCGCGCCCTCATCCGGACCGACCTCCTGGGCCTCGTCAGGGCGCCGGCGGGCCGACCGGATCACGTCCGCGATATCCTCCGGTTGCAGCTTGGGGGTCCGCTGGAGGCGGGAGGCGAGCGTGGTGAGAAGCCGCTCGGCTCGGCGGACGGCATTTGGCTCACCATCGATCCGCAGCTCTTCGCCACGCGCGCGGATCGTGACCCCGAATGCGTCCTCGACCTCGCGAAGGTTTTGATCGAATGTCCCGAAGAGTACCGAGGTGTCCAGGCCTTCTTTCAGTCTGAGTCGGACGGTCACGTGGTCGGGTCTGCGCCTCCTGACGGGATTATATCGGGGGACCCGGGAGAGCACAAGCGCGGCCCGGCGCACACGCGGCGGGCGGGAGACCGGGTTACACCGGCTCCCGCCCGGCATACGTAGAATCGTTTCAATAGCTACTTGACCAAGTGTCGATAGATCGTTTGGACCTGAGCGGTTCCGCCACCCCCGGTCCCCTCCATCCAGTTGATCACCCGACTCCGATCGTCCGGGTTTTGCGTGGTAACCTGGACGATGGTTCCGGTACTGGTCTGGACGAACCCCGTCGTCTCCTGCCCGATCGCGAGACCCACGGTGGTGGGGAGACCCTTCCCGAGAGTATCCCTCTTATCAATATGTGTACCGTCGTCCCCGATCACGGGCTTGTAAAACGCCGTGCCGGTTTCATAGTACAGGGCCCAGACGAAGCTGTCTCCCAATAAGGCGCAGATGTCCGAGTTCGGAATGAAGCTGGTGAACATGGCGATTCCGCCCAAGACCGCGCCAGGGGACAGCACGCGCTCGCTGGGCGTCGCAGACGAGAGATCGACAAACCAGCCTTGTTTGCTCCGCGCGGTCTTGACCAATTGATTGAAATCGCACGTCGCCGTGCCTCCACACGCGGCGGTGCTCCCGCTGACCTGCGTAGGCCCTTGCGTGCGGGAGACCAACACATTGGTTGAATCCAGGAGGTCGGTCTTGGTATAGGTACTCGCGCAGAGCGTGCCCGCGGTGGTTCTCGTCCAGCAGGGATCCTTGATCCCATAGATCGTCTGCAGATCCGCGTTCGACTTATCGGACACGGAAAGGAAGCGACCCGTTCCGAAGAAGACCCAGAGATTGTTCAGGTCGTCCTTGGACGTCGCTGGAGTGACCAAGAGCGGCCGATTTTGGTTGATAAGGGTCGACAGGGTCCAGTTCGTCCCCGTCGGATCGGACTTGTTGTCGGTCACCAACCGGTAGGTCTTTCCGTTCGTCCAGGTTCCCGTCCCGGCGTTTTTGATCGCGTTCCCGATATAGACCGCATCGGCGTTGAAATCGAAATTCCCGTCCGCCACCGATGGATCGCCCATGAATGCGTTCGAGTCGGTGGAAAAGCTGTTCAGCAGCGCTCCGTTGAGGAGGTTCACCACGAAGACTTTTCCGGTCTGGTTGCTCGACCCATCATACCCGCGCAGCGTGCTGCTTGGCGCCTGATTGTCGGGCCCCGAGCCGACGACCATGTACCATTTCTCGGTCGTCACGCCCGACGCTTTGAAGTGCATGATTCCGGGGTAGGACGTCGTCAACCCGAGCCCCGAATCCGTAAACCTCCACAGAAGCCGGGGCGGTTTTTCCGGATTGGTGACGTCGAGCGCGTAATAGGACGACCGGAAGGCTTTTTCCCCCGCGTCGGTGGTCGTCCCGTTTCCGTTGAGATCGACGTCGATCGCCCCCCCCCCGTACCGCAGGCCCACGATGAGGATCGTGCCCCAGCCGTTGGGATGGGACACCCCGGTCTGACCGTTGGTCAACCCGCTCACGCCGGTGGCCGCGTCGTTGAAGATGCGGACGTCGGTTACTTTGGGCTTCAAATCGACGTAGTAAACGTGGGTGTAGCTGCTTTGAGTCAACCATTTGAGGTGGGGCAAATCATCGTAGGGCACGAAGCCCCACAACTCATCCCCCAAGCCAACGCTCCACCCGCTTCCGGTCGAGGGGTTCGCCTGAAACCGAACCCGTTCGGTCACGCCCGCGGTCGTGGAGTCGTCCCCCGAGGTAAACATCCCGGCGTTGAACGCGTGCAATATTCCGTCGTTGGCGCCGACGTACACGACGTTGCGGCGATTGACATACGCCTTGCGGAATGCGGTGTAGGTGGTGTCGCCGTAGATTAGGTCGTACTGCTCTTTCGGCGCGGCCACCACCGTGGGCGTGGACGAGATGATGTCCCCGAGTTTCCAAACCCGTTGGTTGCCGGTACAGCCGGTTTCAACCGGCGCCCCACTGATCGTGAGGCATCGATCACGGTACCCCGAGACCTCGACGCCTCGGATCCAGTCAATAATATTTGAAGCCTCTGTCGTCGAAGCCCCCCTGAGGTATGGCTTCAGCGTTGCCGCGTTGGTATTGGCGAACGACAGGGCCTCTCCGGTGAGAGTGCTAAAATCGCCGTTGTCCACCACTCCATCGCGATTGGAGTCGATCCAGGTATAAATCGTTCGGGCGCTTGCGTCCCGTAGGGCAAGCTGCTTTCCGGCCTCCCACAGGGACTCGATACTATCCAGTCCAACCGACAAGACTGGAACCGCGGTGTCGGCGACCCCGTCTTCGTTCGTATCGTTGTAGAGATCGGCCTTGACCAGGTTGGTGGCCGGATCGAGGTTCATCTTGACGATTCGATCGTTCTTCAGCACCAATTTCCCATCGTGGTCGGTGTCCTCTCTCAGATTCCCATAAGTATCGACGAAGAGGCCCCGGAGATAGCCCAACCATCGCAGCTCATTGATCCCTTCGAACTTGCTGGGGTAGAAATAGGCCTGGTACAGGGCGCCGTCCCCTTGTTCGGAGGTCGCGAGAATCGAGACGGAGGTCCCGGACGCGCTGCGCTTCAGGATATCGGTGATCGCCGCGAGCAACCGGTCCCGCATGTCGAAAGCGTCGGCCGATTCGAAATAGGTATCGGGAACCCCGTCCCCATTGTCGTCCCATTCCTTGGGATCCGGACCGGGGAGGCCATCGCCGTTCAGATCGGTGAAGCCACCCGTCTTCGCGGCGTCTTTGAGGAGGTTCGATCCGGTCCCGAACGCGTAGAACGTGTACACCGTGAGGTTTTGCATCCCGGGCAGGTCCTTACCCGCGACATTGATCACGGGAATGTTGGCCTGGCGCAGGTCCGTGGTGTGCGCCCAGTACGCCACGTCATCGAGGTAATGCGACCCATTGTACAGACAGGGGTCGCTCGACCCGCCGCCATAGTACGCGCCGCAGAGACTGTGATGGCCGGTCGCGGCGTGGTTGGCGGCCGTATGCGCGACGTCCTGCATGGCACTGGGAATGTTCAAGTCCTGGGTCGGTTGGCCGTCGGTGAAGATCATCACGAAGCTCTTACAACACGGGACAACCTGGGGCGTGCTGAGCCAGCTCGAATCGAAGTAATAGGGGTCCCGAGTAGCGACGGTATAGGAATAATCCGAATTGGTGTACGCAGGTGCAACCTGCGCGAAGTAGCGGCTGGCTTCGTAGAGCGACTCGCCGAGCGGCGTCCACGTGGCGGCAACCGTCGTGTCGATGGCGTTCATCATGCTCACGGTATTGCTGCCGACGTCCGCCAGGACCTTTCCCCCGTCGCCAGAACCCTTGAACTCCATCAGACCGAAACGGGCTTTATTCCCCACCGACTGGATCACGCCCGTGGCGGTCCCCGCGACTTTGACGTTCAGGGTATACGTTCCCGTCGTGGCGCTACTGCAGTTCGTATTCTTGACCGTGAGGCTACCGGACCCCTTGATAAAACACCGGGTGCCGGAAAATGGGGTCACGCCGTCGGCGGTCACGTTGTTGACCGAGAAGGACGGGGCGGTCTCGAAGATCAGCTTTGAATTCGTGGCCGCGTCGCAGTTGCCGGTCCCGCTCCTGGGTGTGCACTTCCCCCCGGTCATGACCCACTTGGCCACCTCGATCCGGCTCATCATCAGCCAGTTGAGGAAATTCCCATCCCAATTCCCCGCTGTCCCGCAGGGCCTGGTCGTGCCAGCCACGCTGAACGTGTTGCTGGCATAGCTGTAGCATTGGGTGGGATCGAAGTACCCGCCAAATTCGGTGGTGGCGCTATACGCGGCTGGACTCACGTACGCCCGATCGTTCATGCTCCCCGAGTTATCCAGCAGGAGGAGGACGTTCGGAGCGTTGGCGTTGCCCACAAAGGGTGGGATGGCCGTGTAGTCGGTCACGGTCTGGGCTTGAGCGTGGAGACCAAAGCCAACGCCCAAGACGATCTGAGCGATCCCGATCACGAGCGCGCGCGTTATCTTCATCTCACCCTTCCTCTCTCCTTTGACGGCCACTGACGGCCAAATCGCTTCAACGCGGCAAGTTCTCCAAGACCTTGAGTTCTCTGATCACGCCTTCATCAGCGCGGAAACGGACCTTGGACGGGGCCGCCAACTGACCGATGGTCATCGCGTGCCCCAAGCGGTCTACGATCTTCAGTTGGGGATCAAGCGTGAACGTATTTCCGCCCTTCATCGTCAGTTCGATCTGGGACGAGGGCGTCGCCCCGCCATTCTCGCCAAGGCCACCGATGAAGCTCAGCGTACCCTCCGTCCACTCGCCGGCGAAGGCCACCGAACCCAGCGATGCCCAGAGCGCCACAGCCATCAGGATCAATCCCAGTCGGTATCTCGTCTGTTGTCGGATCTTCATGATTCTCCCTCCTTCCGGGCCAGCCGGTTATGCTCAGGTCCCCTCTCCCTGCAGCCGATAGATTGCGCCGGCCCCGCCACCAGCCGATCCGGCGCCGATGCCTTCGTACCCCATCCCCATGTTCTGGTTCCCGCCCGAAACCTCGTTGGTGTACAGGTAGTCGATATCTACGTTCACGGATACCCCCGAGAGATTGGCCATCGATACGTCAGGCGAACCGGATGCAGTGTCCGGGTCGTTCGGCGCGGTCGTCATGATCTCGTTGGCTAGATTCGCCGTGTCGAGGCCGGTGATGACTCCGACCGGCGCGGCCGGGGTCAACACCCCCGCGTTGGTGATCGTGCTCTCGATGATCGGAACGGAGAGGGTGGTTCCCGCTTCCGCCCCTTCGAACGCGCCCGTCGCCCGTTTGGAGTTGCCCGCGATCTGAATGTCCACCGTGGCGGTATTCACCGCGATCACGCCGACCAACGTCACGATCATCAGGAGAATCAAGGACGTGATCAGGGTGCTACCGCGCTCGCTCTTGTCGAGATTCATCGCCAATCTCCCCTAGGCTGCCTTTGGATTCCGAATCGTGATGATCTTCGTCAACACCCGACGGCGAAAACCATCCGCCGCCGCGCCGGTACAGGTTGCGTCCGCCGTACGATCCTCGAGACAGATCCTCCGAAAGGTCTGCCCATTCCGATCAGTATTCTGCGTCCGTCCCACGACGTTGGCTCGAACGGCGATGACGCTGGCCGGGTCGGCCGGGCTGCTTGCGTAATCGGCAGCGGTATAGGCTCCGTCGGCGTTGGCGTCGTCAACCCGGCCGTCTCGTGGGTTCACGTCTACCCCGAACGCCAGTTGGAGGTCCTCGACGTTGTTGGCGAGGATCCCGCTTCCTCCGCGCAGGCCGGTGATATCCGTGAGGTAGAGGCACGGAGCGGACGCCGTACACCCGGAGGCTGCGGGGTTGATGTCGTAGCGATACGCCTCGATGATGTACACCGTGGTGCTGGCCGCATAATCGCGGTCCAGGGAGCCAGCGGCCAGCCTCAGTTTCCCGTTGACATAGTCGTGCCCGGCGGCCGCGAGTTCGACAAAATGGCCACCCTCCAGGTTGATGGCGGTCCTGGGCTTGATGAACACGCCCCCCGCATCGAAGAAATTCGTCCGATCGCCCGCCGTAACGCAGACAAAGGTTCCCCCGCTCGCGTTACAGGTTGGATCGACTCCGTTCATGCTCTGTCCGGGACCCGCCAGGGTGCCCGCCCTAAATCCACCTCCCAAGATGAGGAGGCCGTCGGGCGCGGTGCTGGCGTTGGAAATCGTCACCGCCGAGGTGTACGTGGCGGCGGCTCCGGTGGTCGGCGTAATCGTGATGGAGAACGGCGGGTTCGGCAGGCCGAACCCCGCCGACCGAACGCCTTTGGCCAACTCTTCCATCGCCACCCGCACGTTCTGCTGGGCGTCGGAAACATCTCCCTGGATCTGCGAGGAGCGGTTGCTGGATTGGAAGACCACGTAACTCGTCATCCCCACGATCACCGCCATTCCCATCGCGACGAGGAGCTCCGTCAAACTGAATCCGCGCTCGCCTTTGGACACGTCCGCACCCTCCCTTATCTCGTTACCGCGTTCCACCTGCGCCTAACTCACCCATGTTTCCACAATCGTGCTGAACGTCACGGATCGTTGCGGCGTTCCCCAGGACACCACCACATTGATCGTGGTGCTCTCCTGGACCGGCGTGTTGGTGACGACCGTCACCTGACCCCTGGCCGAGAGGAGCGCCGAGGCTTGGAGCGCCGCCCGCCATTGCACGCAATCACCCAACACCGGGTCGGCGCCACCGCACGCCACGCTGGTATCGATCCCGTTGTACGCCCCCGGAGCGTTGAGCGCGTTGACGCGAATCCGCTCAATCATCTCTTCGGCCAGTTGAGTTCCCAGGGTGGTATCACGGGAGAACGTATTGCCCCGGATCGCCGTGGTCTGCATCGCCGCAACCCCCAGCAGACCGATGGAAAGGATCAAGATCGCGATAAGCACTTCGATGATCGTGAAGCCGTTCGGCTTCTGCATGCCCGGCCCTTTCATCTCATTGAATCCTGGGATTCCCGGTCCCGGTGGTGATGTTGATGGTCACGGTTCGCGCCCCGTCGCTCGAAGCGATGGTGACGAGATTGCCACCCGTTGAAGCCGTTCCGTTGGGATTAAAACTTAGAGCGGCGGCCGCGAAGTTTTTCGTAATGACTAGCCTCGGGTTCCCGATCGTCGTGGTTCTCACCGGAGGGCCGTCGTCGGCCGTGCATAAGGCCGTGTCGGCCCCCGCAACATTCCGGAGGGTGTACGTGGTGACCGCCACAGGGTTGCCTGCGGGAAAACACAGCGCCCACGCCCGCCCGCCTTTGATCGCGCCCAGACGCGCCGTCTGTACATCGCTGAACACCTGTCGCGCGGCCGCTCTTACACGGTAGGAGTTCAGCAGCCCTTGCGAGTTCAGCACGGAAACCGCGCTCACAATCGCGATGATCGCAAGGACGACCATCATCTCTATCAGGGTGACGCCTCGTTCACTCTTCACGTTGTGACTCCTGCGACTCATCGTTGACGACGAGTTTGCATCAGCTATGCCAGGGCGACGTTGTGCAGAAGTAGTTAAGATCGTTTGGTTATTTTGACCTAAGAAATGCTTGGAGGGCGTGGAGCCGGTAGGCGGGAGGACACCTCTGTAATCGGTTACCCAGTGGGCGGGGTTTCGGGCACCACCCTTCGGCGACTCCCCGGCTTCACCAAAACCGGAGCGAATCCCTTTCGGTATCCTTGGGCAAGGCGGCCGTCGTACCAGATCTCGAGGCCGCCGACATCGTCGAAGCCCTGGCCGGCTTTGATAGCACCAAATACGTTGACGCGGTTTTCCACCCTGACTTGGCCCGCAACCAGCAGGGCACCCACGTAGTGGATCCCCGATAGCGTAATGCCGCGCACGGCCGGTTCTGCCGAGAGATTTCCGTCTTCCGGCGGCGTGTCCACCACCACCGACCGACCCGCAGCGCCGGTGATGACGAGGTGCGCTCCGACAAATGCATCAGCTTGCGCAAAATCGAACTCCACGCGGAGTTGCTCCAGATTATCCAACCGAGGCGGTTGCTGGTCCAGGGTGTCGATAAAGAGAACGCCCGACCTGGTGTTCCCGGACGGCGTGAAGACAGCGTTGGGCGGCACCCCCGGACCTTGATCGTTCTCATAGAGGAGACCGGTTCCCCTGGTCGTCACATAGCGGCCGTGCCGTTGCGCATAACTCTTCAGCGCCCGATATCCCCAGACCTCGGGGCCTGGCTGGGGGACATTCTGATGCACGTGGGCATACGGATCTAAAAAGCTTTGGCCATTTGGAGCAAGCGGCCCGGAGACCGTGCCGCTTGCTCGGAGGTCGAGCCAGCGATCCGCTCCGGGCTCGAGGATGTACGGCTGGCCGTTGATCATCGTATCGGGATCACGGCGAGGGAGACGATCCGCGATCGTCGTCATGTCGAGCGGCCCATCGACGAAGATATCTCCCCAGTGGACGCGAATGGGAATCGATCCGGGAGTACCCGCTCCCGCGTGGATCGCCTCAGAGATCCCCCGCCATGGTCCATCGATCAATTCGGCCCTGACGGTCGCGGTGGCATCCTCGCCGATGGACGCCCGGCTCAAGATGGTCGCGATGGCGTCGGGGCTCTGTGGGGCGAGGAGTCGGATTTCCATGCGGATGGTCGACACAAGGGATCGGAGGGACGGCCCGGGTAGATTCAGATCCTGGAGTATCGAGTCGAGCGAGAGCTCCTCGATCGTATTCCACGCGTAGACCAAGTCCGGGCTGGTCGCCGTTCCAACGAATTGAAACGAGCCATCAACGCCTCTGAAACTTGGAAGTCCACCCGCGCCGAGACACCGCTTACGGAAGATGGCCGCTTGATCTCTCGGTGCGGCGCAGGAACTCGCCTGTCGGATGACGCCCGGGCCAACGAAGCTCGCCGGGTCCGCAAACCAGGCGAGTACTCGCTCGACCCCCGCATCCGCCAGAGACCGGGCGAGGATCTCGCGCTCCTCGCGGACCACTGTCTCTCGGTCCTCGGTCACGACTCGAAGCCACGCCCCACCGAGCACCGAAAGCAGTCCCAGCGTCACGAGGGCGACCACGAGAACGGCTCCGCGCTCAGCCCCGCCCCACCCGACCCCGGGCGGGGGATACTCTTTCCGCGGGAACAAGTCGCTTCCCTGGACTCCCGTCATCGGATATCCTCAAACAGGATGCGGCGTTGCCACGTCGGAGACGGAGCAGCCGGGTTCAACGCCCGCAGACCGAGGCTCACCACGATGGTTCGGCCCTCTCTCCCGATGGAAAACACTCTCACCCCCTGCGCGATTCTCTGACTCGCCCCATCTTGCGAGCGCATCAATCGGCCACGGAGAGCATCGTACGAATATCGGATCCGATTGAGCACGAAGACCGCACTACCCAAAGGGTAAGATCGGGTCAACGTGCCGCGCACGGTCACCCGATCACCGACGATCTGCTCGATCACTCGGCATTCGGCTACGTCGTCAGAGGGATCGGCCGGATCGCCGACGCCGACGATCATAACGAGATCGTTGACCTCGAAAACGGATGAGGACCTCACCACAAGACTGCCCTGAGCCACGGGGGCCTGTTCCCGCAACTCGGTCGTGTGGTCGTAGAGATTCGCGGCAAACGAGATCTGCGCGCTCTGAACCTGGACTCCGGGTTCGGGACACCCTTGACCATGGATGGCCTGCACGGCGATACGAAGCTCATCGGCCATCATGGCAAGGGCAAAGTCGGCTTGCTGGGTGGTATCGAGTCGGGCAAGCTGGTCACGATAGGCGGCTTGATGGGTCCAGAGCGCGTGGACGAACATGGCAACGAGCGCCACCCCGATCCCAGTCGCGAGCAGGCATTCAACGAGCGTCGTGCCCTGTTGCCCCGGGAACTCCTTTTGGCCTAGAGCGCTCATCGTGGTCAATCGCCGCGGGCTTTGAGCCCGACAAGAAGGACTGAGCGTCGTGCCCCGCGCTCGGTCCACTGCGTCGCCACCCAGATGTTCGCAACTCCCGGGGCTGGACGGTCGATCTCTACCCTCCAGCTCCGCATAATTCCCTCGTGTTCGTCTTGTCCAGCCAGCATGCCGCCTTCGCTCCACTCGGACCCGTTGGTTGGAGCACCCAGCGTGTCATACTCTTGGCCCACCTTTGCCTCCAATTTGTCCTGGGCTAACCACACGGCCGACCGGCGCCGCTCGATCTCTGCAAAGATCCGCCGCCCTTCGCTGAACATCTTGGTCACACCCAACACGCCGACAACCAGGATGCAGAGGGCCACCAACGTTTCGATGAGGCTAAACCCTGCTTGCCGGTGCGCACCCCTCATACGTCCTCGCTCATCGCCACTGCATGCCATCCCAGACCGCCAACGAAGAATATCCGGCGATGCTCACGGTGATCTTCCGAGCCTGACCGCTCGGCGTGCGGAGACTGACTGACCCAAAGCTATTCTGAAGGCCGGGTCTTGGACTGAATCTGATCGCGTTGTCTCGGAAGGTAATTCCGTCTGAGGCTTGATCCTCCGGGGTTCCGAACGAGAGCGGAACCGGAAGATGGACCGCGCGTTGGAATCCGGTCTCACCGCCGACGGTGTAGCATCGCCCGTTGGGGTCGAACCGGATGACGAGCACCCGTCCTTGGGCCCGGGCTTTCTGCCTCGCCCAGCGAATGTCGGCCACCAGCGTGTTGGTCGCGGCCGTGAGTTCGATGCGCGGCAGCCATTCCGTCATCCGGGGCCAGGCCATGGCCGCTACAATCGCCACCATGCTCAGCACAACCAGCAGCTCCAGCATGGTGTACCCTTGCTCAGGCCGATTACCTGTTCTGGTCATGATTGTGGGTAGTTTCAAAAGCCGTGCCGAAGGCGGGGAGGGCGAATTCTTAGAGACGCGATGAACAGCGCCCTCTCGACCTGAACCGGAGTTCAGACCAGCGGGCGCGACTGTGAATGACCGCGAACGAAGGGACTAGGCTGCTGGAGGGATGACCTCGACCGGATCACTCGAAGAGGACGAGTGGGATCGCTCGATCTTATAGTCTTTGATTTTCGTGAGCAGCGTTTTGTAACTCACCCCGAGAAGCTGCGCGGCGCGGCTTTTGTTGCCCCCGGTGCTTTTGAGAACCTTGCGAATCATGCGCGTTTCGGCCATCCGGGTGGCCGCTGCGCTGACCTCATGTAACGTCCCTTCCAGAGGAATTTCCCGCGCGTGGATCTCTCCTAACTCTTGCTGGCGGATTCCGAGGTGTTCCTCCTCGATCACATCGCTGTCGGTCAAGATCACGGCCCGCTCGATGCAGTTTTGCAGTTCTCGGATGTTGCCCGTCCAGGGATGGTGGATCATGACCTGCCGCGCGCTCTCTGACAGCGTCTTCAGCGGCCGCTTCAGCTCCCGGCAGTAGTGTGCAAGAAAATAGGCGACGAGGGCGGGGATGTCCTCCCGACGGTCGCGCAGCGGAGGGACGGTGATCGGCACGACGCTCAGGCGGAAGAACAGGTCCTCCCGAAAGCATTGTTGTGCAATCGCCGCGCGCAAATCTTTGTTGGTCGCCGCCACTACGCGGACGTCGATCTTCACCCGCGCGGTTCCTCCGACGCGGCAGAACTCCTCCCCTTCCAGTACTCGCAGAAGTTTGGCCTGTAATCCCAGGTCGAGATCGCCGATCTCATCGAGGAAGATCGTGCCATGATCCGCCAACTCGAATTTGCCGATCCGGCGGTCGGTCGCACCCGTGAACGACCCGCGCTCGTGACCGAATAACTCGCTTTCCAGCAACTCTTTCGGAATGGCGGCGCAGTTGATCGCCACGAACGACCCCTCGCGACGAGGGCTCAATCCGTGTAGCGCCCGCGCAAACAACTCCTTCCCGGTCCCGCTCTCACCGAGGAGGAGGACCGTTGTCCGGCTGGCGGCCACTTTGGTAATTTGGTCGATGACGGCAAGGACTCGGGGGTGCTTGCCGATGATGCGCGGAAGCCCGGATTGGCTGGCGGCCTCTTCCTTTAAGAGGAGGTTTTCCGTGATCAGCCGCTGTTTCTCGAGGGCGCGGCCGATGACCAGCAGCAGGTGGTCGGGGTCGAAGGGCTTGGTGAGAAAATCGTACGCGCCGTCCTTGACCGCTTTGACTGCCGTTTCGATGGTGCCGTGTGCGGTCATGACGATCACGGGGAGCAGGCTGTTCTGATCTTTCGCGGTCTGCAGGATGTCCAACCCGCCTTTATAAGGCAGTTTCAAGTCGGTCACGACCAGATCAAATTTTTGCGCGCGCAATCGTTGCACGGCTTCCCGCCCATCCCGTGCCCAGGTCACCTCGTATCCCTCAGCCCTCAGGGCCGACATCAGCATGGTGGCCATTCCGTCGTTGTCTTCTGCAATCAAGATGGTGAGCATCGAGTGAGGGTTCCTTACGCCGCTTGGTTCAGCCGGCTGCGGTGTCCCGTCGATGTGGCTCCGGTCACCGGCATGGTGAGTGTAAACGTGGTGCCCGCTCCCTCATGGCTGCGGACGCGAATGCTCCCCTGGTGGGCGAGGACGATCTTGTGAACGAGCGCCAGTCCAAGCCCGTGTCCTGTCGCTTTGAGCGTAAAGAATGGCAGAAAGATCCGGTCCATAAACTGGGCTGGGATGCCGACGCCCGTGTCACCGACCACCAATTCGATCGCCGCCGGTTTTGCGTCCGCCACCGCGACCTGGACGGTGACCGTCCCTCCCTCTGGCATGGCCTCAGCGGCATTTTGGACCAAGTTCTTGAGAGCCTGTCGCATCAGCGTGAGGTCCCATTCCACCTCGTGAGGCACCGCCGGAGCGATCGTGACGCCGACCTGGATCCCTGGCCGGCATGGTCTCAGTGTGGTGGCCTCCTTTAAGAACTCGCGAAACTCCAGCGGTTGACGCTGCGGTTCGAGGTCGCGCCCGAACCCCAGGAGATCGTCGATCAGGTGTTGCATGATCGACAACTCGTGCATAATGGCCTCGACCATCGGGCGACCACTGGTGCCTTCCGGAAGCTGCTTCGCTAAGAGCTTGGACCATCCCAGAATGGCGCCCATATAATTCCGGAATTCGTGGGCTATTCCCGCGGACATCTCCCCTAGGACCGACAGCCGGTGCTCCGATTCGACCTGCTCTTCCAGGCGCTTGATCTCGGTCAAATCGGTGAACACGACTGCCGCGCCGATGATGGTCTCCGCTCGGTCCCGGAGGAGCGCGCTGCTCAAGCCCACACACACCCGCTCGGTTCCTCGAAGAAAATCCCACTCTTGGCGAGAGAAGTGGGTCCGCTCCTCGAGCGACCGACTGACCATCGTCGTGATCGGGCTTGTTTCTCCCAACACCTGACCACACGGCCGACCGATGACCTCACCGCTTCGAAGGCCCAATATACGCTCGGCGGCAACATTAAATGTCGTGATGATTCCACGGGAATCGGACGTGATGACTCCGCTTGCAATGCTCCTCAGGATATTTTCATGGTAACTCTCCACCCGCTCGGCGCGAGCTTCGGCCTTTGCCCGAAGTCGGCCCAAGGCAGTTTCCTTTTCCTTGAGTTCCTGGAGCACGTGCTGGAACGTGTCCATGACAAAACCCGCTCGTTCATCCTCGGAGGGGCTCTGGCTCGAACGACCTCCGCGTCCGAAGCGGCGCGCGATGATGACCGCCAAGCCGATTGCGCCCAGGGCGACGGCCACGGTGACCTCAATCAAGGTCAGAGGACGCGCCGCGGGCGAAGCCGGCTCGATCCCACGGTGGAACACCAGCACCAGGAAAGCCACGCAGAGTATAATCCCGAGCCACACCACCGACCCAGGGCGATCGAAGAAGCGCTGCACGCGGGGTTCTATGCTCCCAACCGAAGGTACCACGCAATCAACTCGGGCCCGGCAAAAAGCGCTGCCACCGCGCCCAGTGCGAGAAATGGACCGAACGGAATGGGGTCTTCTCGACGTCTGACCCGTAACGCCATGAGGGCCAGTCCGATGAGAGAGCCCGTCAAGGCGCCGATGAAAATCGTGACCAGGACCGCTCTCCACCCGAGGAAGGCACCGATCATCGCCAGCAGTTTGACGTCGCCCAACCCCATGCCTTCCTTCTTCAGAAACCATTCGCTGATCACCGCCACCGCATAGAGCAATCCTCCACCCAGGACGGCCCCCAATACGGCATCGGCAAAGCCCCCAGCCAACACCGTGGCCGCCGAAATCAGCCCGATGACGATACCGGGCAAGGTAATCCGATTCGGAATAATCTGATGATCCCAATCGATAAAGGTGACGACGAGCAGTGCGGAGAAAAATACCGCGTAGACCGCGGCGGCCGGCGTGGCGCCGAATCGATGCCAAATGAGGACGTAGCCTATTCCGTTGAGAATCTCGACGGCTGGATACCGATACGAAATCGCAGCCCGGCACCGCCGGCACCGCCCCCCCAGCCACAGAAACGACAGAACCGGGACGTTGTCGAGGGCCCGGATGGGCAAGAAGCAGGCGGGACATCGGGATCGGGGCCGGACGACGGACTCGCCGCGGGGCAGACGATGAATACACACGTTCAGGAAGCTCCCGATCAAGGCTCCGACGAACCCGATCAGGACCGGGACATCCCACTGGTGAAGCAACATGCCGACCTCCGAGAGCTCGAAAGATAACACACGCTCCGGGAACCGGCAAGGACGCCGCGCGCTGCGGCCTTAATCCAGATCGATGGGACGCAGAGGAGGTGGGCTGTTTGGATCGACGCGCTTGAGCGATTCCTTGACTTTCTCCTCGAGCACGCGCCCCCGGTCGCTTAAGGCGCGCCGTTCGCGTTCGAACCGTTGGGCCACCTCCTGCCGTTTGGCCTCGAGGTTTTTCATGAGGTCGCCCAGCGATGGTTGCGCCGGCTCGGGAGGCGGCTGGTGCCAGAGCACCGTGCCCGTTTCTATGTCAACCACCAGTTGCGCGTGACAACCAGGGCACGAGAGAGTCATCCTGGTGGCATCTGGATCGCGTTGGGGATCTTCTGGGACCACGGCCCGTACTATACCACGAACGCGACCGGTCGTCTGCACTTGGAGGGGCGTTCTTCTAATGATACAAGAAAGCCAAAAGTTGTTTTTTTCTACTTTACATCCATGACAAGCCTGTGCTATAGAATCCCCATTCCGGGGAACACCAACCTGTTTTGAGGGACCGATGCGACTCACGCGATTAGAGATCACGGGCTTTAAGTCCTTCGGCGAACGGACTCTCCTCACGTTTCAGCCAGGGATTACGGCCGTCGTTGGACCTAATGGCTGTGGAAAGAGCAACATTGCCGATGCCATTCTGTGGTGCTTGGGCGAACAGTCACCCAAGACCCTCCGCGGCGACCGGATGGAGGATGTCCTCTTTAATGGAAGCGCGCGAAGAGTCCAGACCGGCCTGGCCGAAGTGTCGCTCACCTTTGGGGGTGTGCAGCGGGCGGAACTCGATAGCGTCGCCGGCGAGTTTTCCGAACTGACCATCAGCCGGCGGCTCTATCGGTCCGGAGAGAGTGAGTATCTCGTCAATCGGGTTCCGTGCAGGCTGAAGGACATCCGTGACCTCCTCATCGAAACCGGAGCCGGGATCAAAGGCCATACCGTTTTGGAGCAGGGGAAGGTCGACGCCATTATCAACGCTTCGCCCCTCGAGCGTCGTGCGCTGGTCGAAGAAACGGCGGGAATCATCAAATACAAGATCCGCAAAACCGAAGCCCTCCGAAAACTCGAGGCGACCGAACAGAATTTGCTGCGCGTCCGCGACATCATCGGCGAAGTGAAGCGCCAGTTGGCTTCTCTCGACCGTCAAGCCAAAAAGGCCGAGCGGTATCGCCAGACCTATGATCAACTGAAGGGACTCGATCTGAGGACCGCCGCCACTCGCTATCAGGCCTGGCGCGCTCAAGCCGGCGAGCTGAGTACCGCGCTGGATCGGGATCGCGCCGGGGAAGTCCGCTTCTCGACCGACCTGAGCGCGATCGACGCGAAGATCGCGGCTGAAAAAAACGCGCTTGATATCCTGGATCGCGAACTCCAGGATGCCCAGGGACAACTAGTCGAGGGAGAAACCTGCGCGCAAAACTCCAGGCATCGGGTGGACTTCCTTGCCGCACAAATCGAAGAATGGCATGGACAGAGTCAAGCACTCGCCTCGGAGCA
>JACQCD010000053.1 GCA_016201825.1 Nitrospirota bacterium | reverse complement strand
CAACCGCACACGCCGTCATTCCACCCTCGGCTACAAGTCACCCATCCAGTTTATGGAGTCCTGGATCAGTGATCAGCATGAGGAAAAACTGGTAGCATGAAACTGGCCCGCTGGAAGACGAAAAACAGGGGGAACCTCACTTGCAGACGCCATCCGGCGAGGGGTTCCGGTTCTGGTGTTTCCATCCCCGATGCGGTGGTTGATGCGCGTGGTGAAGTGGGTGCCGCCGAGGCTGTACGACTGGCTCGTCGCGGGTGTCCTCTCCCGACGGCCGCAGCTCTTCCAGCGGGACCGTCATGATCAGGGGAACGGAGGACCACTGCGATGACCGCGGGTCATCACGGTGCCTGAGATCGGTCCTTTCACCAGCTGACGAGGCGGGCCCGCGGTGCCGTGAGGGTTTCCCGACATGCCGAAGGCCGCTGTATTTTGGCTTGACCTCATGCCGTGTCGTGTGATACCTTAATCAGAACTCATCAGAGAATAGGCGCAGCCCCGGGACTCCGTCTTGGGGCTTTTGTTTATCATGAGGCTGGAGGCTGTTGTGAAAAAGAGTACGGTGACCGCGGTCCGCGAAGATATCAGAAACATCGCCATCATTGCTCACGTCGACCATGGGAAGACGACCCTGGTTGACCGCATGCTCCAGCAAGGCGGCGCCTATGCCGCTCACGAGACGGTGGGCGAGCGTGTCATGGATTCCAATGTACTCGAGCGGGAGCGGGGGATCACCATTCTCGCCAAGAACACCGCGGTACGGTATCAGCCGGGCCCCGGAGTGGACAGCGGGATTCGAATCAATATTGTGGACACGCCAGGTCATGCGGATTTTTCCGGTGAGGTCGAACGGGTGTTGACCATGGTTGACGGTGTGTTGCTGGTGGTCGACGCCGTCGACGGGCCCATGCCGCAGACACGGTTCGTGCTTCGGAAGGCACTCGAGTTGTCCTTGCAGCCCATTGTCGTGATCAATAAAATTGATCGTACCGAGGCTCGCCCGGTCGAGGTGGTCAATGAAGTCTTCGATCTCTTTGTGGATCTGAACGCGACGGACGAGCAACTGGACTTTCCCGTGGTGTATGCGTCGGCCAAGACCGGTGTAGCCAAGCTCGATCCGAACGGTGAGGGCCGTGATCTACGGCCGCTGTTCGAAACGATCGTCTCGAGGATTCCTGCCCCGCCCGGAGATGACGGGGCTCCGCTGCAAATGCAAATCACGACCCTCGAATACGACCCGTATGTCGGCCGCATCGGACTCGGCAGAATCGCGCGAGGGATTATCCGGGTCAACCAGCCGGTGGCGCGGGTTGGCGCGGACGGGCGTGTTCAGATGGGCAAAGTGACGAAGCTCTATGGGTTCGAGGGGTTGAAGCGCCTGGAGGCGATGGAAGCGCGCGCAGGAGACATCGTGGCGGTGGCAGGTTTCGAAGAGATTGAGATCGGCGAGACCCTGACCGACCCCGGACATCCGGAACCCATGGCGCCGCTCTCGATTGGGGAACCGACGATCTCGATGTCGTTCCTGGTCAATGATTCGCCCTTGGTCGGACGCGAAGGGAAGCTCGTCACATCCCGAAATTTGCGTGAGCGGCTGTTCCGCGAGTTGCGTTCCAACGTCGCGCTGCGCGTGGAAGAGACGGCCAACACCGATGCGTTCCTGGTTTCGGGGCGCGGAGAACTGCACCTGGCGATCCTCATTGAAACGATGCGTCGGGAGGGATACGAGCTGGCGGTCTCGCGTCCTGAAGTAATCTATAAGATGGCGGAAGGCGAGCGATTGGAGCCGATGGAGCATCTCTACCTCGACGTGCAAGAACCCTATGTCGGGGTGGTGATGGAGGCGCTGGGGCCCAGGCGCGCCGAGCTGAAAAATCTCGTCAACGAAGGCAACGGATGGGTGCACCTGGCCTTCGAGATTCCGGCCCGGGGCCTCTTTGGCTACCGAAACGAATTTCTGACGTCCACCAAGGGCACCGGGGTCATCAATCATACGTATGCGGGGTATCAGCCCTACAAAGGGGAGATGCCGGGCCGCAATCGGGGCGTGCTGATCGCTCTCGAAGCGGGCGAATCCGTCATGTATGCTCTCCACCATGTCCAGGAACGCGGCACGCTCTTTATCGGCGCCGGAGAGCCCGTCTATGAGGGCATGATCATCGGAGAAAACGCGAGGCCCGGCGACCTGATCGTCAATCCCTGCAAGAAAAAGCATTTGACGAATATCCGATCGTCGACCGCTGAAGACGCGTTGGTCTTGGTGCCCCCGCGGCGCCTGTCCCTTGAGCAGGCGATCGAGTTCATTGCCGACGATGAATTGGTGGAGGTCACTCCGAAATCCATTCGACTTCGCAAGCGCTACCTCAGTGGTGACGAGCGAAAACGGCACCGGTGATCATCCGAGCCGAAGACCGCGACTCGCTTGACCAGTTTACGGGGAATATGATACACACACGTCAACGGATCTTTCCCGCCAACGGACGTAGGGGTCATGCTCACTAGGGATCTTGAAGAAGGTCTCACTTTTGACGATGTGGTGTTGATCCCGGCCCGTTCAGCCGTCCTGCCCAAGCATGTCGAGACCGTGACCCGGCTGACCAAACGCATTCGGTTGAATATTCCCATTGTCAGCGCCGCGATGGATACGGTGACCGAGGCGCCGCTCGCCATTGCGCTGGCACGGGTGGGCGGGATCGGGATCATCCATCGGGTGCTCACTCCGGCGGAGCAAGCGGCGGAAGTGGCGAAGGTCAAGAAATCTGAAAGCGGGATCATCACCGATCCGATCACGATAACGCCGGAGGGGACGATCGGCGAAGCGCTCCAGTTGATGGGCCGACATCACATTTCTGGAATCCCGGTCACGGATGAGGGGCGGTTGGTGGGACTGGTGACCCGGCGGGACCTCCAGTTCGAGACGCTGATGGGCCTGAAGGTGACGGAGGTGATGACCAAGCAGGACCGGCTGATCACCACTCCCGAGGGCACCACGCTGGACCAGGCCAGCGCGTTGATGCAGAAACATCGCATCGAGAAGCTGCCGATCGTCAACGATCGGTTTGAGCTTCAAGGTCTCTATCACCGTCAAAGACATCAAAATGAACATCCAATATCCCAACGCCGTCAAGGATGACCGGGGACGGCTCCGGGTTGGCGCGGCGGTGGGCGTGGGAGAAGATTCGCGACAACGAGTCGAAGCCCTGGTTGCCGCGGGGGTGGACGTGCTGGTGGTGGATACCGCGCACGGCCATTCCCAAGACGTGCTGGACACCGTCGAGGCCGTGAAGGCCAAACACCCCGAGGTCGAATTAATCGCCGGAAACATTGCCACCGCCCAAGCGGCGGAAGATCTGATCAAGGTCGGAGCCGATGCGGTCAAGGTGGGCATCGGTCCGGGGTCGATCTGCACCACGCGCGTGATCGCGGGGGCGGGGGTGCCACAGTTAACGGCGATTGCCAATTGCGCGCGGGTGGCCGACCGACTGGGCGTGCCCGTGATCGCTGATGGCGGGATCAAATTTTCCGGGGATATCACGAAGGCGATCGCTGCGGGGGCGAGCACGGTGATGCTCGGCGGCTTGCTGGCCGGCACGGATGAAAGCCCGGGTGAAACGATCCTGTATCAGGGGCGCAGTTACAAGCTCTATCGCGGAATGGGGTCGCTTGGGGCGATGATGAAGGGCGGTAAAGATCGATATTTTCAAGAAGGCCGTCCCGATGCGAAGCTCGTGCCCGAGGGCATCGAAGGCCGGGTGCCTTATAAGGGGCCCTTGGCCGAGATGGTGTATCAGTTGGTCGGGGGGCTTCGGTCTGGAATGGGGTATTGCGGATGTCGTACCATTGATGATTTGAGGCGGGATGCGCGCTTCATTAAAGTGACGGTCGCAGGGTTACGCGAAAGCCACGTCCACGACGTGGTCGTGACACAAGAAGCTCCCAACTACCGACGAGAATGGGAGTTGTAACGGCGCGATCCCCTGCGGTTCGGTCTGCACCCAGTCCAGCGGGTGGTTCCGTTCGTGGCGCCGAGTTTCGACCCGACCGGTCGTCCTCCGTGACGGTCGCCCACAAGATTCTCATCCTCGATTTTGGTTCTCAATATACCCAACTGATCGCCCGTCGCGTCCGAGAAGGCCGCGTCTACTCAGAGATTTTTCCCCACCATGCGTCCCTGTCCGCAATCGAGGCTTTTCAACCGCGCGGGATCATCCTCTCCGGCGGCCCAGCCAGTGTGTACGCCCGGAACGCGCCCACCATCGACCGGAGGGTACTCGATCTTGGAATTCCAGTCCTCGGGATCTGCTACGGGATGCAACTCTTGACGTCGCTGCTCGGTGGTCGTGTGGCGAAAGCCGCTCGGCGCGAGTTCGGACACGCCGAGCTCGTGGTCGATGAACGCGAGGGGCTGTTCAGTGGGATTCAGAACGAGGCGGCCGATGCGGGGGTGCTGTCGTGTCGGGTGTGGATGAGTCACGGCGACCGGATCGAGTCCATGCCGACGGGGTTTCACGCGATCGGCCACACGGTCAATTCGCCGGTTGCCGCTATGGCCGATCCTCGCCGGAAGCTCTACGCCATCCAGTTTCACCCGGAGGTGGCTCACACGCCGCAGGGACGGGCCATTGTTGATCAGTTCGTGCATACCATTTGCGGCTGTTCCTCCACCTGGACGATGGGGTCGTTCCGTAAAGAGACGGTGGCGTCGCTCGCCGAGCAGCTCAAGGGCCAGCGGGCGATCTGCGCGTTGAGCGGCGGAGTGGATTCCTCAGTGGCGGCTATGCTCGTCCACGAGGCGATCGGACCTCGTCTGATGTGCGTGTTTGTCGATAATGGGCTGTTGCGCAAGGGAGAATCCGCCAAAGTGGTGGACACGTTTCGGAAAACCATGCAACTTCGCGTCACGCGGGTGGATGCCTCTTCCCGGTTTCTGTCGAAGTTGGCTCGAATCGAAGACCCGGAGCGCAAGCGCCGTGTGATCGGCCGGGAGTTTATCCGCGTGTTTGAAGCCGAAGCCGCGAAACATGCCAACATCGGCTGGTTGGTCCAAGGCACCCTGTATCCGGACGTGATCGAGAGTGTCTCGGTCCGCGGTCCGTCGGCCACGATCAAAACCCACCACAATGTCGGAGGGCTGCCGTCACGGATGAAGTTCAAGCTGGTGGAGCCCCTTCGCGAGCTCTTCAAAGACGAAGTCAGATTGTTGGGTGCCGAACTGGGAATGCCGGAGGAACTCCTCTATCGGCAGCCGTTTCCGGGCCCGGGGCTTGCCGTCCGCATTCTGGGCCGGGTGACGCCCGATCGCTTGGCGGTGTTGCGGGACGCCGACGCGATCGTCTTGGAGGAAATCAAGCGGGCGGGTCTCTACCGGTCGATGTGGCAGGCCTTTGCCGTCTTGCTCCCTGTCAAAAGCGTCGGGGTGATGGGGGATGAACGGACCTACGACAACGTGATTGCGGTGCGGGCCGTTTCGAGCACCGATGGCATGACGGCCGAATGGGTCCGGCTTCCCTATGAGGTGCTTGGAGCGATCGCGAATCGGATTGTGAATGAAGTGAAAGGGGTGAATCGAGTCGTTTACGATATTTCAAACAAGCCCCCCAGTACCATCGAATGGGAGTAGCCGCGGGTTCCGCATCGCAGTCACGGGATCTCCGCCTGTTGGGATCTTGAGTTGAAGTAGGCGCAACAAATCTGTACGGCTCTGTACCCAGAGACCTCGGCAACTGTTCTCCGCTCCCCACCGACCACAACCCCATACGGCTCACTGGCTCTCTCCTCACACGACGCGAAGCGGACTGTCAGGCCATTCTCCCGAAGAGAGGATATACTTGTTCCCCGACACACTGGGAGGCGGGATCGGCGCCTTCGACAACAATTGAGGTGTGGTGGGTTGTGGAAGTGAGGCGGAGATCGATGACGACCCCACATGTTCTCATCGTCGACGACGAACCCGCAGTCGGAGCACTCTTGGCCGAAGCGGTCACCGGCGCTGGCTACGCGACGGCGGTGGTTTCGGACGGCTCCACCGCGCTGGACCGGATTCGGTCGGGACAATTTGCCTTGGTCTTGAGCGATATTCGGATGCCGGGCTTTGACGGGATCGAGCTGCTACGGCGGATCAAGGCCCACGCTCCGGAGATCGAGGTCGTGATGATCACGGCGTCGTCGGATATCGAGCGCGCCCGCGAGATGATTCGCCTGGGGGCTTCCGATTATTTGATCAAACCCTTCAAACTCGATGATGTCAGAACGAGCGTGAAGCGGGCGGTCGAAAAATACCAGGGCTGGCAAACCACCATCACCCGTCAGCACGACATGGAGAATCAAATCGCGCTACAGAAGCGTCAAATCAAAGAACATCTGCTGACGGCCCAAGAGAAATGTGTGCAGCTTCGGGGAACGGTGGACGCGCTCCGCGAGACGTATGATGCCACGCTGGAATCGCTCATTGTGGCCCTGGACTACCGAGATCGTGAACCCGCCGGTCACGCGCAACGCGTTGCCGTCTTTGCCGAAGAAATCGCGAAGACTCTGGCCGTGAGCGGTCCGGAACTCGATGCCATTCGCCGCGGCGCCCTGCTTCACGATATGGGAAAAATTGGAGTGGCCGATGCGATCCTCAACAAGGTCGGGGCGTTGGCCGAAGCCGAATGGGACGACGTCAAAAAGCACGTCCAGTATGGCTACCGCATGATCAAATCGATCCCGTTCCTTCGGGACGCGGCCCAGATTGTGCTCCATCACCATGAGCGGTACGACGGGACCGGGTATCCGGGACGCGTGGCGGGTGACGCCATCGTAATGGGCGCGCGGATCTTCGCCGTGGCGGACACATTTGAGGCGATGACGTCGGAGCGGCCGTACCGACCGTTGTCGACGTATGCAGGGGTCTGCGCCGAGTTGGCCCGTTGCGCAGGGGCTCAGTTTGACCCGCTCGTGGTCGAGGCCTTTATGAGGATTCCCGAGACGACCTGGAAGGAACTACGGCGTGCCGTTGATCTCGCCACGCGGCACTGGAAAAATGAAACAGGCCTCTAACTCAGGTCAGCGCGCTTTGCGCAAGGCGAGCTCTTCATCGACGGTTTGCCGTAATTCCCCCCATCGGTATTTCGGCACCGCCAGGAACGTGTCGACGACCAGCGGATCGAATTGGGAGCCCGAGCAGCGGTTGATCTCCGCCCGCACCTGGTCATAGGGCAGGGCCTTGCGATACGGCCGCTCCGACGTCATGGCGTCGAACGTATCGGCGACCACAAAGATCCGCGCACCGAACAAAATGGTGTCGTCGGAGACTCCGGTCGGGTATCCCATCCCGTCATACCGCTCGTGGTGGTGCAGCACGATCTTCGCGGCGTCCTGCAGGAAGGCGATGTCCTTCAACATTTCGTAGCCGTACTGCACGTGTTTCTTCATCTCGACCCATTCCTGCTCGGTCAACTTTTCCGGTTTGCGCAGGATGGTATCGGAGACCCCGATTTTCCCGATGTCGTGAAGGATCGCGCCACGCTTGATGGTTTCCAGGTCTGATCCGCTCACTCCTAAGGCCCGGGCCAGTTCAAGGGTGTACACCGAGACGCGCTGGGTATGCCCCTGGGTTTCGTTGTCTCGATAGTCGAGCGCCATGATCAGCGCATCGATCGTGGCGTGGTAGGACTGTTCCAACAGGTTCAAGGTGTGGTGGAGCTCTTCTCGACGCTGTCGCTCGAGACGGAGGTGTTCACGAATTTCCTGGGTTTGTTCCGTCACACGCTGTTCGAGCAGCCGGTGATGCGCGCGATTTTCCATCAGCAGTTGACGGCGCTCCAACGCTTTTTCCACGTGAACCGACAATTCTTCCAGGTTAAAGGGCTTCGTCACGTAATCGTAGGCTCCGAGTTTCATGGCGTGAACCGCCATGTGCGTATCGGCGGCCGCCGTGAGCATCATCACGGCGACGTCCGGGTAGGTGCGCACGATCCGTTGCAACAGGTCGATCCCGGACAGGCCGGGCATCATGATGTCGCTCAAGACGAGATGGACGGGCTGGCGCTCAAGGAGCGAGAGGGCACGATCCGCGGAGTCGGCGGTTTGACATTCATAGCCCATGTAGCTCAGCTTGGTGGCGAGCAGCTCTCGAATATTGGGTTCGTCATCGACAATTAAGAGACGATGAGGCTCCATGTCCCTCCAGCCACGGGTTACGCGGAATAAAAAGAATCGGACGGTCCGAACGGTCCCCATGCGGGTCGTCAGCTTGAGTCCGGCAGCACAATCTTCGGCGCCGAGCTTACTCCAACGTCGTGATTTTTACAAGCGTGCGGCGGGAGCCTCTTCTCGTGTGACGGGGTGCATGAGCAGGAGGAGGAACAGGCCGGCGGACACCAAGGCCAAGCCGGCACCCACGGAGAAGGCGGCGGCGGATCCCCGCAGGTCCCAGACGATCCCCATCAAGAGGCTCGCGGGGAGGGCGGCGAGCCCGACCGCCGCATGGTAGAGGCCGTACGCGGTTCCGCGGAGTTCCGGCGGGGCGAGATCTGCGACGTACGCTTTTTCCACGCCTTCGGTCAAGCCGAAGAACGTGCCGTAGAGGATGAAAAGGGCCCAAACCTGCCAGGCGTCGGTCGCCAGGGCGAAGCCCCCATACACGGCCGCGTAGACCAGCCATCCCGCGATGATCAGTCGGGGGCGGCCGATGCGGTCGGACAGCGTCCCGGCTGGTGTGGAGCTGAGGGCTTTGCTCAGGTGCAAGGCGATCCAGAGGAGGGGAATGGCCGAGGCGCTGATCCCGACCGCGTGGGCCTTCAGCAATAAAAATGCGTCGCTCGAGTTGCCGAGGGTAAATAGGGTGACCACCCCGAGCACCGCGCGAAAGCGCGACGGAAACGGGGCAAGACTGATCGATGAGGGGCGCGTGTGCGCACCGGGGGCGATGGGGGCATCCGCGACCTGCGTCGCCAAGAGAAGGACGGCGAGCACGCCGGGGATCGCGGCCAGTGCGAACACGACGCGCAGATCCTCGACCACCGTCGCGAGGAGCGCGAATGCGATCAACGGGCCGACGACCGCCCCCGCGTGATCCATCGCGCGGTGAAACCCGAACGCTCGACCCAGCGACGCGTTGGGAGTCGCGGCCGCAATCAGGGCGTCGCGCGGAGCGGTCCGCAAGCCCTTGCCCAGCCGATCGGTGAATCGGATCGCCAGGACGTGCCAGCCCGAACCGGCGAGCGCGACCAGCGGGCGAGCGAACGCTGAGAGCGTATAGCCGCCGACGACAATCGCTTTGCGGCGGCCCAGCCGATCCGACCACCAGCCGGAGAACAACTTCACGAGGCTGGCCGTGCTCTCGGCCACCCCTTCGATCAGGCCGATAAAGGCGGCGCCGGCCCCTAACGAGGTCGCGAGAAAGAGGGGCAGCAACGGATAAATCATCTCGCTGCTCGCGTCGGTGAGCAGGCTCACCCCGCCAAGGACGACCACGGTCCGCGGCAGTTTCAAACGGGTCCGGCTGTCGTATCGGTCCTCACTCCGACTGCTAGAGGGCATCGGTGTCTCACCGCGTTGGGGGTGACCTCCGCCTCCGCTGGGGAACGTGACGGTGAACCGGGTTCCCAGCAGGCGATTCGGCAAGGCGGCCGAGTATACGAACGCCGTCCGGACCTGTCAATGTGGATCACGACCACGCCAAATTCTTGACTTTGAAAGGGGCGGTGTCTAGAATGACCTGCTTTGCAGGGACTGGATGATAACGAATCCGTGTCGCGCGCCGCGCACGAGCAGGAGTGGATGGCCTGTGCGCTGCGCGAGGCTCGGCGAGCGGCTTTGATCGGTGAAGTGCCGGTGGGCGCGGTGGTCGTCGTCCGCGGGGAGTTGGTCGCACGCGCGCATAACCGCCGCGAAGGGGATCGCGACCCGACGGCGCACGCCGAGCTCTTGGCGTTGCGGGACGCGTCAACGGTGTTGGGTCGGTGGAGGCTTCACGGTGCTGAACTCTATACCACGCTGGAGCCCTGTCCCATGTGCGCGGGCGCGATCATCGCGGCACGGGTTGACCGCGTGGTCTTCGGCGCGCGCGACCCCAAGGCGGGCGCGTGCGGCTCGGTGGTGGATCTCTTCGCTCCCGGCCGCTTCAATCACCACCCTGCCGTCATCGGGGACGTCATGGCACATGCGTGCGGTCAGGTACTTCGCGAGTTCTTCTCGGCAAAGCGGGTGACGAGTTCGGCGTGATCCGCGGTCTCGGTTGCGGGCTGCGTCTTGGACGAATTGATGAATTTCGACAGGGTTCTCGCTTCTCGGGGCTGGAAGACGGCGGTCGCGGAGCGTTACGCAAACGCGGTTGGGAGAGATGTCCGAGCACGGCTGAAGGAGCACGACTGGAAATCGTGTAGGGGGTCAAAAGCCTCCTCGGGGGTTCAAATCCCCCTCTCTCCGCCATTCCCCGCCCCCGGCGGGCTGCGCAACGCAGGACCGCTTTCCCGGCCCGAGGCTGCGAGGTCAGTTGCCGTTGGTATTTTACCAATTGCGATGTCGTGACTCGTTTCGTTACAATGATCGCTAAAGAAGACCGGGCCCTGTGCGACAGGAGCCTTCGAACCCCGCCAGGTCCGGAAGGAAGCAACGGTAAGGAGATCCTCCTGGGTGCCGCAGTTCAGCCTGGTCTTCTTTTTTTTCGGGCCTCGTGACGTACCAAATCCTCTCCCGTAAGTGGCGTCCCCAGACCTTTGCCGAGGTGATCGGGCAGGAACACGTCACGCGGACGCTTTCCAACGCGCTTGCGTCCAATCGGCTCGCGCAGGCGTATCTGTTCTCGGGGCCGCGCGGTGTGGGCAAGACCACGACGGCGCGCATCCTCGCCAAAGCGTTGAACTGTAGCGCTTCCCCCGCTCCCACTGCGATGCCGTGCGGTCAGTGCGTCTCGTGTCGCGATATTACCGCCGGGACGTCGGTCGATGTGTTGGAGATCGACGGGGCGTCCAACACGGGGGTGGACGATATCCGCGAGCTCCGGGAGCAAGTCAAGTACATTCCGTTTCAGGGCCGCTACAAGGTGTACATCATCGACGAGGTTCACATGCTGTCGAATGCAGCCTTCAACGCGCTGCTGAAGACCTTGGAAGAGCCGCCCCCGCATTTGCTCTTTGTGTTTGCAACGACCGAGGCGCAGAAAATCCTCCCCACGATCCTGTCCCGCTGTCAGCGCTTTCATTTTAAAAGGGTCGGGCGTGTGGAGATGATGGCGCAGATCGCGCGGATCGCCGCTCAGGAGGGCATCACCATCGGTGAGCGCGCGTGCTCGCTGGTCGCCAAGGCGTCTGAAGGCAGTGTCCGAGACGCATTGAGCGTGGTCGACCAGGTGGTGGCGTACGGCGGCCCCGAAGTCCGGGAAGAAGACGTCGTCGCGGTCTTGGGCGTGGTCGATCGGGAAGGATTCGAGACGCTCAGCCGGGCGATTCATGATAAGGATCCCGGCGCAGCGATTGCGGCGGTGCGGTCATTGTTGGATCACGGCCACGACGTCAAGTTGCTGTGCGCCGATTTGGTCGAATATGTTCGCCATCTGACCCTGGTGAAGCTGGGGGGCGATCCCGCCGCGGTAATCGATTTGCCCAAGGAAGAGGTCGATGGACTCACGGCGACGGCCGCTTCGTACGAGCTCGATGAGTTGCAACGGCTCTTTGCGGTGTTCGCGCAGGCCCAAGAGGACATTCGCGCGGCGTTTTATCCCCCGTTCACGCTCGAGATGGCCCTGGTGAAAGCCACCCGCGTGATGGCGTTGGAGCCGATCGAGCGGCTCATCGAACGGGTCGAGGCACTGAGCGCGCGCGGCGATGGTCCCGAGCCAGACCCGCGCGTGGAACGCAGACCACCGCCGGTCACGCGCCCTCCTTCCCCGGTATCGACGCCGGTCGCCAGCCGACCTCCCCAGGCCGGAGAGCCGCCGCGCAGAGACGTTCCCCCTGTCGAACCCGCCCTGAACCCGGCGATCGGGGAGCTGTGGCAACGAGCGTTACGGCGCGCCATGGATGAGAAGCCAAACCTCGGATCGTATCTGGAGGCCGGCCGGGTCATGGGTGGAGGACCAGATGAGGTGGTGTTGGAGTATGACGCCCACCAGGCCGTGTTCGGCGACATGGTCTCGAAGGAAGAGCACCGGGCCTACTTGACCAGCCTCCTAAAGGAATTGGCCCAGCGTGACGTGGCATTTCGGATTCGCTCGGCCGGTTCCGGCCGGAAGGGCGAAGCCCGAGGCGGTGATCGAGCGGCGGTCCCGGAGCCTCGATCCGAGCGTGTACCAGGTCAGTCGCCGCCTCAAGGGGCGACCTCGCGCCGCCGGATCGTCTCCGACGTGCTGGCGCACCCCTTGGTGAAAGAGGCTTTGGATGTGTTCGGCGGGGAGGTGATGGAGGTCAGGGACATCAAACGGACAACCCCGTGAGGGAGGCCGCGAAGGTATCGCGGGCTGTGCGCCGAGGTCCAGAGTCCGGCGTACCCGGTGGGGAGGAATGAGGAGGGTGGTGTACGATGTCGAATAGACGGATGATGGGCGATCTCATGCGGCAGGCTCAGGCGCTGCAGGAAAAAATGGCCAAGTTGCAGGAAGAGGCGGGACGAAAAACCGTGGAAGGATCCGCCGGGGGGGGCATGGTCACGGTGATCGCCACCGGCCGCCAGGAAATTCTCTCGGTCAAGCTCGATCCCGAAATTGTGAAGGCCCAGGACCAGGAGATGTTGCAGGACCTGATCGTCGCCGGTGTCAACGATGCGCTCAAGAAGGCGCAAGCCATCATGGCGGAAGAAATGAAGGGAGTGACGGGGGGGCTTGGGCTCAACATCCCCGGCCTCTTTTAGACACGTGCTGTTCGCATGATCAATGGAGTGTTTCAACGAACGGTCGATGCACTCAAGCGGCTGCCGGGCATCGGGCCCAAAACCGCACAGCGGCTCGGATTTTACTTGCTCAAAATGCCGGAAGCGGAGGTCGTGTCGATTGCTCAGGCCATCGTGGATCTGAAGGCAAAAATCCGTTTTTGCCCGGTTTGTCAGAATATGACCGAACACGCGCTCTGCGAAATCTGCGCGGATCCGACCCGGGACCGGAGCCGTATCGTGGTCGTTGAGGAACCCAGCACGCTATATGCCATCGAGCGAACCGGGGAATACCGCGGCCTTTACCACGTGCTGTTGGGGGCCATTTCGCCTCTGGATGGGGTCACGCCCGACGATATCAAGTCCAAGGAATTGCTCGATCGTCTCGGCGGGGATCAGGTGCAAGAAGTGATCATGGCGACGGATCCCAATATCGAAGGCGAGGCGACGGCCCTCTACTTAACCCGACTGATCAAGCCGCTCGGGGTGAAGGTAACACGGTTGGCCTACGGGATTCCGGTTGGAATCGACCTGGAATACGCCGACGACGTCACCCTCATCAAGTCCTTAGAAGGTCGCCGGGAGCTGTAATCGACCGTTTGGCGAGTTGGCGCGCCTAGGTCTAGAGTCCTAAAAAACGATCCTCGTTCCTAGGCCTTTTTCCCTCATCTTACGGTCCTTTGTTGTGTTGACTTGCCTCCTGGAACACGGTATCGTAAGCCGGTGTTCGCGGTGCCCGCAAGCGCACCATAAACTATGAAATCAATTGACAATATGAGTGCCGCCGCACTATGATTAACAACATCCCTTGAGATCCCCCAGCAAGGAGAGTAGCCTTCGCGATCAGAGGGATGCGTGTATCGAAATTCAGAGTACTGATGTGCTCAGAAATGCCATCCTCACCGAGTGTCCTATTGAGGGAGGGAAGCTATGGAATCGACATCCGTTATCGGAACGGCCAATAAGAAGGGGCAGATCTTCACCGAGCCCCGGAAGCTATTTTTCGAGGCGCCGCGGGTTCCGGTCTTCTTGACCGGTAGCGAGGTCATCAAAGAGGCGATTAGGCGAGCCAGTGTCGATGTCATGGTGGCTTACCCGATCACGCCGCAGAGCGAGGCCGCCGCGTTGTGCGGAGAGTTGTTCGCCGAGGGCTATGTCGGCGACTACATGCGTGGCGAAAGCGAATTTGCGGTGATGTCTCAGTGCGCGGGCGCGGCGTTCGGGGGCGCTCGAGTCTTTACCACCACCGCCGGTCCGGGGACGCTGCGCGCCTTCGAGAACTTCCCGATGTGGGCCGGGGCGCGACTTCCCATCCAGGTCATCGTGACCTGCCGGGGCATCAACTCGCCGCTCAGCATCCAGCCCGATACGCTGGAGATCAGCTTTTTGCTCGATACCGGGATGATGGTCTGGCATGCGGAGACGGCGCAAGACTTCTTCGACTGGATTCTGATGGGGTATATCGTGTCCGAGCAGCCCGACGTCCACCTCCCGCTCGCGGTCTGCTGCGACGGATTCTTCGTGACCCATACGAAGGATACGATCAATTTAACGCCCGCCGACATGACGCTGCCGCCATATGATCCGTACCGGTCTCCGGTGCCCTGCATGGACATGGAGTGCCCCCCGGTGCGCATGATGCGCGATCCCTTCGTGATGAAGTCCAACTATATCAGCTATGCGACGCACGCGTCGTGGCAGCAGGAAGTCCGCGCCGCCTGCGAGCGCTCGCGGAAGCACACTATCCCGCTGCTCGGTGGGTTGATTGAAACCGAGAATGTTGACGCCGAGATTCTGATCGTCGCGTCCGGAACGGCGGTGTCTCAGGGGCGCGAAGCGATCCGCCTCTTGAATGCGGAAGGGTTGAAGGTTGGGTTGGTGAAGGTCAAGAGTCTTCGGCCGTTCCCCACCGAGGAGATCCGCCAGGCGACGAAGAATGCCAAGTGGATCATCGTGCCGGAGTTCAACGTGGTGGGGTGGCTGGCGCGTGAGGTTCGCGCGATCATCGACCGGAACGATCGGGTGATCGTCGGTCCGCACGTCGCCGGGGGTATGACGATGCCACCCGAAGTGATTGTTGAGAAAATTCATCAGGTGATCAAAGCCGGGAAGGGGGAACTCGTCCATGGGTAAAGATAAGATCAGGATCAACGAGGAGTTCTACGACATTATGCCCCCTGAGTATCGGGAGCTGGTTGAAAGCGGCACGTACGGAAAAGAGGGTCGGGGATGGAAGGACATGGGCTCGAGCAAGGAGCTGATCGAAGAACACTCCCTCTGCGCGGGCTGTCCGGAGTCGATGGCGTTCCGATACATCCTCGCCTCGCTCCCGGCTCCTGAGGACACCGTGATGGTGGGGTCGACCGGCTGCACGAGCCTCGTGTTCCCGCACGTGGCCGTACACAACATCCATTCGCTGTTCGGCAACCAAAACGCGATCGCGACGGGACTGAAACGGGCGCTGATGGTCCGGTTCCCCAACAAGGTGAAGGACGTCGTGGTCTTGGCCGGAGACGGCGCGACCGTCGACATCGGGCTCGATATGACCCTTCAGTCATGGTTCCGGGGTGAGAAGTTCACGACCATTTGCTTCGACAACGAGCTGTACGCCAACACCGGCGGCCAGGAGTCGGGTTTGATGCAGAAGGGGTTCGTGGCCAAGATGGCGCCGGTCGGAAAGAAGTTCGACAAGGTCCGCCTGCCCGAGATCGCGCGCGAGTCGGGCTGCCAGTATGTCGTGAACATGACCGCGAGTCAGCCCGGCAAGGTGGAGAAGGTCATCAGGAACGCGGTCTACATCGCGCGGGAACTCGGGCCGACGTACGTCCAAATCTACACCCCGTGCATTCTGGAGATCGGCAAGCAGAGCATGGAAGGCTTGCAAGAGATGCGCGATTCGGAGAAGCCCACCGAACGGTTCGCGTACAAGGAATACATCACCGACGAAGCCAAGGCCTATCTGGCCGATCTGGACGCGAAGCGGAAAGCGAAAGCGACGGCCCAATTGGCGGCCAAATAAGGGAGCGCGAGAATGCAAAAACGGCTCAATATCAGAATTTCTGGGTTGGGAGGGCAGGGCGCGGTGACGTCGGCGCACCTGTTGGCCATGGCTGCCAACAAAGATGGGAAGTTCGCGATCTCGAATCCGTTCTTCGGCGCGGAGAAGCGGATGGCTCCGGCCGAGAGCTACGCCCGCATTGGTTCGGAGCGGATCTACGACCGGGGGGAGATCGTCTATCCCGAAGTGATCATGGTGTATCACCCCCAAGTCATCACGATGGGGAAGAGCTATACCATGCCGTTCTACTCCGGGATCAAGCGGGACGGTCTCGTCATCATCAATTGCAGCGAGCCGCTGTTATCGCAAGACGACGTCAAAACGTTGGAAGACCTGAACGTCGGGGTGTTCTACATCGACGCAACGAAGGTGGCGCTCGAGGTCGCGGGGACCGAGCTGTCCAGCAATATGGCGATGATCGGTGCTCTCGCTGGTATCACGAAGGTGGTGACCCTTCAGGCATTGGATTTGGCGATTCAGGACCGATTTGGCAAGAAGTACGTGGCGTCCGGCGGAACGGCCACATTAGATGAGGCGATCAAGAAAAAGTTCGCGAAAAAGGAGCAGTTGCTTGCAAAGAACATGGCCACCGTGACGAAGGCCTACGAAATGGGGGCCGTTTGGGCCGAGACCCACGCCTCTCTGGTGGCGAGCTAAGGTGGTTGTTGCCGGAAGAGTAGAAATGGGAGAACGGGTGCATGTATAACGTTGCGTATGTGGAAGATGAGAGTTGTGTCGCCCAGAAGGGCTGTCGCCTCTGCATCATGTATTGTCCCGAGGCCGACTGCATCAAACTTGATACGACGAAGATGAAAGCCTACGTCGTCGTCAGTCGTTGCAAGGGCTGCGAACTCTGCAAGGTCGTCTGTGATGCGGCGAAGCATAACGCGATCATCATGGCGCCGGTGAATGGCGCGACCGGCGAAATCGATTTGAGCAAGAGAGCCGCAGAGGTGGCTGGGCTGGGGCAGGCGTATCAATAATGAGAGCGGGAACAGTGAAGACCCCATGGCAACGAGCCATGGGGTCTTTGTTCTTTTGGGGAACGTGACCCTCGGAGGTTGGCATCGATGACGGAAGACGTTCAACAAGCCTTGCTGCAGGTGGCCAAGGCCATCGATGGATTGACCAGAGTCTTTGAGCACCGCGTCACCGAGCTCCGAGCGATCGGCGAATCGGAAGAGCAGGTCCGGGAAGCGGTCAAAGCGATTCAAGCCGTCAAAGACAGCGGAGCGATCTACTTGACCTGGGCCAATCATTACGCCAAACGTCTTCTTGTGGGGGGTGGGGAAGAAACGGACGACGTTGTGGAGGAAGATCTGTAGGATCAGTGACGATATCCCGACTCGATCTATCCCGTTCTTAAGCCGTTGCCTTTCCTTGAAATTTGCTGGATCCTGTGCTATAAGTAGGCCGATTCTGGAGGGCAGGCATGGCCGATTCCGGCTTGGTGATGTATGAGGAAGAGTTCAAACTCATCGACACCGAGCTGGCCAAACTCCACCAACAGGCCAACGCGAAACTCACCTTCCTGGTTGATAAGAACGGCCAACTGATCACCAGCGTCGGCGAGACGAAGGGTGTCGACACCACCTCGTTGGCGTCCCTCACCGCTGGAAATATTGCGGCGACCGGAGGGATGGCCAAACTTCTGGGAGAGAAGGAGTTTTCAATTCTCTTCCACGAGGGGGAGCGGGATAATATTCACATTTCCGTTGTGGGTCAGCGTGTGATTCTGGTCGTGATTTTTGATCAGCGCTCGTCGCTCGGCTTGGTCAGGCTTCGCGCCAAGAAGACGACCGATATTCTGGTGAAGATTTTCGACGAGATTTTCTCGAAGGTCGAGAAGGAGCGGGGTGTCAAACAGGCGGTGAAGTCTCCGTTCGCAGAGATCACGGAAGAGGACATCGAGAAACTGTTCGGATAGGAGACCACTCGTCGGATGTCCTTTATCAACTACTCGGCCCGTGAGATTAACTGCAAGATCGTATATTATGGGCCCGGTCTCTGTGGGAAGACGACGAACCTCCTCTATATTTACAAGAAAACGAACCCAGACAGTAAGGGGAAAATGATCTCGTTGGCCACCGAGACTGAACGGACGCTGTTCTTCGATTTTCTCCCGTTGTCGCTCGGGAGCATCCGTGGTTTTAAAGTCCGTTTTCATCTCTATACCGTTCCGGGTCAGGTGTTTTACGACGCCAGCCGCAAGCTGATTCTCCGGGGCGTCGACGGGGTCGTCTTCGTGGGGGATTCTCAGGTCGAACGAATGGAAGCCAACGTCGAGAGCATGGAGAACCTCAGGAAGAATCTTCAAGAGCAAGGGTTCAATCCCGATACGATCCCGTGTGTGGTTCAATACAACAAACGCGATCTCCCGAATGTTGTTCCAGTTTCTGAGATGGATAAAGCCCTTAATGCTCGCAAGGCGCCGGCCTTCGAAGCCGTGGCTATGAGCGGGACGGGTGTTTTTGACACGTTAAAGGAAATTTCCAAGCAGGTCATTCTCGAACTGAAAAGACAAGCCTGAGTCGTTATCGTTGGTCTGTTCCCCGGTAGCTCAGCTGGCAGAGCGATCGGCTGTTAACCGATTGGTCGCTGGTTCGAATCCGGCCCGGGGAGCCATCTTGCCGCTCTGACCGTTCCGAGCGTCGTCGGTCATCGAAGCCCCGCAGTGACGTCCCAAGCGGGGCTTCGATCCGTCGGGCTTCCGGACTCCGTCCATTGGTGATCTGTGCGAGGCGATCTTGCTCCCGCACAGGGGAATATGGTAGCGTCTCGGGAAACTCCAGACGCGTGGGTTGTTCTTTTCCTGAAAGTGCATTGCGAGCGCATTCCCCGCAGCTTGCTACGGGGTAAGCGAGCAAAATGGAAATTGTGCTTCTTTACTTCCTTGCACTTCGAAGATTCCCTGCAGCTTGCTGTAGGGAGCTTCAATGAGCTCAGGGTTGGGTCGACACTCGGAAAGGAGCTCGCCATGTTTTCCCTCCAGACGGTTCTCGTCCCCATTGATTTCAGTCCCAGCGCCCTTGCGGCGCTTCGCCATGCCGTCGAACTGGTGAGACCGCAGAATGGCACGGTGCTTCTTCTCCATGTGGTTAATCCGGCTGCGAACGGGATCTCTGAAGCCGAAGCGATCGGGGGGAGGATCTTGGCGCGATTTGAACACCGACTGGAAAACCTGGCGAATGGCCTTCGCGCCGAGGGGGGAAACGTGGAACCCTCCGTGTTGATCGGAAGCGTCGAAGACGAGATTCTTGCGATGGCGAACCGGCGAGGGGTCGATCTCATCGTCATCGGCACTCACGGACGCTCAGGGTGGGGACACCACCTGCTCGGGAGCACGGCGGAGCGAATCGTCCGGCGCGCCGACTGTCCGGTGCTGACCGTCAAGGACGAGCTGGCCGCCCAACGCCTCGAAATCGAGGTTGAAGAAGGCAAGGAGACATCGGAGTGAGTCCGGAAATCCCGCCGTCCCACAAGGCGCCCGATCAAGATCCGCCCACTCCGGCCGATCTCGAAGTGGAAGTCGATGCGACGGAGATCGTGTCGGATGCCGTCGGCATACGTTCCGATGAGGAGATCGGACGTCGGCGCTTCTTCAAGCGACTGATCGGCCTGATTGCGGGAGTCGTTGCGCTGGGGTGGGCGGTGCCGCTCGCCATTTACGGGATACGGCCCGCGCTCCTGCGACGGTCCCCCGAGTGGACCGACGCAGGTCCGCTCGATCAATTGGGAGTGAACCAGCCGCGTGAGTTGGACGTGGTGGTCTCGCGGCGTGACGGGTGGCGGCAGATCAACGCGGTCAAGTCTTTCTGGGCCTATCGGACCTCTGAAGGACACGTCGTCGCCTATGCGTCGGCCTGTCCCCATCTGGGATGCGCGTATCAGTGGCGTGAGGGGCAGAGTCGATTCGCGTGCCCCTGTCATTTGAGCATTTTCTCGCTGGACGGCGCCGTGCTCGGTGGTCCCGCCCCGCGTCCGCTGGACACCCTCCAAGTTCGAGTCGATGGCGGACGGCTGTTCGTGTTACCCGAAGAGTTTAAGGCGGGGATTTCAAAAAAAACTCCCCTTTAGCATCGGTAAACGGCCCGTATCGAGGGCTCCGGAGTCGACAATGGCCGATGAACGCGAACACAACGCGGGGGCCGCGGTGCCTCGCCGCGGATGGTTGGATGAGCGGCTGAACCTCGCGCCGCTCCTTCGGCGGTTGTTGGAGGAGCCCATTCCCGGCGGTGCGAGCTGGATTTACATCTTCGGCAGCGTCACGCTGTTTTTCTTCGTCAATCAAGCCCTCACCGGGATGTTCCTGGCGTTGTATTACGCGCCGGCCCCCGAGTCGGCCTATGCCAGCGTGCGCTTCATCCAAGAGTCCGTCGCGCTCGGGAGTTTCGTGCGGGGTCTCCATCACTGGGGCGCGAGCGCGATGATGGTCGCGATCGGGCTCCATATATTGCAGACGTATCTTTACGGCGCGTACAAGCCGCCGCGGGAACCCATGTGGACGATCGGCGTGGTGCTCCTGTTCCTGACCTTGGCGTTTGGATTCACGGGCTACCTGTTGCCGTGGGATCAACGAGCGTATTGGGCGACGCAGGTGGGAGTCAATATGATAGGGACGGTTCCCGTCGTCGGCGAGACCTTGGCTCGCGTCGTTCGAGGCGGCGATGTGATGGGCGCCCTGACCTTGAGCCGATTCTTCGCGGTCCACGTGCTGTTCTTGCCCGCTGCGATCGTGCTCGGCATCGCCCTGCACCTGTTTATCCTGCGTCGGGTCGGACCAGCCGGGCCGTTCGACGAGGAACGGGCGCGCGCGCGGCGGGAACCGTTTTACCCCCGCCAAGTCTTCATGGATGCCGTGGCAATCTTGGTGGTCTTCCTCGCCGTGGTGGGTTTGGCCTCGTCATTGCCCTCTCCGTTGGCTGACCCGGCTGACCCTTCGGCCTCGTCGTTTGTCCCAAAACCTGAGTGGTATTTCCTCTTTTTTTACCAGTTGCTCAAGTACGTGCCGGGACGCTGGGAGTCGCTGGCCACCGTGGGGTTCCCGGTTGTCGTCATCGTGTTCTTGTTTGCGCTGCCGTTTTTGGGGAAACGGGGGAGGCGCCCGGCCCAGCGGCCCGTGGCGATCGGCGCCGGTCTCCTGTTTCTCACGGCGGTCTTTTTTTTAATCGCGGAATCGATTCGGCAAGATCGTCTCCTGGCGGCGGGCGATCAACGCGCCGAGCGTGGAAAGGCCATTTATCAGCAGTTGGGATGCGTCGGTTGCCATCGCATCCATGGCATGGGGGGAGCCGTGGGGCCCGATCTCTCCTACGTGGGTGACGCCCGCGATCGGGACTGGTTGATCCGTCACTTCCGCGACCCGCAGGCGGTCGTGCCCGGTTCGGTGATGCCGAGGATCAATGCCCCGGACGAAGACCTCGACGCGCTGACGGCCTACCTGCTCACGCTCAAGAAGTAAGGCGATCCGATTCGACATGGTGTCCCGCGCTTGACGCCTCAACCGAACCGGATAATCTTGTTACCGTGAGGTTGGGGAGCGACGGCATGACACAACTCGCAAGGAGGCGAACGATGAAAAACGTTATACTCGGGATGCTCGCGGGCCTGTTCGGATCACTCACCCTCCTTGCCACCGCCACTCCCTCCTATGCGATTCCGGCGTTCGCGAGGAAGTACGAGCTTCCATGCAGTTTTTGTCATTCGGCGTTTCCGAAGCTGAACGACATCGGCGTGGCCTTCCGCGACAACGGCTATCGCCTGGGCAACGAGCACGATAACCCCGTGAACCAGCCTGGTGCGTATTTCCCGCTCGCCTTCCGGACGCCGGTGGGCTACCAGTACACGATCCAAACCCACCAGGCCACGCAGGAGAATCCCGGCGGCCAGACGATCCGGTCCGGGAGTTTTCAGGATTTTGGGCTCGATATCTTGAGCGTCGGCACGTTGGCGGAAAAGATTTCGTACCACCTGGTGTTTGTCTTATCGGATCAAAGCACGATCGGCTTGGAGTCGGCGTGGATCCGGTTCGATGAGTTGGCCGATAGTCCGTGGCTGAATCTCAAAGCCGGGGTTTTCGAGATGGACGTGCCGTTCAGCACGAAACGGATCTTGACGTTGAGCGCGGGGTATCCGATCTACGACTACCGGCCCTCGGGAAGCGTGGGCGAGATGAGTTTGAGCGAGAACCAGACCGGGGTGGAGCTGGCGGGGCACAGCGCCGATGGCGTGATGCGCTACGCGATCGCGATGATCGAGGGTGACAACACCCAACTCGGGAAGAAGGAGCCCTTCAGCCCGGACTTCTTCGCCCACGCGACCTACCGCCTTCACGGACATCGAATAGGGGCCTTTGGCTACTACGGCCAGGAAGCCACGAGTTTCCTTCACGATGCGACCTCCGGCGCAGCGATCGAGGGGACCGGGAAAGATCCAAAGGCCTTCTATCGGTACGGCGTCGATCTGAACCTGAGGGTCGGTATGCTGGATCTGCTCGTGCTCGGGATGCAGGGGCTTGAACCGAAGGAGGCCATTGACGCCGACTTGACCACGACGGCCATTGAAGCGTCCGCGCAAGACGGAACGTTTTACGGCGGATTTCTTGAGGCCAACCTCCATCTCTCGCCGCGCCTCGTGCTGATCGCTCGCTACGACCTCGTGCGAAACTCCCAGCAACCCGATCCGACCGTGGCCAAGTCAACCGGTGATATCGATCAGGTGACGGCGGCGGTGCGGCAGGCGCTGAACATTATTGAGGTTTGCGTAAGTAATAGAACGGTGGTACTATGAGGCATGCGCCCCCTCGGATCAGCCGCGAGCTTGGAAAAGCGTCGTCGTCGTGCCGTGGAGTTGTCGAAGGCCGGGGAAGGCATTCGGGCGATCGCCCGA
>JACQCD010000038.1 GCA_016201825.1 Nitrospirota bacterium | reverse complement strand
CTACCTCGGCCACTCGCTTGACCGCCTGTGTCTTGAACTCAGCCGTGTATTCCTGCTTCGGGATCTTGATCATCTTCGCCTCCAAGGTGACGTCCATTGTACGTGATCCTTGGAAGACGAAACTCGAGGGGAAGCTCAGTCCTCCCCCAAAGGCCAGGACCGAGGTCGTCGTGAGGCCGACCAGGAGGCCGGGCAGGTCCACGAGCCCGGCGATCATCACGCCGAGGGCTGCGCCCGAGGAGACGCCGATGAGGTGGGGTTCGGCGAGCGGATTGCGCAGGATCGATTGAAGGACTGCCCCGGTCACTGCCAACGTCGCCCCGACCAGCGCCGCCAGCACGATGCGCGGCAAGCGGATGTGCAGCAGGATCGTTCGGCCGATGTCGCTGTCAGCGAGGGGAGTGTCGCGTCCGGTCAGGATGGCTATGGCGCGGCCCAAGCCGATGTGTTCCGGGCCCAGTAAGGCGGCGGCCACAGCCGTGATGGCGAGCAGGCCGGATAAGATCGCGAGGGTGATCACCGTGCGTCGGAGGGTCAGGGACTTCACGGTGACGAGCCTCCCGGTTGGGAAATCCCCCCTTGTCCCCCTTTTTCAAAGGGGGGGTGAAATACATCAGGTGATAGATGAAGTTTGTCTGCGATTACTTCGACTGCATCAACGATTCTCGGACCTGGCCGATTCACGAGACCGCGCAGGATCGCGTAGAGTCGGCCAGACCGGACCGCCGAGATCGTCTTCCAGCGACGCCACGTGGTGAGCCGTCGCTCGCCGCCGTCCGGGGTATCGTCGGCAAAGAAAATCACCTCGGGGTCGAACCCGACGATGGCCTCCATCCCGATCCGCGGGTACCCGGTCGTGCCCCCGTCGAACGGGCGCCCGCCGGCCTTGATCAACACGTCGTACAAGAAGCTGCCTCGTCCGACCGTGATATACGGGTCCTCATCGACGAGGTACAGCACGCGGGGCGAGGAGCCGGTCGGTCGTCGGCTGGTAACGGTGTCGAGCCGGTCTTGCAACCCCTCAACCAGCTTCTGCGCCTGCGGTCGGCGGTCGGTGATGGCCCCGAGCCGGAGGATCCGGTCGAACACGGCGTCGATGGACGTCGGCTCGAATCCCAAAGCCGGAATGCCCAGGCGGTCCATCCGCGCGGCGAACTCCCGCATGCCGATGCCCCCCGTGCCCAGGACAAGATCGGGCCGCAAACCGACGATGACCTCGATGTTGGGACTCACGCCGCCGACCTTGGGCTTGGCGCGCGCCGCCTCCGGGAAATCGCAGAAATCCGAGACCCCGACGACGGCGTCGCCCAATCCGAGGGCGAAGAGCGTTTCGGTCAGGCCGGGCGAGATGGAGACGATGCGTCGAGGCGGCTGGGGGAAGACGTGGGTGCGACCGAGGTCGTCGTGGATTGTAAGTGGCTCGGCGTGCGCAGGGAAGACCGCGCAGAGAATGAAGAGGATTAGCGGGGAGAGAGGCCGAATCGAAGAAGCCACGCGCAAGGAGCGCTCCTCAAAAAAAAGACTTCGAGGATTGCACCCAGCTTCTTCATCCCGAAGGGTCGATTACGCCTTCGTACGCGGCACGATCGCTCAACTCTCCAGGCAGGTCTTCTGGCTCCGGATCGTCCTACCCCCTCCCTTCCCGGCCGATACCATCCGGCCAGTGGGTCACTTCAGGGGGATCGTCCCCGGTTACAGCGGCGGGACCGCCCCGGATTCGCACCGGGTTCCCTTTTCAAGCCCACAACGGGCTACCTGGATCGAGGGCCACTGTAGTCGAAGGGGAGGGACGATGTCAAGAGGGAGGGGCAGAGGGGGCAGGCGAGTTTTTAACGAGTTCTTGACTGGTATAGGCCGAAAAGCGCATACTGACGCCGTTTCCAATCCATTTCTGAGAAAGGATCTCATCGTGACGGGACGGCTGGGCAGAGGAATTTGGGGAACGGTCTCAATGGCGTTCTTCCTTTGGGGATGTGGCGGAGCAGGTACCGGCTCGATTTCCGACACGACGCCACCGACCGTCTCCTTCACCAGCCCGGCTCGCGCGTCCACTGGTGTAGCGGTCAACACCGCGATCGGCGTGGTGTTTTCGGAGCCCATGGATGTTGCAACGATCGACCAAGCTGGGATCACCCTCACTGATCTATCGAGCGAGGTAGCGGGAGCGGTCAACTTCAGCGGAACAATGGCCACCTTCACCCCATCGACAAGGCTGGCGTACAACACGACATACACGGCCACGATTGCTGCGAGGATGAAGGATGTGTCCGGCAACGCGTTGACGGCAGATTACTCTTGGAACTTTACGACCGGCCCGGCCCCGGATACCACCGTCCCCACCGTCAGCTTGACGAGCCCAGCGCACAATGCCACCGGCGCGGCCGTCAACGGTGCATTGAGCGCGGCGTTCTCCGAGCCCATGGATCCCGTCACTCTGACGGCGGCTACCTTTACCCTCACCGGACCCGCGGGCGCGGTATTGGGAACGGTCAATGCCAGTGGTACGGCCGCGACCCTCACCCCCTTGGCCGGTTTGGCCTACGACACGACGTACACGGCCACCATCACTGCGGCGGTTAACGATCTAGCCGGTAATGCCCTTGAAGCCGACTACACTTGGAGCTTTACGACAGGCCAAGCCCCGGATACCACGGCGCCTACCGTCAGCCTCACTACGCCTTCCAACAACACTACGGGACTTCCCACCAATAGTGCGATTGGGGTCGCCTTCTCCGAGGTTATGGACCCCGGTACGCTGACCACCGCCACATTCACCCTTACTGGCCCCACCGGCGCAGTAGTCGGCACGGTCAACGCCAATGGTACCTCCGCTACCTTTAGCCCTCTGGCTTCTCTGGCCTACAATACCGCCTACACCGCCACCCTGACCACGGGGGCGAAAGATCTCGCTGGCAATCCCATAGCGGCCGACTACTTGTGGAGCTTTACGACAGGGCCCGCACCGGATACCACCGCCCCAACCGTCAGCTTCACCATGCCTCCGAACAACGCGACAGAGATCCCGATTGACAGTGTGATCGGTGCCGTTTTTTCCGAGGCCATGGATCTCTCCACGCTGACGACCGCCACCTTCACTCTGATCGGCCCCGCAGGCGCAGTCTCCGGTCCGGTCGCCGCCAGTGGCAGGGTCGCCGCCTTCATCCCCTTGGTTTTTTTGGCCTATAACACTACGTATACCGCCACCATCACTTTAGCCAGGGATTTAGCCGGCAACTCCATTGCCGAAACGTATACCTGGAGCTTTACCACGCGGGCCGTACCTGACACGGTGTTAGGACCCGCTTCTCCGAGCTTCGGGTTGACCGAGATGCTGCAACAAGTCACGGAGGGCTTCCTTTTGTCCTGCTTGAACTGCAGCCCGCACAGTCTCCCGGCGGTGGTCGAGACGGTGGTCTACTCGATCGATTGGCCGGCTGCGCCCGACCCGTTGGCGGTGAGCCATCCTCCGACGGGCGGGACGTTCACCGTCGTTCCGTAACACGCGTCACGGTAGTGACACCACAGGAGAAGCCCAGCAATGGGTTTCTCCTCTTTGGGTTTCTGACGGCCCTCTATGCATCAAGGCGAGGGCGCACGGTCTGGAGGAAGCGATCGATCTCCCGGAGGTCCTGTTCCACGTCGTCGTTCGTGAAGATCGTCACGATTCCGTAGTCGGGTTGCTCGCGGTATTTCTGTAACCGTGCGAGGAGTCTGGCGCTTCCGGGGTCGACCCTTCCAGCCTTCACCCAACACGCCTTGATCCGGTACCATGAAAAAGGAACGTCCGATGTTCGATTTTCATGGTACGATCCGCACATGATCGTACCGCCACCGTTTGCTCGCCGCCGGCAATCCCAGCCTCGTGCTCGCCACTCCGCCTCCGACGCGACGTCGTCTGCGATCGGCACGCGCGTCTCGGTCGCATTAAAAGACATGACGCTCCATAAACGTCTCCCCACGCGACGCAATTCGGAGTAAGATGCCGGCTGTTCGTGGTGAGGACGATCCATGCCGAGTGAGAGCGCGCCTTCCGACGCGGCCGCGGCCGCCGGGGCGCTGCTGGAGATGCTCCAGGCGCTGGCGACGGAGCTTCAGCGGGCGCCGCCGGCGCGGGCGCTGACGCTCGATAGTTCGTTGGAGCGGGATTTCGGGTTCGATAGCCTGGGGCGCGTCGAGCTGGTCTTGCGCGTCGAGCGGCGCTTCGGCGTCCGGCTCTCCGAGCAATTGATGGCGACCGCGGAGACGCCGCGCGACGTGTTGCGCGCGGTGCTCACGCCGACGACCGCTGCGGCGCCGCCCGCGGCCGTCGAGGCCGTGCACGCCCGAGTGGGCGCGGTCGAAGGCGCGCCGTCCGACGCGACCACGCTGGCCGAGGTTCTCGCCTGGCACCTGGAGCGGCACGCCGATCGCCCCCACATCTATCTCCTCGACGACAAAGGCTGCAAGGAGACGGTGACGTACGGCGCGCTCTGGCAGGGCGCGATGGGGGTGGCCAGAGGTCTGAGGGAACGTGGTATTGCGCCCGGCCAATCGGTCGCGATTATGCTCCCCACGTCCCGCGACTATTTTTTCGCGTTCGCCGGCGTCCTGCTGGCGGGGGCGATTCCCGTGCCGCTCTACCCGCCGCTTCGTCTGGCCCAGCTCGAAGACCACCTCCGCCGACAGACGACGATCTTGAACAACGCCCTCGCGGTGCTGATGATCACCGTGACCGAGGCGCAGCGATTGGGCCGTCTGCTCAAGGCCCAGGTCGGCACGCTTCGCGACGTGCTCACGGTGGCGGACGTGTCGTCCGCGGACGGCGAGGCGACGATGCCGAGCCTCCGGGGCGAGGAGATCGCGCTCCTGCAATACACCTCCGGCAGCACCGGCGTCCCCAAGGGCGTCGTGCTCACGCATGCCAACCTGCTTGCGAATATCCGAGCGATGGGACAGGCGGTCGGGGCCACCTCGGAGGACGTGCTGGTCAGTTGGCTGCCGCTCTACCACGACATGGGGTTGATCGGCGCGTGGCTCGGAAGCCTGTACTATGCGGCGCCGCTGGCGTTGATGTCGCCGCTCACGTTCTTGGCTCGGCCGGAGCGCTGGCTCCGGGCCATCCACGACTATCGGGGCACGATCTCCGCGGGACCCAACTTCGCCTTCGAGTTGTGCGTGCGCAAGATCGACGACGCCGCGCTCGAAGGACTCGACCTCAGTTCCTGGCGACTGGCGGTCAACGGCGCCGAGCCGATCAGCCCGGATACGCTCACGCGGTTCATCGAGCGCTTCGGGCGCTGCGGGTTTCGTCCCGAGACCATGGCCCCGGTCTACGGCCTCGCCGAATCCTCGGTCGGCCTCGCGTTTCCCCCGCTCGGGCGGGCGCCCATCATCGATCGCGTCGACCGCGAGGCGTTCGCGGTGCAGGGCCGGGCCGAGCCGGCTCGCGACGACGACCCCCACGCCCTGCGCTTCGTCGCGTGCGGCCGGCCGCTGCCCGGGCATCAGATCCGGATCGTGGATGACGCGGGGCGCGAGGTCTCGGAGCGCGAAGTCGGGCGCATCGAATTTCAGGGGCCGTCGAAGACGAGCGGGTACTACCGGAGTCCCGATGCCACGCGGGCGCTCTTCCACGGCGAGTGGTTGGACTCGGGCGATTTCGGGTACATGGCGGAGGGGGATGTGTACGTCACCGGCCGCGCGAAGGAGCTGATCATCCGCGCGGGGCGGAACATTTACCCCTACGAACTCGAGGACGCGATCGGCGCCGTGCCGGGCGTGCGGAAGGGGTGCGTGGCCGTCTTCGGCAGCGCCGATCCGGTCTCGGGTACCGAACGGCTTATCGTCGTGGCCGAGACGCGCGAGGCCGATTCCGCGAAGCTCGACGTCCTTCGATCCCAGATCCACACCCTCGCGATGGATCTGTTGCACACGGCCCCCGACGAAATCGTGCTTGCGGCGCCGCACACCGTGTTGAAGACGTCGAGCGGGAAGATTCGCCGCGCGGCGTGTCGGGAGTTGTACGAGCGGGGGACCCTGGGAGCCGAGCGACGCGCGGTGTGGGTGCAGGTGACGCGCCTCGTGGTGTCCGGGTGGCTGTCTCGGTTTCGGCGCTCGGGGCAGGGGCTGGGCCGGGTGCTCTACGCGGGTTACGCCTGGAGCGTGTTCGGCGTGGGTATTGCGTTGGCATGGCTGTGCGCGGCTGTGCTTCCGACCCGCGCGTGGCGCCAACGGGCGGTCGGAACGCTTGCGCGGGGTTTCATCAGGCTGGGCGGCGTGCCGATCGTCGTGCGGGGCGCGGAACGCTTGGCGACCGGCGGGCCCGTGATCGTCGCCGCAAACCACGCCAGCTATCTGGACGCGATCGTGCTCGTCGCCGCGCTGCCGCGGGATCTGAGCTTCGTGGCGAAGCGCGAACTGGCCGACATCGTGGTCGTCCGCGTGTTCCTGCGACGCCTTGGGACGGCCTTTGTCGAGCGCGTGGATCCCAAACGGGGCGTCGAGGATACGGGACGCCTGGCCGACGCCGTGCGCGAGGGGCGCTCACTCTTGATGTTTCCCGAGGGTACGTTCGGCCGCGCCCCGGGTCTCAGGCCGTTCCGCATGGGATCGTTCGTCGTCGCGGCTCAGACCGGAACACCCGTCGTCCCGGTCGTGATCCGGGGGACGCGCTCGATCCTCCGCGACGGATCCTGGTTCCCGCGCCGTGGAACCGTCAGCGTGACGATCGGCGAACCGCTCGTTCCTCAAGGGACCGATTGGTCGGCTGCCTTGGGGCTTCGCGATGCCGTGCGCGCCGAGATCTTGCGGTGGTGCGGGGAGCCCGATCTGCAGCGCGTCACAGGCTGCTGAAAAAGTCCATCTGCGGCGTTGCCGCTGCGCTTCCGGTGCTCACGTACGACCCAGTACGCTCCGCTCCGGTTCTCGCGGCGCCTTGCATCTGGAGCTTTTTGAGCAGCCTGCTAAATCTCTATAGATACGACGCGGCGACGGTCACACGCGAGTAATCCGCTCCGCGAGGAACGAGGCCGCGTCGCTGACTCCGGTGGGGGCGACCGGCGGGGGAATGGGGCGGGACCAGAGCGCGCGCAGGGCGTCGTCGAGCGTCCCCTTGATCAACTCGTCGCGGGTGATTTCGCGGCAGCGCCCGTGGCGCTCGAGCCACGCGATCAGATAGGGTTCTTCGGGCCAATCGAGGCGCCGCACGTAGAGGACGGGCGTGCCGTTGCACGCGGCCTCGACGAAGGTTCCGTAGCCTGGTTTTCCGATCACGGCATCGCTGCTGCGAAGCACATCCACGAAGGGCATGTCGAGCGCTTCGATCGCGGTCGCGTCGGGATGGTTGGTCTTCCAGGTTGCGGGAACGAGCCAGCGGACGCCGGGCAGGCGTGGCCACTCCTCCACGGGCAACGGCATGGCGATGCCGCCGGGGGCGATCACCACGAGTCGATGATCGGGGTCCGCTCCGACGTGTCGCACGATTTCCGACCTACGGTCTCGGCCCACGGTCGCGACCGGGCCGATCGGTCGTCGCCTCGGCAGATCCGTCATCGGCATCGACGGCTCGCATAGCAAGAAACATTCGGCGCCGCGATAGGCTTCCAGCATCCGGGCGTGGATGGCCGGGGCTTCGGGGCGATGACCGCAATAGTGGGCGTAGATGTCGGCCCAGTTGAGCGAGCACAGCGCGAGAGCGGGAATGCCCGCCTTCGCGGCGGCCGCCAGCGAAAGATAGGGCACGTTGCACAGCAGCAGAGCGGGTTGGAGGGCGGTCAGCGCGGCAGTCTCGCGCTCGATCTCCGCGTCCCAGTGTTCGTGCAGGCGCGCGTAAGCCCGAGCGCTCTCGTCGACCAACACGTCGATGGCCGAGGCCATGACCATCCCGAAGTCGCTTGCGACCGCGACGTGGTCCCACGGTTCTTGAAAGCGCGCCTTCAGCAGCTCAGGCGACACCGTGGTGCGAAGCGTGAGCCGGAGCCCGGGCGCTCGCGCGCGCAAGGCATTGACGACGGGCGCGGTGAGCGCCGCGTGGCCGAACCCGTGGGGCGAGATCGCCACGACCAAGTGGGGCGCTGGCTTGGGCATGGTCGGGGACTATACCACAGTCCACTGGTTGCGAAGAGGCGAGCGACTGGGGTATACAGGGGCGGCGCATGGAGAGGGAGTCCGAATGACCGCGTTGACCTACACGCCCATCGGCGTATTCCGAACACCGTACCTGACCACGCAGGCGATTCCCAAGACGCTGGGCCAAGCGCCGACCGCGGAGGCCACCATCGAGATCGACCCGGCCTATGCCGACGGCTTATTGGACATCGACCGGTTCTCGCATCTCATCGTGATCTTCGCGTTCCACCAGAGCACCGCCAAGCCGCTGCGCGTCTATCCGCCCGGTCAGACCAGGGAACGGGGCGTGTTCGCCACGCGCTCGCCCCATCGCCCGAACGCCATCGGCATTCTCACCGTCGAATTGAAGAAGCGGGAGGGCACGCGGCTTTTCGTCAAGGGCGTCGACGTGCTCGACGGCACGCCGGTGTTGGACATCAAACCGTACCTCGCGCATTTCGACTGCCGACCCGAGGCGACGCTGGGATGGGTCGAGGAGACCCGTCGTGGCTAGGCGCCGCGGATGGGCGCTCGCGGTCGCGGTGTTGCTCGCCGGGGCGTGGGCATGCGCGCCTCGGTTGGTGGCGATCGATCACGACACGTTGCTCGCGTTGAAGGCCGAGCCCGAAATCCGCGTGGTGCGATATCCCGCTCCCGCGTTCGATGTCACCGCGCCCGGCAACAGTCTCGTGGGGTCTTCCTTCGGCGTGTCCGGCGGCGCCATCGCCGTTCCGTCGCAGGGCGCCGCGGCCGCCGAGCCGGGCGCGGCCTACGGATTGACCGATCCCGCGCGAACCGTCCAAGACGGCGTCGTCGCGTCGTTGGGGTTCGAAATGGGACTGACGAATCTGCGTCCGGTGGACGAGGTGCGTCCGAGGGACCGGCTCGACGAGTTGGGGAAGGCGTTCGGTCACGGATTCGTCCTCGACGTCACCACCCTTCGCTGGGGCCTGTCGTACGATCCGGAGATCTGGACGCGATACCGGGTGGTCTACTCGGCGCGGGCGCGGCTGGTGCGCGCGGACGACGCCTCGTTGGCCTGGCAGGGCGTCTGCGACGCGTCCGAGCGGGATGCGGCGAACGGCACCACGCTGGGCGAGTTGACGGCCACCGACGCGGCGCTCTTAAGAGACAAGCTGGAGGCCGCCGCCCGCTCGTGTGCCGATGAACTCGTCCACCAATTCCTACGACACGCGGGACGGGATCAGGGGGCGCCGCGGACGCCGTGACCGGCGGACGGGGCTCCGGCAGAGGGGGGATCGTGCGGGAAGAAAAAACATTCACGCTTCGGGTGTGCCTTGAAGTGGAGTTCTCCGAGGCGTACGACGGCGATGAAGACCATTACGTCTGGCTGCGGGAATGGGAAGCCGACATGAAGGGGGACCTCGTGAAGGCCGCGTTCGCCGCGTTGCGTCGACACCCGTCCTGGCACGTTCGCGTCCGAAACCGCGGGGTCTCCGAACGCGATGAGATCGAGATCGTTGCCGCCAAGCATATTTCCTGATCGCGCAGCGGCGGGGGAGCGGCCACCGCGTCGTCCGGCACGGTGATGCGGGCGTCGATCGTTTGGGCCGCGATCGCGGCGGGCCTCGTCCTCGCGTTCGCGGGGTGGTGGGTGGCGGCGATGTTCTGGATGCCGGGCGCGAGTTATCGGGGGACGCTGCCCCCGCTGACCGAGCGCGAGATCTCCGTCAGGGATTTCCTTCGCCAGCACGTCGAGACGCTGGCGGGTCGGATCGGCGAACGAAATGCGCTCCACTACGATCGCCTCACCGCCGCCGCGGATTTTCTCGACGCGTCGCTGGGCGGCGCGGGGTTCGAGGTCCGGCGCCAGCGATACGAGGCGGGCGGCAAGCCGTTCGACAACCTCGAGGTCGAAATCCGCGGGGCCTCTCGACCGGATGAGATCGTGGTCGTCGGCGCGCACTACGATTCGGTCCCGGGCGCGCCGGGGGCCAACGACAACGCCACCGGCGCCGCGGCGGTGGTGGCGCTGGCGAGAATGTTCGGGGGAACCCGACCGGCGCGGACGCTGCGCTTCGTGGAGTTCGTCAACGAGGAGCGGCCCTTCGCCCACACCCCGGACATGGGAAGCGTGGTCTACGCCAAGCGCTCGCGCGAACGGGGAGAGCGCATCGTGGCGATGCTGAGTCTGGAAACGATCGGCTACTACACGGACCAGCCGGGCAGCCAGCAGTACCCGTCGCCCCTCAACTGGATCTACCCGTCCACCGGAAATTTCATCGCCGTCGTCGGCAACCTCGCGTCGCGCCGCCTCGTCCGCCGGACCATCGCCGCGTTCCGCCGCGGGACCACGTTCCCGTCGGAAGGCGGGGCGCTTCCGGAGCGCCTTCCCGGCGTGGGATGGTCCGATCACTGGTCCTTCTGGCAAGCGGGGTACCCCGCCGCGATGGTGACCGACACCGCGTTGTTCCGTGACCCCTCGTACCACACGGCGGCGGATACCCCCAACACGATCGACTACAGCCGGCTGGCGCGCGTGGTGGTGGGGCTGGAGCATGTCGTGGCGGAATTGGCCGAGTGAGCGCCCGCCGGCGCCCGCAAGCCCCTGGAGAACGCCCCGGTCAGGAAGCGGACATTTCTATAACGTGGATGCGCGTTACATGCACGACCTCCTGACCGGCCGCGTGCGCGTGAAGGTGGCTAAATGTGGGGGGGGCGGGACGGACGCATCGGGCGGAGCGAGCTGATCTGGGGAGCGGAGGATCGGGCACATGAACGATCAGCAACCAGGCAAACCGAGGGAAGATGCCAGGAGTATTCACGCTTCCGCTCTGCGGCCGCACGGGGGCTATCGGCGCCTGCGCTCGTTTCAGGTGACGGAGATTGTCTACGACGGCACGGTGGCATTCTGCGCGCGCTTCGTGGACAAGCGGTCGCGGACGTACGACCAAATGGTGCAGGCGGCGCGCAGCGGGCGGCAGAACATCGCCGAAGGGAGTCGGGCCTCGGCGACGTCGAGCCAGACGGAGCTGCGGCTCGTCAATGTCGCGCGCGCCAGCCTCGATGAACTGCTCCTTGACTACGAGGATTTTCTGCGCCAGCGCGGGTTGCCGGCTTGGGCCAAGGATGATCCGCGGGCGCGGGACGTGCGGGCGTTGGGGAAAGAACATCGGACTGATCGGTCGGATCGGACCGATCGGTCGGATGCTAAAACCTATGCCCCCTGGCTGAACCACGCGGACCCGGCGGTGGTTGCCAACACGCTCATCTGCCTGATTCACCAGGCCAACTATCTGCTGGATCGCCAGATTCACGGCCTGGAACGGCAGTTCGTTGAGCAAGGCGGCTACAGCGAGCGACTGGCCGCCGCGCGCTTGGTGGAGCGGAGGCGGGCCGATCAGTCGGATCGGACGGATCAGACCGATCGGTCGGAGAAAGCACCTGCCGCACCTGCCTGCTCGGCTTGCGGGCAATCGATGACCCTTCGCATGGCCCTCAAGGGGACCAGGGCTGGTTCGCAGTTCTGGGGCTGCACGCAGTACCCGAAGTGCAAGGGCACCCTACCGGCGTAGCCCATGTCCGAGTACTTCCACGTTGAGAAACCGTTCCTCGATCAGCTTGCCACGCTGGGCTGAGGGAATGAAAAGCGGGACAGACTGGTTTTTCAGCCCAGACTCGCCTTGGAGCGCGGTCTCATCGAACGGATACTACGGAACGATCTTGAGCACCTCCCCCGCGTAGTCGATCGCGTACAACTCGCGCTGTTCGTCCTCCCCGAATGAACTGATCTTCCGTCCCGTATCGAGCAGTTTCTGTTGGGAGATGACGATCTGGCCGTCGTCGCGCAGGCCCCAGATGCGGCCGTTGCCGAAGTCGCCGTAGACGTACGCGCCGCAGAGGTCGGGGATGGCCCGCCCCCGGTACACGTAGCCGCCGATCACGGTGGTGCCTTCGGAGCGGGGATAATCCAGGATGGGCAGTTCCAGGCCGGCCTGCTTGCACGCCGGGTTCACGCCCGGCGTGCAGATCGTGCCTTCCATGATGTTCCAGCCGTAGTTCTTGGCCTTGTCGATCACGTCGATTTCTTCACGGGCGTTCTGACCCACGTCGCCCGCGTAGAGCCTCCCTGTATCGGGGTCGAACGAGAATCGCCACGGGTTGCGCAGGCCGTACGCCCAGATTTCGGGGGCGGCCTGTTTGCGACCCGCGAAGGGATTGTCGGGCGGGATGCCGTAGGACGCCTTGTTGTTCGCGGGGTCGACGTCGATGCGGAGCATCTTGCCGAGGAGGGTCGAGAGGTTCTGCCCGTTGCCGTGCGGGTCGTTGGCGGAGCCGCCGTCGCCCATCCCGATGTACAACATCCCGTCGGGGCCGAACACGATGTTTCCGCCGTTGTGGTTGCTGTAGGGCTGGGGAATGCTCAGCAGGATGCGTTCGATCCGAGAGTCGGCCTCATCGGGCCGGTCGCTCACCCGGAACTCCGAGATCGTGGTGTGCAGTCCTCCGGTGCGCGACGTGTAGTTGACGAAGAATCGCCCGTTGTGGGGGAAGTTCGGGTGAAAGGCCAGTCCCAAGAGCCCGAGTTCTCCGCCCGCGGTGACGCGTTCGCGGATATCCAAGAACGGCTTCTTGGCGAGCTGGCCCTTTTTCCAAACCTGGATGGTTCCCCGTTGCTCGACGATGAACAAGCGCCCGCTGCCATCCCCCGCATGATAGAGGCCGAGCGGCGCGTCGAAGCCCTTGGCGATCGATTCGAGTCGCAACGCGGGATACGGCGGCGCCGGCCCGTCGAGCCGGCAGGGCGCCGGGGAGGCGGCGAGGATCGGCTGTGCCGCGCCGAGCGCCATCCCGAAAAGGCCGACGAGAGCACGTCCATACCGCATGAAGGTCAACGTCTGCATGGCTTACCTGGGAAGGATGGGAGGCGTGACGTTCAACGGCGCGCCGCTGAGCGATCGCAGGAATTCGAGCAGATCCTTCTTGTCTTGCTCGGTGAGCAGATCGAGCGGCGTGATCAGCGGATGGCGGTGGGCCGGATGGCCTTCGGCCTTCACGTAAAAATCGAGGACCTCGTCCAGCGTCTGAAAGATGCCGTTGTGCATGTAGGGTCCGGTGTCGGCCACGTTTCGCAACGACGGGGTTCGGAAGGTTTCGAGATCCTCGTCGTTCAGCGTCACCGCGTATCGTCCCGGGTCGTCCGGCAGGCCGGGTCGGGTCGGGAGGCCCAGCGCGTGAAATTGGTTGTCGGTGAAGTTGGGGCCGTTGTGGCACGTGACGCACTTGGCCTTCTCATCGAACACTCGCACGCCGCGCTGGGCCGAGGAGCTCAGTGAGGTTCCCCCTGTTTTTCGTCTTCCAGCGGGCCAGTTTCATGCTACCAGTTTTTCCTCATGCTGATCACTGATCCAGGACTCCATAAACTGGATGGGTGACTTGTAGCCGAGGGTGGAATGACGGCGTGTGCGGTTG
>JACQCD010000019.1 GCA_016201825.1 Nitrospirota bacterium | reverse complement strand
TCCGGGATCTGCTGCACGTCCTCAACCGCCGCTTCCCGACCATCCCCGTCCTCATCCTGCCGGTCCCCGTGCAAGGCCCCGCGGCGGCGCCACGGATCGCCGCCGCGTTGGACGAGGTCAACGCCTTGTCCGCCCGCCATCGGCCCGACGTCGTGATCGTGGCGCGGGGTGGAGGATCGCTCGAAGATCTCTGGGCGTTCAACGAAGAGGTCGTGGCCCGCGCGATCGCGCGATCCGCGATTCCGGTGGTCTCCGCGGTCGGCCACGAAACCGACTACACGATCGCGGATTTCGTCGCCGACCTCCGCGCCCCCACGCCGTCGGCCGCGGCGGAACTGGTGGTGCCGCGCCGGGATCAGCTTCTCGCGGCGGCGCGGACCGCACAACAGCGCTTGGAGACCGTGACCCGGACATTCCTCGGCGAGCGGCGCGCGCGGGTCGTCACCGAGTGGCGCGCCCTGCACACCCCGGCTCGCCGAATCGAGAACGCGCTGCTGCGCATCGACGAGCTCTCGGCTCGACTACGTGACGCCATGGCGCGGCTGCTCACCCAGCATCGCGCGCAACGGCGGTATCTCGCGCAGGCCGTGACCGCCGCCAGCCCCCACCGACGCCTCCAAACCGCGCGCCTCGCGTATGGCCGGGCGATCGAGCGCCTGGCCGCCGCGATCTCCGCCACCCTCGCCGCGTGCCGAAGCCGCATCGGCACAGAGATCGCCCGCCTCGACGCGCTGAGCCCACTCGCCATCCTGGGACGCGGCTACAGCCTGACGCGCGTCCTACCCTCGATGCGAATCGTCCGCTCGGCCTCCGAGGTTGCCCCGGGCGACGAGGTGCGCGTCACCCTCGGCCAGGGCGAACTGACGGCCAGCGTGCTAACGATTCAAACCAGGCCCGACCGAGAGCGCGGCGACCCAAAGCCGTAACGCCGCGGCTAAACAGCTGCGCGCTGACCCGCGGTTCGTTCCAGCCAGCGAAATAAAACCGGGGACAGTGATGATGTCGCGTGCCGCCACACCCGAAGACGATGAAAATGCTGGCCTCTTTCGGTATTTTCAAAGCAGATCTATTTTCTGACTTTAGCGTCGGCTTTTGCATGTTCCATATTTCTCAACAAATGCCCTTTCTGTCCTTGTTCGCTTAACACCGGGAGCGGGGGGAGTGAACTCAATTTGTAGAATGTTCCGGCGCGCCTTATGTGCCTTCTTCGACTCATGATATCCAACGAGGCGCTTCAGCAGTGTTTTATCGGAGATCGCCCGAGACACGACCTCTGTTTCGGAGTACACTTCGCCACCAGTTCCAAAGTTGCCATCAGCAAGGTAGGCATCGCAATAGCCTAGAAATCGGTTCTTAACTTGCTGACCATAGGGGTTGCGGTAGGAGTCGGAGACATATCCTCTTGCCTCCCGTTTGGCCTTCTCAATCGCCTCGTCGAAACCCCTCGCCTTCAGAAGGACCACCCGCTCCTCCACAAGCGTCGCCATCTTCGAGTAACACTCGTCCGTCCCTAGTGGGCGACCACTGGGCTCGCACCTATACACCGTCTTTACCCCATACCATTTCCACGGTGATCGCATTCTTCTCCGTGCGCCGCTAACCGGCGCGCGCTGTTTGCGCGCGCCGTGTTCAGCGCCGTGTTGGGCGTCAAAGCTCCTGGCATGTGACGCCGTGGCAAGTTTCTTTGATGTTTTTCACGAGCTCTACAATTCCGCACTCGGCTTCAAGGCGCTGCTCGATAAGAGCCATCACAGGACGAGATGCGTCGATGTCTGCTTGAGGTGGTTTGACGTTGAGATACATCAGATTCTGGGAAAGCGACATAGCACCCTTATGGTCTTTGTGGATCTGAAGTATTCCGAAAATATGGCTTCCCTCAACACCACGATAGAAGTAGGTATACGCTACATAGGCAGGGGACTTGAGACCGCCAAGCGTCAGAGCAGTTCCGCCCTCATCTTGCGAGTAATCAAGCCTTGCTATGCCGGGTGTGCTTTCAACAACGTGGCGAACGCACTCGAGTGGTGGCACAGCTTGTAATGAAGCTCTCCGCATTGTCCCGTAACCGATGTCGCACCCGGTTAGAGCGCAGCACAATCCAGCAATCAGTATCCGTGCTTTCATGATGCCCAACACCCTATTCGACCGCACCTTGCCGTCCTCTTCCCAACATGGCTCTCATATTCACCGAGTTTCTATCTCGGGTCAATAGGTTCACTCTCACCTTCCCCTCTTGACGTTTTCAAAGACACCCCCTAATTCAGGCGACTGTTCGTAAATCTATCGCCTGAGGGTTAGACACTAGGCTGGTTTCAACAGGTCTCGAAACGGCGGCGCATCCGCCAGCACATTCTCAATCACCTTCCCGTGCCACGCCATCAGATCCCAGAGTGGTTCGGGCTTTTCGATGATGGCCGCACCCAGAACGCTGATCGAGTGGATCAGGCGATACACCGGCAGCTCGGGCGGCCACTCGGTCACTCCGTACCCCGACAACAGCGGCGCTTCGTAGGCGTGGTAGTGGGTGCCGGCTTCTTGGAGATGCAGCAGGTCGCAATGGGCGTGGCCGGACCAGGCCCATTCGAGGTCGAAGCAGCCCGAGAGGCGGGGCTCCCGCGTCACGAGGTACTGGAGGTTGCCGAAATGAAAGTCGCCGTGCAGGAAGACGCACTTGGGCGAGGACGGGACGAGCGCGAGGCGTTCTTTCATCCACGAGTGAGCCCGTGCAGCCCACGTCGGCGCATACCCGAGCCGGGCTTCGCAGCGGGTGAACATTTCTTCGAACCACACCTCGACGAACGCGCGCCAGGATTGGTGGGCGTGGGCGTGGGAGATCAGTTCGGCGTCAGGATCGCCCAGCGCGTGCAGGCGCCGCAGGAGGCTGCCGACCTGGACGAGCAACGGCTCGCAGACCTCATCCGGCAGGTATTCGACATCGGCCCCCAGGTTCGCACCGGGAAGTCGCGGCAGAAGCGCATACTCGGAAGGAATGAGATCCCGCGCCGGGTCCACGTGGTACGCCGTCGCGATGGGCAGGTCCGGCGCGCGCGCCCAGAGCCACCGATACACCGCGGCTTCGTGGGCCAGCTTCCCGCCCCCGCCCTCCACATCGACACGGCAGATCCACGCGGTACCGTCGGACAACTCCAAAATGTATGACCGATTGATCACTCCACCCGACACGGGCACGACATTTCGTGGTAACGAGAGACCGAAGCGGTCCGCGATGCGCTTCGCTGTCGAAATATCGATCACGGTACGGTTTGGCCTGGCCGTCGAGAATAGGCCAGATGCAAGGCGGAAGGAGGACTTGCGCGCGGAGCGTACTGGGTCGTACGTGAGCACGCAAGGCCGACTGACAACGCAGCAGATGGTCCGTTATCGACGGCCAGTGTTAGCCCTTGGAGGCTTCGGTGCGCATCGCCGCCATCGTCTTGGCATAATCCTTCTTGCCGAAGATCGCCGAGCCCGCGACGAAGATATCGGCGCCGGCGGCCCGCAACGCGCGGGCGTTATCGATCTTAATGCCGCCGTCCACCTCGAGCGCCACGTGTGGAGCGATCTTGTCGATCAAACGACGGGCGGCCTTGAGCTTCTCCAGCACCGACGGGATGAAGGCCTGGCCCCCGAAGCCGGGATTGACCGACATCACCAGCAGCAGATCGATCTCGGGCAGAATCGGCTCGATCAACGCGAGCGACGTGGCGGGGTTCAGCGAAACCCCCGGCTTGACGCCCTTCTCCTTGATAAGCTGGATCGTGCGGTGGAGGTGCGGGCAGGCCTCGACGTGGACGGTCAGATAGTCGCTCCCCGCCTCGGCAAAATCCGGGATGAGCGCGTCCGCGTCGTGGATCATCAGGTGCACGTCCAGCGGCAGGCTCGTGACCCGACGCGCCGCCTCCACCACCAGCGGGCCGACGGTGAGGTTCGGCACGAATTGGCCGTCCATCACGTCGATGTGAATCAGATCGGCCCCGGCCTTTTCCACCTCTTGGATTTCTTCTCCCAGACGGGTGAAATCGGCCGAGAGGATCGACGGCGCAATCTGCAGCGGTCGTGTCATGGTCCTCCCCCGTAGGTGAGACGTGCGGCGAAGAAATGATCCATGTCGTACGGATTGCCCCCCGTCGACAGATACCCCTGCGGGGTGATGAGCGGCGCGGCGGCTGGGGGCAGGACCTTCCGCAGGTCGTATAAGACCCACCCCCGATGCGTTCGCAAAAATTCGGTCACGACGTCCTCGTTCTCCTCCCGCTCGGTCGAGCACGTGCTGTAGACGAGCACCCCGCCCGGTTTCAAGAGGGAGGCGACCCGATCGAGGATCGCGCGCTGCGTGACGGCGAACCGCGCGATCAAGCCCTCGGTCTTGTGCCACTTGGCTTCCGGGTGGCGGCGCAGGATCCCCAAGGCGCTGCACGGGGCATCGACGAGGATCCGATCGAAGCGGCCGAGGCGCTCGGCATCCGCGGCCTGCGAGAGGTCGGCCTGCGCGGTCTGGACGCACTTGATGCCCATGCGCCGGCAATTCTCCGCCACAAGGCTCAGGCGATCCGGTCGGACATCCGCCGCGACGACTTCGCCGTGATCCTCCATCAGCTCGGCCAAGTGAATCGACTTGCCCCCCGGCGCGGCGCACGCGTCCAGAACGCGCTCGCCGGGACGCGGGGCCACGGCGAGGCCGACCAATTGCGCCGCCTCGTCCTGGACGTAATACCAGCCCTGCGTAAACGCTCGGGTCGCGGTGGGCGATCCGCCCCGGATCACCACCCCGTGCGGCGAAACCACGCACGGCGCGGCCTCGATTCCCTCTTTCCTGAGGACCTCCAGGAGGCGCTCACGGGTCGTGACCAGCCTATTGACCCGCAGCGTCAACGGAGGGATCGCGTTGTTGGCCCGGCAGAGCTGGAGCGTCCGTTGGAGCCCGAACCGCTTGAGCCATCGGCGAACCAGCCACACCGGGTGAGAATATTCGGCCGTGAGGTGGTCGAGCGGCCGCTCCAGCAGATCGGGCACAACCAACTCGTGGCGTCGACGGTCGAGGGCGCGCAGGACGGCGTTCACGAACCCCACGTCGGTCGGCGCGGACAGTTGCTTAGTCAAGGCCACCGTCTCGTTGACCGCCGCCGAAGGAGGCACCCGGGACAGAAAGAGCAACTGGTAGGCCCCGAGGCGCAAGAGAGCCAGCGTCGTCGGGGCCAGATGGGCCAACGCGCGCTGGGAACACGCGGCCAGTCGCCAGTCGAGCGCGGACCGATGGCGAAGCACGCCGTAGAACAGCTCGGTGAGCAGCCCGCGATCGACCGCCGACATCGTGGCCGGGACCTGCGCGAGGAGCGCCGGGCCAAACGCGACGCCCTCGTCGCTGCGCATCAGGAGCTCAGCCGCCCACCGTCGCGCATTCCATTGACTGGAAGAAGGGGCCGCGCTCAGCCGTCGAGCGGGCACTGACCGCGGGCCGACGCCGGTGGGGCTGGCGGGACTCGCGGGTCGGGCGGTCGCCGAGCGGCACGGCCCGGCCGTGGCCCGACCTCGCTCAACTGGAGAAGGACGCCCGGCGGGCTTCTGCGGCCGGTTGGCCGTCGGCGAACGCTTCGAGACGGGCACTGGGCCCCTCTGATTGGTCGAGCGGGGCCCGCTCAGCCGTCCGCCGGAACCGGGACGTGCGACGACGCCGGTGGGGCGGGCAGGACTCGCGGGTCGGGCGGTCGCCGAACGGCGTGGCCCGGCCGTGGCCCGACGCGGCTCGACCGGAACCGGCCGTCCCGAGGACTTATACAGCCGGCTGGCCGGTCGCGAAGGCTTCGAGACGGGCAATCCGCTCCTCGATGGGCGGGTGGGTGGAGAAGAGCGCGAGCAGACGTTGACCAGTCAGCGGGTTGACGATGAAGAGGTGCGCCGTGGCCGGATTGACCGGCATCGGCATCCGGCGAGCGGCGAGATCCAGCTTTCGCAAGGCGCTCGCCAGCGCCTCGGGCGTCCGACTCAGGCGCGCCCCGCCGTCGTCGGCGTCGTATTCACGCGATCGCGAGATGGCCATTTGCACGAGCATCGCCGCAATGGGCGCGACGATGATCATGACCAAGCCCGAGAGCAGGCCGCCGGCCCCTTCCTCCCGATCGCGTCCCCCGAATAGCATCGACCATTGAGCGATCTGCGCCGCGTACGTGATCGCCCCGGCAATGGCGGCGGCGATGGTTGAGACCAGGATGTCCCGGTGTTTGATATGAGACAGCTCGTGCGCGAGAACGCCCACCAACTCGTCGCGGTTGAGGAGATCCAGAATGCCGGTCGTCACCGCGACCACGCCGTGGCTCGGGTTACGACCGGTCGCGAACGCATTGGGCGTTTGGCTCTCGATGAGATACACCTTGGGCATGGGAAGCCCGGCCCGCCCCGCCAGATCCCGCACGATGGCGTACAACTCGGGCGCTTCGGCTTCCGTCGCCGGGCGGGCCCCCGACATGCGCAGCACGAGCTTATCGGAGAACCAATAGCTACCCCCATTGATCGCCAGCGCCACCACGAACGCCATCGTCGCGCCGCCCGACCCGCCGAGCGTTGAGCCGACCACGATCAAGAGCACGGTTAAGGCGGTCATCAGCGCCGCGGTTTTCAACGTATTCATCGCTTCCTCCTCCCGACGACAGGTACCAGGATCACCGCCCCCATTATACGACGCGATGCCCGGCCTGTACCAGATGGCCCGCCACGGCCTCGCCGGCTGAGAGCCGCTTCCCTCCCGGGACCTGCAGCTCCGTGAGCACGAGCAGGCCCTCGCCGGTTCCCACCACGACGCCGCGCGCATTCGCCCCCAGGATGACGCCGGGCTCCGCAGATCCCGGCTCCGCGCGCGCCATCCAGATCCGTAACGGTTCGCCCTGATAGGTCGTGGACGCGCCTGGCCACGGATTCATCCCGCGGACCAGCGCGGCAAGCGCGGCGGCGGACTGCCTCCAGTCGATTCGTCCGTCCTCCTTCTTCAGCAACGGCGCGAGCGTGGCCTGGCTGGAGTCTTGGGGCTGCGGCTGAAGCCGCCCGGCCTTGAGCGCATCGAGCGTCTCGCCCAGCGTCTCGGCGCCGACCACCGCAAGGCGCTCGGACAACGTCTGGGCGGTGTCGTCCGGAGCGATCGGGACGCGGCGCTGAAGGAGGATGGGGCCGGTGTCCATGCCGGGGTCCATCAGCATCGTGGTAATGCCGGTCTCGGTCTCGCCGCGGATGATCGCCCATTGAATCGGCGCCGCGCCGCGATACCGGGGAAGCAACGAAGCGTGGACGTTGATGGAGCCGTGCCGTGGAATATCCAACAACGTCTTCGGCAGAATCTGGCCGAACGCGACCACCACGATGAGATCGGGAGCGAGCGCGCGGCATGATTCCAAGAAATCGGGGTGACGAACCTTCTCGGGCTGGAGCACCGGCACGCCCGCCGCGAGCGCCGCCACTTTCACCGCCGAGGGAGTGACGGCGTGACCCCGTCCCCGCGGGCGATCGGGCTGGGTGACCACCGCCACAAGGTCTTCACCCCTCATCCGCAGCACGTCGAAGGACGGGACGGCGAATGGGGGCGTGCCCATGAAGACCACGCGCAGGCGCATCGGTACCGGTTCGGTCGGTCCAGTCCCCACGGTCATGGCGCGTTCCTCCTCCCGTTGGGCTGCACCGAGAGTCGACCGCCGTTCGCCGTCCGGCAGTTTATTCGCCCGCGGTCTTGAGTCGCTTTTTGAGTCTGCGTTGGAAGAGGTCGCGTTTTAACGGGCTCAATCGTTCGAACATCAGGACGCCGTTGAGGTGGTCCAACTCGTGCTGGAAGAGCCGCGCCTCCAACCCGTGGGCCTCGATCTGCAGCTCACGACCGTCGCGGTCGTAGCCCTTGAGGAAGACCTTGGCGGCGCGTTTGACGATCTCGCGGTAGTCGGGGATCGACAAACATCCTTCCTCTTCGGCGATCTCCCCTTCCTGCTCGACGATCGTGGGATTGAGGATGATCTTGCGCTCGCGCTCGCCTTCGCGGATCCCCATGTCGTACACGAAGAGCTGGAGCGGAGCGCCCACTTGCGGCGCGGCTAATCCCAAACCGGGAGCCGCGTAGAGCGTCTCGAACATATCGTCGATCAGCGCCTGCAGACGGCCGTCGACATTGCCCACCGGATCCGCCGGCCGGCGCAACACCTCGTCTGGAAACTCGTGAATACGGAGAATCGACATCGCACTCATAATGCCACGCCGGGGTTCCTAAATCAAGCCGAGCGCTCCGAGGAGCGCCGCAGAGAAATGGCTTGACGCGCGCTCCGGCGTTTTGTTAGGATGCCGTCCGCGGGGTGGAGCAGTCTGGCAGCTCGTCGGGCTCATAACCCGAAGGTCGTGAGTTCAAATCTCACCCCCGCAACTTTTAAAATCAACGGGTTGGCTCTGCGGAGCCAGCCCTTTTTTTTGGGATTGTGCCCGATTTGTGTCTTGGTCCGCGCTGCCCACCCGGTCCAAGGCCTCCACGCCAGGCCGCAAGCTCTCCGAAAAGTGGTGCGCATACCGCACCACCATCTGCACCGTTCGCCACCGCCCCAACTTCTGCACGGTATACAGATCGACGCCGGCCTGCACCAGACGCGTCGCGAACGTGTGCCGGAGGTCGTGAAAACGCAGGTGCTCGATCTTGGCGTCCTTCCGCGCGGCATAAAACGCTCGCAGGAGGTTCCTCGCATCCAGACGCTTCCCCTCGCGGTTGGTGAACACATGCGCAGAGGCGAGGTGTCTCACCTGGGTGCGCGTTTTTAAGATCTCAAGCACTCTGGCATTCACGGGCAACGTGTCCACCTGCTTGTTCTTCTGTTTGAGCAGCGTGATCGTTCTTCGAAACAGATCCACCTGCGGCCACTCCAGATTCAAGATCTCGCTTTGTCGGAGTCCCGTGTTGACCGCAAACACGAGAATCTCTTTGAGCCAGCCTGGCGACGCGTCCAGCAACGCCGTTTCTTCCTCCGACGTCAGCCACCGTTCGATGAGATTGTTGACCGTCTCTCGCGAGACCCCGAGTACGGGATTTCTGTCCGTCCATTCCCACTCGGCCACCGCCAGCTTGAACGCGTGGGAGAGCAGCCCCAGTTCGTGGTTGATCGTCTTCGGCGCCGCCGCATCGGCCCGCCGCGTGCTCTTGTACTCCGCAATCAGCTTGGGCCTGATCTCCGCCAGCGGCCGGTCACCGAAGAACGCGAGCAAATGATCACTCAAGCTCTTGTCGCGGATGTACGACGTATGAGCTTTATTGCGCTTGGAGTGCTCTTCCAAATATCGCTCGATCATCTGCCGACACGTCCTGTCCTGATCCGGTTTGCGCTCAAGCCACTTGCCTTCGGCAATCTCCGTCTGAATCTTGCCGGCAATCCGCTCAGCGAGTCTCTGATCCGTCACCTCAAGCGATCGGCGAATCCGCTTGCCCTGATGTTTGACCGTTACCCAGTACGTTCGGCCACGCTGATACACCCTCATCGCCCCTCCTTTCTGTGGGCGTGGCCTGGTTTCCCGATGGGGCCATTATAGTCCCTTCTCACCTCTCCAATCGAGCGCGCGATGACGTGATCCAGGGACGCAGGGGTCCGACCACACGCGGTCACAACCGATTGGGCTTGGGCAATGATGTTCGTCGGATCATGGTGCTGGCCAGCCAGCCAAGCGTCGATTTCCTCCTTCCGAAACCGCACCAAGCGATTGATCTTGTAGTGGGGAATCTCTGGAATGTGGGCATAGAGCGTTGAGCGTTTGATGCCCAGATACGCTGACAGCTCCTTGATGTCCCACAACTCAGCCATAGTTGAGTTCGTCCTCTGATCTGCCCCCGACGGGAGCTGATTCCGTGGTGCCTGTTTCACGGATCGTGTTCCCGCGGTGCCCCTTTCATGAAAATGTTCATGAAACTCCCTATCCGATTGCGCTTCCGGGACCCGATTTCATGAAATTTTTCATGAACATGTTCATGAAGCCCTCCACGGACAACTCTGGATCGACGCGTGCGCGAGGTCTCTCACCTGCTCCATGAGCGCCTCAGGCGCGCGGTGGTACCGCGCGTACTCCCCGAGGCTGACCGCCTCACCGGCTCGCAGCCGCTTACGGATCTCCAGATACGTGAAGTACAGGGCGGTGTAATCACACCCCCCATCATCCGCGAGGGTGCGGAGATCGTCGAGCCGGAGGCGTTCCGACCTGGAAAACCATTCCCGCCACCGTTTCCACGCCCCGGACGACACACTCGCGGCCGTCCGAGGCTTCAAATTGAACCGCACCCCGATTCTGCCTTTGCCGTAGATCCCCGAGAACATCTTCCGGGGCGAGCCTTCGGAGAAGAACGTCACCCCCCGGCTCTCGTAGTCCGCTTCAACCTCGGCGAGCAGTTTGGGAAGATGGCGGGTGACCAGATTCCTCGACTGCTCGGGTGCGTCCGGGAGTTTCGGAACGTAGACCCGGCGCCCCGCCAAGCCGTGCTTGACCATGATGTCAATGATGTCCTGCGGCAGCTTCGATTTCCTCATCGACTTCGCTCCCCGTGCACGGATTCCGACCCACGGTTCCCCTTGAACTATAAGTGCAAGGACCCCCTCCCACCCGGAGGCCCCCTTGTGCAGTCCGTCGTGGCCCACTCACGTGACCTGGACTCGGGCGTTTCAGCTACCGCGAGCGTAACAAAGCGTCGCACGAGCCTCTCATCGTTTTCCTGCCAACTTCGGCCAATTTCTGGCAGGATTTTGTCGCGCGCCCGTACCAACCGTTTGCTATAATTTCTGCCTTTTCCCCCGTCCGAGAACACCAAACCCGAAAAATGAATTGGCCCCTGCGGGGTGGAGCGAGCCCCAGGCCCCTCCATCCCTCCCCGGAAGGGGAAGGGGGGTCCGAGGGCCTCAGGCTGCGCAGGCACTGGCCGGTGTTCCGGGATCCCCTGGACCCGAAAAATGAATGAGCCCTCCCTCGGGGACGGTGCTCCTGCGGAGTCCCGCGAGTAAGGAGGAGAGACATGGCGACCGTGATCTATGAACGAGCATTTGAGGGTGGTGGCACCGAAGCCTGGGCCGTGATCGTGGACTACTCCGGAACTGAGCGGCTCGAGTTGCATTTCGGGATCACCGAGCGATCCCGCTCCGGCGGCCCGGAGGTCGTGACGTACCGGAACCAGGTCCAGCAGACCTGTGCGCAGGTCTCGCGGACCGTGCGGCGGGCCCTCTGGCAGGACCTGTTTCAGGAGGCCAAGGCCGAGTTGGACCGCGAGATTCGCATCGCGACCGATCCCCACCACGAACTCGCGGAAATCGAGCGGTACTGAGGGGCGAAAAAGGAGTGGAGATGATCGTGACCAAGGGCACGGTGCCCTTGGAATCCCCTCAGAGAGAGAAGGAGACGCGTATGAACGCAGCGGCGGAGTTACTAGCGATGGATCGGTGCTTGAGAACGGTGACGTTCCAACGTGGCGATCGCGTCCACGACGGACAGGGACGGACCGGAACCGTCCTGTCCGGTCGGTTGGGGATCGATGGCGAGCAGGTGGAGAACGAGTTTCAGGTCGGCTGGGATGACGGCGACGTCAGTTGGGTCGCGGAGAGGAGGTTGTCGTGGAGGATCGAGGGTCCCGAGACCGAACCGTGTGCGTCAGCGATGAGTTCGTCGATCGCATAGGCGATCTGTACCAGAAGTACGGCTTCCAAATGACGTTCGGGGAGTTCCTGGAGATGGTCGTGGCCCGCATGGAGGCGCGGTATGGGCCATCCCGAGCCCGCAGGCCAGAGAGCGCGTTCGTGGTGCTCGGCGAGGTGTCCCACCCGGCGGTCTCGGAGAAACGAACGCGGGATCCGGTGGAGAAGGCGTCCGCCTTCTGATTCCCCACCAGCAGGAGGAGCCCCCATGGTGATTCACACACGTTCACTCGGTCAAGCGCGACCCGGGGACCTGGCGACGTATCGATGGGGCTCGCTGCGAGCGTTCGAGAACGGGCGGGTGTTCGCGCCATCCGAGGGACTGCTCGTGGCGTACAAGGCGGGACAGGTCTCGTGGGATGGGTACGAGCGCCGGTACCGCTTGGAGATGGAGGCGCTCGCTCGACGCTCGCCGGATCTCTTCCTGACGTTGCTCCGTCGTCCCGAGGTCACCGTGGTCTGTTACGAGGCTTCACCAGCCCGATGCCATCGCCGCCTGCTGGCGGACCTGCTCGCGCGCATCGCGGGCGAACAGAGTGTTCAGGTCGTGCTGGATGTTCAGTAGATCGAAAACTCACCCATATAGAGGAGGATCTGTCATGGACTACTGTCGAATCACGATGCTGGGCCGGCTGACGCAGGACCCGGAGATGCGCGCTACGCCAGGGGGGACGGCCGTGGCCGGTTTCTCCGTGGCGATCAATCGCAAGTACCGCAAAGCCGAGACCGAGGAGATCGTCGAGGCCGTCACCTTTGTGGCGGTCCGCGCCTTCGGCAAGCCCGCCGAGCACGCGGGCCAGTACCTGCACAAGGGACGGCAGGTGCTGATCGACGGCGAACTGCGGCAGGACGAGTGGATGGACAAGGAAAGCGGAGAGAAGCGCCAGCGGTTGTACGTGGTGGCGCAGCGGATCATCTATCTGGGGAAGGGAAATGGCAATGGCGATAGGAAGGCTGCGGCGCCGATGGGAGACGCCGATGTGTCCGATCCGGATATCCCATTCTAAGGGGGACTTGACGGAGTCTTACGCCGTCGATAGTGTGGTGTCCGACGCGCTGGACCTTTAATTTTAAAGGGGTGTCTCAGTAGTGTCCGGTTTATTTGATGCCAGCGGACAGAAAAGCTAACACTGACGCGGGCTTTAAGGGATTCATGGGTGTCCACGATTTGAAATTCGGATGGCGCGTTTGCGATGCTCGCGGGTTTGAACGACCCGGGGTGAC
>JACQCD010000023.1 GCA_016201825.1 Nitrospirota bacterium | reverse complement strand
GAGCTTCCCGGTCAACGGCATTCCAATGACCGACTTTGTCTACCCCGCCTACTTCGAAGCCTTCCACAAGCCGGGCTCGGTGCGGTTCGACCATCTGAAGAAGGTCAAAAAGCCGTTCCAGATCCTTTCCGGCGGCTACCAGATCATCTTCAAGAACGGCAAGTGGAGCCAAGTCTTCGGCTCCACTTCGAAGAAGAAGCGCTTTGCACTCGAAGACCGCCGCGGTCACCGGAGCGAGCGGCGTGCGGCGAAGACGCTGAGGCGTGCGTCCGAAAAAGAGATCACACGTGCGGAGCGCAGAGGTTGACGGGTGCCGCAGCGCGATGTGTCCCGTTTTGCTGAACCTTCGCGAGACCGTCATGACAGGCTCACGCTTGGGTGGTACACTCGACCTCGCGGATTAGGGTGACGCCGCCACTAGGGAGCGGGCGGAGACCTGATCCCGCCGTGCCGAGCCGCGTGGATGCGATGAAGCCCATCACGATCGTCTCCGCAACCCGGAAGACACGCTCAGCCTTTGAGGCCTCATCGCCGCTCTACGCGGCCCTCAATAAGCTGAACCCGTCGCCCGTGGAGATTACGGGGGATATCGCTTTTGAAAACCGCGTCGGCCATGGAAACAGGCGGCCCAGTTGCATCAGCGGAAGTGGATGGTCAAGGCGTGAGGTGAGTCCGCAATGATCGCGAACCCACCCCATCTGTGCCGCCCCCCGCGATGACGGTCCCCCCGGACTCCGATCGCTCCGCCGTCGGCGACCGCCAAGTGATTCACGACGTGAATACCGTTGGCTGGCACGTCGTGCAGGTGACGCCCCAGGGAGCGCATCATGGGTGGGCGTTTTCGATCGGTCTGTTTCATACCTTCCGGCATCCTGAAGTCGTGGTCTTTGGTTTGCCGGATGACGTGATGGCCACGCTTATCCAGACCATCGGCCACGCGATCCGCTCCGGCGGGTCCTTTCAGGATGGCCAGGAGAACCTCGACCTTATGCGCCCATACCGGTGTGTGTTCAGAGCCGTCGATCCGGTCTGGTCTGCCCCGGTCTTGGCGCACGCCACGTGGTTCTACGGCGGGCAGGAGTTCCCCGCCCTCCAACTCTTCTGGCCCGACCGGGAACATCGGTTTCCTTGGGAGGAGGTCTTCGACCCCGAGCTAGTGTCCTTTCAGCCCGTACTCTTTCATCGCGAGCCTCAGCGGGCTGGGACCCTGCGATGGGTGCGATCGCCCTGAAGACCGGGTGCCGTCGCGCCCGATGGTCCGAAGACCATCGGGCGCGGGATCGAAGACGGCAGCGCCGTCCCTACCCCCATTGAAGGCACCAGCGGACCGGTGCCCACTTGCGCCGAATCAGAAATAGGGCCACCGCGACCAGGATGAACAGGTCGGCGGCTTTCCAGGGTCCCGGCGGGCCGCCGTTTCTTGGCGCGATCATCCCGCATCCTCCCACCGGGCTTTGCGGCCCGGCGGAAGCGGGTGAGGAGGGGGTCGCGGAAGCATAGACGGTATTCTGGCGGTTGCCGGAGGCGTCGTACGTCGTGGCCGCGTAGAAATAGGTGACGCCATCGGTCAGATCCTGGTGCGTGGTGCTCATCGGCTGATCGGGCTGGCCGGTGAAATCACCCAAGAGCGATCCGTCATCGGGGTCCGTCGGGAATCGATCGGTCCGGTACCGGATGCGAACTCCCGTGAAATCGGCGTCCGGAGGGTTCACCCACGTCAACGTCGCTTGACCGGTGTCGCCGGTGGCTGAGAAATCCTGAACAGCTTGGGGTGGGATCGTGTCGGGCTCGGCTGTGGTGGTGAAAGTGTGCGGTTCCGACTGCGCGGTATTGCCGGCGGGGTCGGTGCTGACCACCCGGTAGTTGTAGATGGTTGCCGCCGTTAGGCCGGTGAGCGGCACACTGTGGCTCGTCACGGGGGTTGTCGCCAGTGATGAGGACAGGTTAAACGAGAGGTCGGTGCTGTACTGCACCAGAGACGTCGCAGCTTCGTTGGTGGTCCAGGTAATCTCGGCCGAGTCGAACGTGATGGCCCCGGCCGTGACGGCCGAAATGGTCGGCGCGGTGGTATCGGCTGCGGACGAGGTGGTGAAGGTGCGATCCGAAGACGTCGCCACGTTGCCCGATCCGTCGACGCTCTTGACCCGGTAATGGTAGGTCGTCGACGGGGTAATGCCGGTCAAGGCTCGACTGTGGCTCGTGACGGGCGTGGTGTTGAGCACTGACGACGATCCATAGGCGGTACTGGGCCCGTAGTCAACTACGGAGGTCGCGGGCTCGTTCGTGCTCCACGTAATGACCGCGCTGCTGGCGGTGATCGCGCTGGCGGTGATTCCCGACAGAACCGGGGCGGTCGTGTCCGGGGCCGAGTTCGTCGCGAAAGTGAAATCCCCTGAGGTGCCGAGGTTCCCCGCCGCGTCCCGATTGCGAACCCGGTAGTGGTACGTGGTGGCCGCCGACAGCCCCGTCAGCGCGCGGCTGTGCGCGGTGACGAAGCTCGTCGTTTCGGCGAGGGTTGAGCCGTAGGTGGTGGTCTTGCCGTATTCGACCAGACTGGTCGAGCCCTCGTCCGTTGTCCACGTCACGGTCGCGCCGCTGCTTGTGATGCTGCTGGCCACGACGTTCGAAATGACGGGAGCCGTTGTGTCGGGCGTCGAGGAGGTGGTGAAGGTCTTATCGGTGGACGCCGCGGCGTTGCCGGCCGCGTCGGCACTGGTGACCCGGAAATGGTAGGTCGTCGACGGGGCCAAGCCGGTGAGGGTCATGGTGTGGCTGGTCACGAGGGTCGCGGCGAGCGCGGACGACGTTCCATACGCGGTCGTGGTTCCGTACTCCACCTGCGAGCTCGAGGCTTCATCGGTTGCCCAGGTAACCGTGGCTCCGGTGTTGGTCAAAGCGCCGGACGCCACGGCGGAGATCACGGGGGCCGTTGTGTCGGGCGCCGAGGCGGTCGTGAAGGTATTATCGGCGGACACCGCGGCATTGCCGGCCGCGTCGGCACTGGTGACCCGGAAATGGTAGGTCGTCGACGGAGCCAAGCCGGTCAGGTTGATGGTGTGGCTGGTCACGAGGGTCGCGGCGAGCGCGGACGACGTCCCATACGCGGTCGTGGTTCCGTACTCCACCTGCGAGCTCGAGGCTTCATCGGTCACCCAGGTAATCTTCGCTCCGACGTTGGTGATAGTGCCTGACGCCACGGCGGAGATCACTGGTGGCGTTGTGTCGGCAAAGGATTTGCTCACTTCGTTGGACGCCGCGCTCTCATTCCCCGAGGTATCGTACGCCGTGACCGCTAAATAATAGGTGCCGGGTCCCAACCCCGTCACGGTGAGGGTCGTGACGTCGCCCACGTCGGAGACTACCGAGTAGGTGCCGGGAGCGGTTCCGTAATGCACTTTGTAACCCGCCAAGTCGGGCTCGGTATTGGGGTCCCAGGCCAAGATGGCGTCGCCGGCGAACGCGTCGGGACGACAGACCAGTAGAGCGTACACTATGACAGCAATGATCACCCAGGCTGGGCGACGATTGATGGACGTCTCGGAACGGTGCTGGCTCGGTGGTGTATGTCTAGGCATAGTTCCTTCCCGGGTGAAGTGGCGTTCGCAATCGCTGGCTTCTGTTGAGCAAGCGATGTGCCAAGTGGGACGCCTGGACCGAGTAACCTCGTAACGCGCTGTTTTGTTGAGAACTCCTTCCGAATAGAGGCGCCCCATGGCGGCCGTGCGGTGCCGGAATTCCAGCCCCAAATTTGTGATGAAATTACGGATTGAGCACGGAAGACGGGGCTGCGTCGATCGAGAGTCGTGGGTCTCGTCTCCGTAAAGCCGGGCGCCGCACCCACGTCTTTTATCTTTCTGACTGGAATCTACCAAGGCCGGAAGGGAGTCGCCGATTTTCCGGCAGCGTACGGTCGTAGCGGAGTTCTGACCCGTTTGGGTAAGGCCATGGTGCGTCGGCGGTTGGAAGCCCGCCGGACACACGCCGTCTCTGGGCGCGAGGGTCACCAACGCTTGTGGCGGTGGTTTTCGCGTGCTAGCATCTGGCCATCATTCAGCGGTGGGAGGGAGAGCGGTTTCTGTGAAGCTTTTCGTCAAGGTCGTCCCGAAGTCATCGCGAAACTGCGTGGTGGGATGGATGGGGGAGACGCTCAAAATATGCGTCACCGCGCCTCCCGAGCGAGGGAAAGCCAACGCGGCGGTGGCGGAGGTGCTGGCCGAGGCCCTGGGGCTCTCGACGGAGAGCGTGCGGGTTGTCGTCGGGCATGCTTCGCCCCACAAGGTGGTTGAGATCGACGGGGTGGAAGACGCCGAGGTTCGGCGCCGACTTGGGCCCCGACCGCCGTCCTGAGGTGTCGAGGCCGCGCTTCAGGGCTGTTCCTGATGGCAGGAGCGGCAGGCCCCGGACACGGTGCCGGCGAGGAAGTAGTTCGGAGGGTCGTGCTCGGCCGCGCGTCGAGCCAGCTCGATATCCCGCCGAAACGCTCCGATATTTCGGTCGATGAGCGGATGGTTGCTCCGCTGCCCTCCGGGGTCCAGCTCTGCTGCCGTGGCTTCCATCGCACGGAGGATGTTCACGACTTGGGTCTGTTGGTCGGTGCTGTAGGGGGCGGGCTCACGCAGAATTCGGTCGAGCGAGCGAACGTGACGGGCCAGTTTCAACATCGCGGACTCGACTGCGCTGTGTTCGATATATTTGAAATCCGGCGGATAGGTGAATCGGCGAATTTTAGCCGGATTACATCCGAGAAGGAAGGTGACGCCGAGTGCCGGCACGAGCGCGAGCAAGATTATGTATCGGAATGACGGCATCCGGGCCTCCATGTCATCGCGTTCGCCGAACCTACTGCGCAGCCTACCGCTTCGTCTCCCGGGCTGTCAATGGATGTCCTAACGCTTTCATACAGAGGATCGCCGCAACGTCAAGCCGACCGGGATCCTCGTGAGCAATCTTATCTTGTTGCGGCCTGGGCAAGCCGACTATCCGGCAGCCAATTCAGGATGCTGCCGAAATTTCGTTAACATCCTCCAAATTACTTTTTTGTTGTTAAGAGGGCCGATCGTGTAACCGGCGTTCTAATCCCGCTGTGGCGCAAGGGTTTAAAAGCCGATCGGACCGCATCTATTCCCGATTCATCGGTGTCCTTCTCCTTGGTATGTCTCTTGCTATTCTTCGACGACGTTATTCTGCGGTCGCTTAGGCCGTCAAGAATAGGACGGGACACCGGGGGCGGAAAACGATGCGAATGAACAGATCGTCGTTAGTCCGGATGGCGGGAGTGGCGCTGGGTCTGCTGTTGACTGTGACGACCCTGGCCGGCGGGCAAGGCAATACGCCGGTTGAAAAGCGAGGCCTCACCGCGCCACAGGCAATTTTCGACCACAGCCGGACGGCGTTTCCACTGATGGGGCGGCACAAGACCCTCGAGTGCGAAGCGTGCCACACCGGTGGGCGGTACGAGAACCTGCCCACCGAATGTACTTCCTGCCACAAACTGCCTCCGAAGCACGTGGTGGATCAGCGAACCGCTCTCAGCATGGGGGGATGCAACGCCTGTCATTCGACGAATGACTGGGTGCGTGCGTCGTTCTCCCATCTTCCTTCTCTCACGGTCGACAAGTGCAGTACTTGTCATAATGGCCAGGTGGCGACCGGCAAGCCGACGACGCATCTGGCGACGACCGCGCAGTGCGATCAGTGCCATACGACCACGAAATTCGCGGGCGTGACGTATAAGCATGATCCGACGACGGCGGGCAAGTGCGACACGTGCCATAACGGGAAGACAGCAACCGGCAAGCCAGCGACGCATGTGGCGACCACGGCGCAGTGCGACCAGTGCCACATGACAACGGTGAGCTTTGCCGGGGCCGGGTTTAAGCACGACGCGACGACAACGGGCAAGTGCGACACGTGCCATAACGGAAAGACAGCGACCGGCAAGCCAACGACGCACCTGGTGACAACGGCGCAGTGCGATCAGTGCCATACGACTCTGAGCTTTGTGGGGGCGACGTTCAAGCACGATGCGACGATGGCGGGCAAGTGCGACACGTGCCATAACGGGAAGGCGGCGACCGGTAAGCCGACGACCCACCTGGTAACGACGGCGCAGTGCGACCAGTGCCACACGACCATGAAGTTCGTGGGCGGGACGTACAAACACGATCCCGCGACGACGGTGGGCAAGTGCGACACGTGCCATAACGGGAAGACGGCTCTGGGCAAGCCGACGACGCATGTGGCGACGACGGCGCAGTGCGATCAGTGCCACACGACGACGGTGACGTTCGTGGGGGCGACGTTCAAGCACGATGCGACGACGGCGGGCAAGTGCGACACGTGCCATAACGGGAAGACGGCCAAGGGTAAGCCGACGACACATGTGGCGACGACGGCGCAGTGCGATCAGTGCCATACGACGACGGTGACGTTTGTGGGGGCGGCGTTCAAGCACGATGCAACGATGGCGGGCAAGTGCGACACGTGCCATAACGGGAAGACGGCCCTGGGCAAGCCGACGACGCACGTGGCGACGACGGCGCAGTGCGACCAGTGCCATACGACCACGAAGTTCGTGGGCGGGACGTACAAACACGATCCCGCGACGACGGCAGGCAAGTGCGACACGTGCCATAACGGCCAGACGGCCCTGGGCAAGCCGACTTCGCACGTGGCGACGACGGCGCAGTGCGATCAGTGCCACGCGACGACGGTGACGTTTGTGGGGGCGACGTTCAAACACGATGCGACGACGGCGGGCAAGTGCGACACGTGCCATAACGGGAAGACGGCCCTGGGCAAGCCGACGACGCACGTGGCGACGACGGCGCAGTGCGATCAGTGCCACACGACGACGGTGAGCTTTGCCGGGGCCGGGTTCAAGCACGATGCGACGATGGCGGGCAAGTGCGACACCTGCCATAACGGGAAGACGGCCCTGGGCAAGCCGACGACGCACGTGGTGACGACGGCGCAGTGCGATCAGTGCCACACGACGGTGACGTTCGTGGGGGCGACGTTCAAGCATGATGCGGCGGCGACGGCGGGCAAGTGCGACACCTGCCATAACGGGAGAACAGCGACCGGCAAGCCGACGACGCATTTGGCGACGGCGGCACAGTGCGATCAGTGCCACCGCGCCACCGCCTGGCTCCCGGTGAGCTATGCCAATCATGCGAATCCTCAGTTGATCGGCGGCCACTCGAGCCTGGCCTGCAAAGTCTGCCACACGCAGTCCTTCACGCCGGCCTTCTACCGGGACGGCGTTCAGTATGGGTCTTGCTCCAATTGTCATCGCAGGGACTACAAGTATCCGGGGCCTTCCGCCCATAAAAGCAAGGGGACGGATCTCGCATCGTCGCTGCAGATCAACGCCAATTGCCTCAACTGTCATCAACATGCCGGCTATAAGCCATTCTAGGTCTGGATGCGGCTACTGGTGGGGGCGGTGTTGAGTCTTTTCGTGCTGGTCCAGGGATGCGCGTGGACCACCAGGCAGACGGGCCAATCTCAGGCCTTCACCAACGGCGGGATCAAAACCGCGTATCAAGACGGAGAGGCTGCATTCCGAAACGGTGATTACGTCAAGGCACGCCGAGTGCTGATGCAGATCATTTCCAACTATCCCGGGGAAAACGACCTCGCTCAGGTGCAGTGGCTCATCGCGAGGAGCTACGACCTCGAAGGGCGAACCGCGGACGCGCTCTCGGAATTCAAGCGGTTTTTACTAAATTACCCGGGACATCCCAACGCGCAAGATGCGGAGGATCGGGTTCGGCAGCTCGAACAGCCCGTGATGCCAGTGGTCCGAAAACCGACTAAAGCGATTCGAGTCATCGGAAACCTGTCAACTGACTACGAGTATGGCCAGGAATTCGATTCCGCGAACACCGCGACGACGGACCGGGTCTCGGCGCGGCTGGACGTTCAGGTCCGCGACCTGGCCGATGGCCGAGGGAAGCTGGTGTTCAGCGGGCTGAGGACGCGGGATCTGTTAAACGATCACAACGACCAAGCCAGGATTCAAAAGCTCTACGCAGATTGGCGGAACGTGGCCGACACCGCCACGGTGCGGCTTGGACGGCAGCCCGCCACGGCCGGGGGATTATCGAGCCGCTACGACGGGATGGAGGTTCACTACCGGCCGCTGGCGTCGATGTCCCTCGATGCGGCGTCGGGATTCCCGGTGGATTTTTTCAAACGGGGCTCGGTCGACACCAATACCTATTTCTACGAGGCCGGACTCAGCGTGGCAGACGTCGCGCACACCACGGGCCGGTTCTATGCCGTCCGACAATTTAACGAAGGGATCACGGAGCGAGAGGCATTGGGGGTCAACCTTCAAAGCACCTGGGGCCGCTTGGACGTGGTTGGCAACGCCGACTACGATGCCCATTTTGGCGACTTCAATGACCGGTTCGTTTCCCTCGACTACGGCGTGAGAGACGACCTGCGTCTGAGTGTGGCGCGTGATCTCCGGAAGGACCCGTATCTCCAGATGAGCACCGCCCTGCTGGACGCTGCGGCCTTGGCGCAGAGCGTGACCTCGCTGAGCGATTGGGTGGCTCTCCAAGGTGAGGAGTCGGTCAAGGAGATGGCCCGGGCGCATACCATCGACTCGACGGATACCCGGGTGGGGCTGCGATGGACGATCAGCCCCATGTGGTCGACGAACGCGGACTATTCCCACGGGCTGAGCACGATCACCCAATCCGACGGCAGCACCACCGAACGGGCGCTCGACCGCGTGTCGCTCTATGTGGCACAATACAATTTTTGGCGCGTGCCCGATATCGCGTCGCTGCTCGTCATCCACCAAACCGGATCCGATCTGGCCAGTGAATCGGTGTATCTCAATGCCGGCGAGCGTCTCAACGCGTGGGCGATGCTCCAACTCAAGGGGCGGGTCGAGTACACCAACTTTAAGAACGGCGGGACGGCGGACTCGGTGCGCTACGTGCCAGGTCTCTCGCTCGAGCTGGAGCCGACTACCGCGCTCAGCGTGACGGCCGAAGCCGAATACACGAGGGAGGACCTGCTCTACGGTGCATCTCTGGCGTCTCTGTTTTGCCGATTGAATGTGACGATCGCGTTTTGACTCCGGTGGGGGACTGTCCAGTCGGGGTGTGGCGGGGCCAGGTACTATTTTAATCAACGAGAAGGGAGGAGACGATGGCGAAAGAATACACGGTGGCCAAGGCGACTGAGGTGGGACCTGGAGCCCGCAAGGTTGTGAAGGTCAACGGCGCGGAGATCCTGCTGATCAATCACGGCGGCCAATTCTACGCAATCAACGGGGTGTGCCCCCACGAGGGCAACTCTCTGTGCGATGGCGAGGTGAAAAATTGCGCGATCGTCTGTCCGACCCACGAGTGGGAGTTTTCGCTCAAGACCGGCGAGTCAGACGAGCATCCCGGGTTTGAGGCTGAGACGTACCCCGTGCGAGTGGACGGAGCGGAACTCAAGATCACGATGTAAGAACTTTCCCCGGGCGCCGTCAAGCGCGCGGGGGCGGAAAACGAGGTCCGATGGACATCACGCTTTCACAGAACGAAGTCGCTCCGATCCGCCTGCAATGGATCCGACCCTCGTCTGGAGTCCTCCGCGCGGTGAAGTACCTGGGGTTCGCACTGATCTGGGGTGTGGGGCCATTCTACGTGATCATGTTCGAGCCCTACACCTCGAACTCGCCGTTCGGGATGTCGCTGGGGGGCGCTGGGTTGTCGTTGATGGTGATTGGAGCGGTGATGTACTCGCTCCGCAAGCGTGTCGCGGCGCTGAAGAAGCGCGGAAAACTCTCCGGATGGCTGAGCACCCATATCATGATGTGCCTGGCCGGGCCGACCCTCGTCATGTATCACGCGACGTTTAACATCCTGGCCCCCAACTCCGGGGTGGCGGTGTACAGTATGCTCATCGTGGTGGGAAGCGGCCTGTTCGGCAAGTACATCCACGGCCACATCCTCCAGACGCTCGGCGGCGAGCGGGCGGGGCTCAAACAGTTGGAAAAGCAGCGGCAGTTGATCGATCTGGAAGTCGCCGGCAAGAACGGGGTCTCGCAGAGGCTTCTCGATAAGATCCAGCAGTTCTTCGCGTTGCGGATGGCGGGCAAGAACGTCGGCGTCGTTCGTTCGTTTTATTTGCTGCTCAAACTCGATGTCCTGGAGCGAAGGATTCTCCGCCTGGCTGCCGACGAGTTTAACGCGGATCTCCTCGCACGCCGGCACCTTGCTCCCCGGGAACGCGCGATGCTTGAAGTGGAGGGTATCCAGGGCATCGCGATCAAGACCGGCTTCGAGAAGCGCATTGCCCTCATGGAGGCCACCGAGCGCGCGTTTCGTTTCTGGCACCATCTGCACCTCCCGCTTCTGGTGGTGCTCGTCATCACCGTGCTCTTTCATCTTGTTGCTGTTCTGCTATTCTAACCCGATGTGTTCCTGACTCTCAGCCGTTTCGTTAAATACGTTCTCCTCGTCGTTCTTGTTGCGTCGTTGTGGCCGGCGTTTGCCCAGGCCGTCAGCCTCTTCAAGGGCGTGATGCCGGGGAAGGTGGCCGAGCCCCATGCCAAGGTGGAGGAGAGCTGCTTCGATTGCCACGCGGCGCTCGGAAGGGCGTTCCGGGCAAAGTGCGTGGCCTGCCACAAGGAAGTCGAGACCGACCTCACCAAGCAGCGAGGCTTCCACGGTAGGACCGACACCGCCAAGTGCGAGGTCTGCCATTCGGAACACAAGGGGCGCGAGTTTCAGCTCGTCACGCTGGACAAGCAAACGTTCGACCACACCAAAACGGAGTACGAGCTGGTCGGCAAACATCGGACCGTGGCGTGCGACAAATGCCACACGAAGCCGAAGTTTCGCGAGACGCCGAAGGTCTGTTTTTCCTGCCACAAGAAGGACGATTACCACAAGGGCGCTCTCGGCCAAGCCTGCGAGCAATGCCATACCGCCGAGTCATGGAAGGAGATCCGGTTCGACCATTCTAAAACCGACTTTCCCCTCACGGGAAAGCACGAGGCGGTGAAGTGCGACAAGTGCCACGCCAAGGGGGTCGAGGTTAAGGAGACGCCGACGGCATGCGTCGCCTGCCACAAGAAGGACGATCCGCACAAAGCGGTTCTCGGCCCCAAATGCGAGACGTGCCACACCGCCGCCAATTGGAAGAAAAGTACGTTCGACCACGATAAAACCCACTATCCCCTAACCGGCAAGCACCGCGAGGTGGAATGCCTCGCCTGTCACAAGACGCCCAAGCTGGCCGACACGCCGCAGGCCTGCTACGCCTGTCACAAGAAGGACGACTACCACAAAGGGAAATTGGGCACGCAATGCGCAGACTGCCACGCGCCGTCTGACTGGGAAAAGTTCCGTTTCGACCACTCCAAGACTAAGTATCCCCTTCTTGGCAAGCACGCCGAGGTGCCGTGCAAGAAGTGCCACGAGGGCGAACGCTTCAAAGGCACGCCGATGCAATGCGTCCAGTGCCACAAGACGGACGACCCGCACAAAGGAATCCTCGGCCCGAAGTGCGAAAGCTGCCACGTCGAGCGGGACTGGAAGGAAACGACGTTCGATCATGGCAAGACCGATTTCCCGTTGCTGGACAAACATCGCAAAGTCGAGTGTCTGACCTGCCACACGACGCCGAAACTGGATCAAACGCCCACCACCTGCGTGGGGTGTCACAAAAAGGACGACGTGCACAAGACCAAGCTGGGCGATCGCTGCGAGACCTGTCACGACATCAAAACCTGGAAGAAAGCCCCGGCGTTCGATCACCAGAAAACGGACTTTCCGCTGCGGGGGAAGCACGAGCCGGTGGCGTGCGCCAAGTGCCATACGACGAAGCTGTTCGCGGATACGAGCCGCGTGTGCTACACCTGCCACAAGAAGGACGATGAGCACCATGGCCGGTTCGGCACCCAGTGCGAGCGATGTCACACCGACGCCACCTGGGAGCGAAAGGATTTCGACCACACCAAGGAAACGGGCTACGCGCTCCGGGGCGCCCATACCAAGGTGAAGTGTCAGGACTGTCATCTCAAGCCGCTCTTCACGACCAAGACCCCGACCCTTTGCGGCGTCTGTCACCGAGCTGACGATATTCACGAAGGGGAGCTCGGCGCCCGCTGCGACCGCTGTCACTCGGTGTTCGAATTCGCCCTCAAGCGGTAGCGCTGTTGCCGTCGACCCCGTGAGCGATCCGGCAGATCATCGCCTCACACGAAAGAGGGACTTGCCACGGGGGTCGCCGTTGGAGTATTGATGGCCCGTACGCGTCGAACTCAGCTGATGCCAACGATGAGAAATCGAGCATGGTACGAAGCGTGATCGCTGTGGTGGTTGGTTATATGGTCTTGGCGGTGGCCACCATCGCCAAGTTCGCCGCCATCCAGGCGTTGTTCCCCGGGGCGCTGCCGGCGCCGGGTGAAGATATCTTCCCCAGCACGTTCTGGCTGCTCGCGATTCTGACCTCCGATGTCGCGTTGATGATTGCCGCGGGATTCGTGACGGCGATGGTCGCCGGCCGATCGCCGATCGTCCATGCGGCTGCCCTCGGCACGATGATGGTCGCGCTGGGACTCATGTCGATGGGCATGCACTGGCTGCAGGAGCCGATGTGGTATCAGATCACGCTCGTGGCGATCGCCATTCCGGCGGCGGTGACGGGAGGATCGTTGCGATCCCCCCAACGCGCCGATCCGACGTGGGCTAACGAGAGGGCTCGGGGCGTGCCTCGATGAAATGAAACCCGCCGAAGAATGTCCTTCGGTCCCGGATCGCGAGCACGGGCGTGGATCTCATTCGTAGCGCAGGGCGTCGATCGGATTCAAGCGCGCGGCCTTGGTCGCGGGATAGATGCCGAAGAACACGCCCACCAGCACCGCAAACGTGAAGGCCGTGGCGATCGACCAGCCGGTGATATCGACCGGGACGACGGGGAACGCCGCCTTCGCGCCGTACGCGATGCCGGCGCCGAGCAGAATGCCGACGATCCCGCCGATCATCGAGAGGGTGATCGCTTCGATCACGAACTGGATCAGGATGTCCCGCTGCGCGGCGCCGATGGCCTTCCGCAAGCCGATCTCGCGGGTGCGCTCCCGTACCGAGACCAGCATGATGTTCATGATCCCGATTCCGCCCACCAGCAGTGAGATGCTCGCGATCCCTCCCAGCACGTAGGTGAACGTGCTCAAGATGCTCTGGGCGGTCGAGAGCATGGCCTGCTGCGTGATCATCGTAAAGTCTTCTTCGCCGGCGTGGCGCCGCACCAAGACTTGCCGGATCTGATCCTTGGCCCGCTCGATCGCGTTCTCGTTGACGACTTGGGCGAGTATCTGAGTCAGGCCGTCCTGATCGAAGATATCCTGAGCGGTGTCCACCGGAATGAACACCAGGTCGTCGATGTCGATGCCCAACGTCGTGCCTTTTCTCTCCATGATCCCGATGATGCGAAACGTGGTTTCCCCGATCTTCACCGTGCGACCCAGCGGACTCGCTTCCCGGAACAACTCTTTCTTCACGGTGCGGCCGATGACCGCGACCTTGCGGTGGGCCTCGATGTCTCCCTTGCCGAGGAACGAGCCGATTTCGACGTGGAGATTCCGGATGTCTTCGAATTTCTCGTCGGTTCCGATGACCAAGACATCCCGGCTGTGATTGCCGTACTTGACCGGGGCGCCGGCGACGACCATCGGCGTCAGCCCCGCGAGGGCGGGTGCCCGCTTTTCCAGGGCCTGCAGATCCTCGATCGTCAGCTTGTGGACGCCGCCCGACGGGGGGTGCCCCATCCCCGACGTTTCGGTCTTGCCCGGGGTGATGATCAGCAGATTCGAGCCGATGCCCATTAACTCGGTGCGGATGTATGTTTTGGCCCCCTCGCCGATCGAGACCAGCATGATCACCGACGCCACCCCGATGATCACTCCGAGCATGGTGAGGAACGAACGGATCTTGTTGGATGCGAGGGCCTCCAGCGCGATGCGCAGGTACTCGAACGGGCTCACGGCGTCCTCGTCTCGGCCGGCTCGGCGGCCGCGTGGCGTCGGTCGTCGATGATCCGCCCGTCCTCCAGGGTGATGACCCGGCCGGCGTGCTGGGCCACGCGCAGATCGTGCGACACGACCATCACGGTGGTGCCCTCGGCGTTCAACTCTCCGAACAACCGGATGATGTCCAAGCCGGTCTTGGTGTCCAAGTTCCCGGTTGGTTCGTCGGCGAAGAGGACGGTGGGGTCGTTGGCCAACGCCCGGGCGATGGCCACGCGCTGTTGCATCCCGCCGGACAGCTCGGAGGGCCGGTGGCCGAAAAAGCCGCTGAGGCCGACCCGGGTCAGCAGCGTCTTGGCTTTTTCGGTCCGCGCCCGGCGCGCGATGCCCCGGTACACCATCGGCAACGCGACGTTGTCGGTGATCGTGTAGCGGCCCAGGAGGTTGAACGATTGGAAGACGAAGCCGAACGTCTGGTTGCGGATCCGCGCCAGTTCCACGTCGCCCTTCCGGGAGACTTCTTCACCCTTGAGTCGATAGCTGCCCGAGGTGGGTGTATCCAGACAGCCGATGATGTGCAGGAGCGTGGATTTACCCGAGCCCGAGGCCCCGCTGATCGCCACGTACTCGGCGCTCTCGATCTCGATGGAAATCTGCTTGAGGACCTCGTACCGAATCTGGCCGGTCACGTAGACCTTCGTGACATCCTGAAGCTGGATGAGCGGCGTGGCGGCCACGGTTATCTCGGCTTTACCCGCACCCCGGGCTTCAGGGCTTCCAGGTCCAGCGACGTGATCACCGCCTCGCCCCGGGCTACGCCGCTGCGGATTTCGGTGGCGTCCCAACTGGAGCGGCCGGTCTGCACCGGGCGCTTGGCGACGACCCCCCGGTCGACGACGTAGACGAACTGCTCCTTGTCCTTCGACATGACCGCCTCGGTCGGGACGTAGAGCACGTCGGGCAGGGTCTCCACGACGATCTCGACGTCGGCCGACAGTCCGGGCTGCAACTCCGGAAGGGGCCGGGCCAGACGGATCTTGACCGGCACGGTCCGGCTCTTGAGCCGCTCCACCGATACCGCGGGTGAGATCTCGCTCACCGTGCCCTCGAAGGTGCGGCCCGGCAACAGGTCGAACGTGATCCGCGCCGGTTGTCCGAGGTGGACGCGCGCCAGATCCACTTCGTCGATCAACGCTTTGATATGGAGATCGCCGCGGCGCGTGATCCGCGCGACGGGGGTGCCGGGCAAGACCAGCTCCCCCGGCTTCACCGGCGCCTCCATCACCGTGCCGTCGATCGGCGAGCGGATCACGGTGTGGTCGAGGTCCAGCTCCGCCACGCGGACCGAGGCCTCCTGCTGCGCGACCTCGGCCTCGGCCGCCGTGATCTGGCGTTGTTGGAGGCCGACCTGTTCGCGATTGACCTTGGCGGTCTCGAGACCCGCGGCGGTTGAGGCCAGCTCGGCCTCCAGCGTCTCCATCTCGTCGGCCGAGATCAAGCCGCTCTGCGCCAGTTGGCGTTTCTTGTCGTAGCGCTGCTTCACGCTGTCGAAACGGGCCTGAGCCTCCTTCAAAGCCGCGTCGGTCCGCCCCTGCTCCAGGTGGAGTGCGATGCGGGCGGAGTCGAGCCGCGCGCGGGCGGCCGCCAGGCTCGATCGGGCGAGGGTCAACCGTGCCTGCAGAGAGGTGGGAGCGAGGCGGACCAGAATCGCCCCGGCCTTCACGACGTCGCCTTCGCGAACCGCGACCTCGGTGACCGGCTCCCCGATTTCGGCCTTGACCAACGCGGTGTCCTCGGTCTCCACCGTTCCGGTCTCGGTGGGCGTGACGGTGAGAACCATCTCTCCCCGTGCGACGGGCGCGGTCGCGACTTCGATGACTCGGGTGGCGCGGTAGGCGGCGACCGCGGCGACCACGGCCAGCGCGGCGACGATCATGACGATACTCTTCTTGAGTCGTGAACTCATCGGACTCCTTGTCCTTGGCGGTTTAGAACGGCGGTCTCCTCCTGCATACCACGATCGCCGCCCCGATCGCCACGTGGGGCCCGTCGTTGACAGCCCGCACCGGGCTGCCGTATGATCCCGTGGTCGTTTGCCGCCGGCTCATCGGCGTCCGGCTACGCGAGTCATCAGCCGAGGGATCTCTCATGCGTGGTGTCCGCCTGATCGTCTTGTCCGTGTTCGCCGGGCTCATGCTGGCCGCGTCACCGGGTCCGGCGACGGCCGCCGACGCGCCGGCCAAGATGTCGGAACTGGAACGGTATCTCCGAATCCAGATCGACATCGGGGCCGCGATGAAGGATTTCTTTTCCAAGATGGGGCCGAACGCCGGCAGCCCGCCGGTCGAAGAGCGGGAAGCGATGGTCGAACAGATCGATCAGACCGTGGCCGGGATCTTGAAGAAGTACGACCTGACCACCGAGGAATACAATCGTCGCAAGAAAGAGGTATTTCAAGACGAGGCCGCCGTCACGGCGTTTCTTGAGGCTCATCCCGAGTTGAAGGCGAAGTGGGAGGCTCTTCCCTTCCGCGGAGGTTCGGGCCACGGCCGACAACCCCCCTCGGCTGAGTAATGGAGGACCGGTCCGCGCCCCTCCGGCAGCGCGATCAGCCGGCCTTGCCAGCGAGGCGGTACAAACCCAGCCCGACCCACTCGTTGATCGCGAGCGTGCTCAAGTCGAGGTGGACCACGCTGGGAATGAATTGCATCCAGTTGGAAGGGGCTTCCCCCACGGCGAACTCACAAGGGAACGCCGTGGCATCGAGTCCTTGTCGGCGGAAGAGGGCCATTGACCGCGGCATGTGCATGGCCGACGTCACCAGCGCGACCCGCGCTTGATCGTGCAGGAGTTTTCGGGTTTCGACCGCGTTTTCGTACGTGGTGCGCGACCGTGCCTCGATCTGAATGGTCCACGTCACCGGCCCCCAGGCCTTCAGGGTCTCGGCCATAATCGACGCTTCAGGGACGGCCTCCTCAAGGGGGTCGGCGTTGCCGCCGCTCAGCACCAGCGTGTGTGCGACGCCCCGCAGCATGAGCTCTCGTCCGCAGAGCAGTCGGTAAAGCGACGCCGGGGCCAGCATATCCCGCGGGCGCAGCCCCCCTTTCCGATCGACGCCGCCGGCGAGTACCACGACGGCCTCGTAGGGGGCGCCGCCGACGTGGGCGCGACCGGCGTCGGGGGGATACCTCCGCTCCAGCGATTGCACGAGGGCGTGGCTGACCGGGGAGATCGACAACCCGTACACGATCGCCAGGGCGAGGAGGAGGCAGATCCGAGCGCGCCGCAGATGGGAGGGCCGCGACCAGAGGAGCGCGAACGTCAGCAGCGCGAGAGCCCAGGTGAGAGGGTACACGAAGATTTTTGCGAGCTTGTAGGCGATGTAGAACGTGGAGGACACGAGGGGTGACTCCCGGGGATGGTCGAGGGATCTTTGTACCAGAATTTCGAGGTGCAGGGAAGCACGAAAATTCCCTTGACAAGTCCCGGTCGTTTTTGGTCAAATAGCACCTTTGTAACGTCGCATCACTTGTGGATCGAGGGATATGAAAACAGTTTCAGCGAAAAAAGAAGAAATTGAACGGGCGTGGCACGTGGTCGACGCCGAAGGCCAGGTTCTGGGTCGGCTCGCCGTCCAGGTGGCGGTGCTGCTGCGGGGGAAGAACAAACCGATCTTTACCCCCCACGTCGATACCGGAGACCATGTCGTGGTCATCAACGCCGACAAGGTGGTCATGACCGGCGATAAGCTCCGCCAAAAGCTGTACCGGCGTCACAGCGGCTATCCCGGAGGGCTTAAAGAAGTTTCGGCGGGCACGCTGATGCGTGAGAAGCCCGAGCGCGTGCTCACGGCGGCCATCACGGGGATGCTTCCCAAGAACAAGCTGGGGAAGCACATGGCCACCAAGCTGCGAGTCTACCGCGGGGCAACGCACCCGCACGTCGCGCAGGGTCCGAAGCCGTTCGCGTTGAAATCGTCCCGACGGGGAGGTAGCTAATGGTCAGCCAGTTTATGGGGACGGGACGGCGGAAAAACGCGGTGGCCCGCGTGATTTTGCGGCCCGGCGAGGGGAAGATCCTGATCAACGATCGGCCGTACGAGGAATACTTTCCTCGCGACGCGTGGAAGCTCCAGGTGAGGCAGCCGTTGGAAGCCACGAGCATGGTGGGCCGGTATGATGTGTTCGTCAATGTCGGCGGCGGCGGGCTCACCGGACAAGCCGGCGCGATTCGCCACGGCATCGCCCGCGCGCTGTTGTTGGTCAACCAGAGCTTGCGCCCGCGCTTAAAGACCGACGGCTTCTTGAGCCGCGACCCGCGGATGAAGGAACGGAAGAAGTACGGCCAGAAGGGCGCCAGGGCTCGTTTCCAGTTCTCCAAGCGTTGACGGCTCCCGGGAGCTTGACCACCCGCATTGCAGGGGGGCCTTGAGGTCAGAGGCTGCGAGATGATGGTTTCGGAAGACGCGTACAAGGAAGGTCGAAGACGGCCTTCCTTTTTTTTGTGGGTGACACGGTGAAGATGGACCGATCCAAGACCGGCGCGACCGCGACCAAGACGCCCGCACTTCGAGTCGCCGTCGTCGGCGCGACCGGATACACCGGCGGGGAGTTGCTTCGCCTCTTGGTGACGCATCCCCGTGTGACCATCGCCGCGGTGACGTCCGAGCAGTCGGCCGGCAAGTCGTTGGGCGAGGTATTCCCGTCCCTGGCCCGGCTCGTCGACCAGCCGTTGGTCGCGTTCGACCCGGAAAAGATCGCCGCACGGGCCGATCTGGTGTTCGTGGCGCTGCCCAGCGGGTCGGCGATGCAGGCGGTCGCATCGCTGGTGGGTTTGGGCCGCCGCGTGGTGGATTTGAGCCCCGACTATCGTTTCGTGGATCCCGCGACGTATCAGCGCTGGTACGCCGTTCCCCACCGGTATCCGACGCTCTTGGCCAAGGCGGTGTATGGGCTCCCGGAGCTCCACCGGCGGCGCATTGCCCGAGCCCGCGTGGTGGGCAACCCGGGGTGCTATCCCACGGCGGCCCTGCTCGCGCTGGCCCCGCTGGTCAAGAAGGGGTTGATGCGCCCGGGTGCGGCGGTGATCATCGACGCCAAGTCCGGCATTTCAGGCGCCGGCCGCGGCGCGTCCCTGCCCTATCATTTCCCCGAAGCCAACGAAGGGCTGATGGCGTACAAAGTGGGCCACCACCGCCACCAGCCCGAGATCAGCCAGGAGTTGGCGCGGCTTGCGAACGTGGCGCCGCCGGTGGTGTTTACGCCCCACCTCGTGCCCATGACCCGCGGGATCTTCTGCACGATTTACGCGGAGACCGCCGCGGCGCTCACGCCCGAGCGCGCGCTCGCGATCTACCGAGGTTTCTACAAGGACGAGCCCTTCGTGCGGGTGCTCGAGGAGGGTGAATCTCCGCAGACCAAGGCGGTCTGGGGATCGAATTACTGCGACGTCGGCGTCGCGGTGGACCCCGAGGCGAAGCGCGTGGTGTTGATGTCGGCGATCGACAACTTGGTCAAGGGCGCCGCGGGCCAGGCGATCCAGAACATGAATCTGATGTGCGGCTATCCCGAATCCTTGGGGTTGACCGCGCCCCCGGTCTTTCCGTGACGCGCCAATCCGACGCGCCACTCCACGTCCCCGGCGGCGTGACCGCGCCCAAGGGCTTTCGGGCGAGCGGGGTCGCGTGCGGGATCAAGAAGAACGAACAACTCGACCTCGCGCTGCTGGTGTCCGACGTCGAGGCCTCGGTGGCCGGGGTCGCCACCACCAATCGTATCAAGGCCGCGCCGATCGTAGTCGATCAGCCCCGGCTCAAACGGGGCCGCGCGCGGGCGGTGGTGATCAACAGCGGGTGCGCGAATGCCTGTACCGGAGCGCCGGGGCTGGCTGACGCCAAAGCGATGGCCGCCGAAGCGGCCAACGTCCTCGGCGTGGACGAGGGCGCGGTGCTGGTGGCCTCGACCGGCGTGATCGGCGCGCGGTTGCCGATGGACCGCGTCCGGGGTGGGATCGCGCGCGCGGCGCTGCAATTGGCCGCCACGGGGGGCGCGGCAGCGGCCGCCGCGATTCTCACGACCGACACCCTCGCGAAAGAAATCGCGGTCCGCGAAACCGCGGGCCGCATCGCCATCACCGTCGGCGGGATGGCCAAGGGTTCCGGCATGATCCACCCCCAGATGGCGACCATGCTGGCGTTCCTCACGACCGACGCGGCCATTGCACCCCGCACGCTGCAGAGCGTGCTCAAGCGCGTGGTCGACGCGACGTTTAACGCGATCGACGTCGATGGCGAGACGAGCCCCAACGATCTCGTCCTGTGCCTGGCCAACGGCCAGGCCAAGAACACGCCGCTTGCCTCGGGTCCCGGGCTTGCGCGCTTTGAGGCGGTGATGCACCTGGTGTGCGAGCGTCTGGCGCTGATGATCGTGCGGGACGGCGAGGGCGCCAGCAAGTTGGTCACGCTTCGCGTGACCGGCGCGTCCAGCACGGCGGCGGCCAAGCGCGTGTTGCTGGCGGTTGCGCGTTCCCCGTTGGTGAAGACGGCCTGGCACGGGGAGGACGCGAATTGGGGACGGACGATCTCGGCCATCGGCAACGCGGGCGTCCCTCTTCGGCCGGACCGCATCGCGCTCCGCATCGGCCCGGTGGCGGTGGTCCGGCAGGGGGTGGGGGCGGGGTCTTCGGCGGAGGCCGAGGCGGCGATCATCCTCAAACAGCGCGAATTCACCGTGACCGTCGATCTCGGCCAGGGCCGCGGCGAAGCGATGGTGCGGACGTGCGATTTGTCGGAGGACTATGTCCGAATCAACGCCTCTTATCGGTCCTGAGCGCCGATAAGGCGGCGCCTGCTGCGTTGTCGCTTCGGCGCCGCGTCCTCACGTACGACACAGTACGCTCCGGTGCGGCGCCTCACTCCGCCTTGCATTCGCCGCCTTCTTGGCGCTCAGCGCGGTCCGGACAGTAAACCGCAATCGGGTAGGGGCGCACTGCTGTGCGCCCGCCCTTACTTGCGGTACGCGCGGTCGGTTTTGGCGGCGAGATAGAAGTCGCTTTCGGTCAGGCCGTTGATTTTGTGGGTCCAGATCTCGACCCGGCAGCGACCCCACCCGACGTGCAGGTCGGGATGGTGGCCCTCCTGCTCGGCGATCTCGCCGACCCGGTTGGCGAAGGCCAGCGCTTCGGCGAAATCATTGAATTGAAACGTCCGCTCGATCCGGGTTCCGTCGTGGGCGGCGGTCCAACCCGGCTCCAATTCGGTCAACAATTTCTCCACCCGCTCGCGGGGGAGCGGGGGCACGCCGCCGCGGCAGGGGATGCACGCCTGATCTGCTAAGCCCATCGGTTCTCCTTTCGAGACGCGAATCTGATCGTCATGATGATTTCTCGGGTGGGGTTGCCTCGGCAACCCCGTGTCGCTCGTGAGGCACCTTACGCCGGGCGGCGATTCGCGCCGCGCGCGCCCAGCCAGCTTTTCACCGCGATGGCCGCTTTGGTCGTCGTGGGAAGCGTGATGGGCCGATCGAACAGGCGATAGCCCGAGGCCTCGATCCGGTCCAAGAGCGCCTCGTACGTGCGGCCCATGATCTCGGGCGCCAGCAGCCGTTGCGAATCCGGAAGCAGGGCCTTGGCCCGCGCGTGGGACTCGCGGGCGCGCCGGCATTCAAGCGCCATCAAGCGCTCGAACGCCGGGGTGTGCGCGTTGGCGAGCAACTCCTCCTCGGTGTAGCCGAACGCCTCGAAATCCTCTCGGGGGAGGTAGATCCGATCCCGCGCGGCGTCCGCTTTGACGTCGCGGATGATGTTGGTCAATTGGAGCGAAAGGCCGCGCTCGATCGCGTAGGCTTCCGCCGCCTTTCCCTCGCACCCGAAAATCGGCAGGCAGAGCAGCCCCACGGTGGACGCGACGCGATACGTATAGCGCGACAGCTCGGCGAAGGATTCGTAGCGAGGGCGCCCGATGTCCATGGCCACCCCGAGCAGGAGCTCGTCGAAGTGGACGCGCGGCAGGCGATACGCGGACACGACCGGAGCGAGCCGGATGCCGACCGGGTGGGTGGGTCGGTCCTCGTAGATGCGGTCCAACTCCCGGCGCCATTCGAGCAGTGCCCGGCGGGCCTCGTCGAAATCGTTCGCGAGATCCACCGCGTCGTCCACCACCCTGCAGAACTCGTACACGGCGCTCAGCGCCGTGCGCTGGTCGCGCGGGAGCATCAGAAAAGCGTAGTGAAAATTGCTGGCGCGAGAGGACCCCGTCCGATTCGCGGTCGAAGAGGCCATCAGCCGCCGGTGGAACGGACCGAGCCCGGCCACGCGGCCCGGGCCAGCAGGCTCGCCTTCGCGGCCCAGCCTAAGCGGGGGCGGGACCGAAACACGTCGTACCCCGCGGCCTCGATCCGGTCGAGGATGGCCATCCCGCCCAGCCACGTGAGCCGCAGTTCAAAGCTCAGGTCGCGGCCGACCTCGCCGAGCAAGGGCCGACCCGCTTCAAACAGCGCTCGGGTTCGCGCCACCTGATCCGCCATCAGTCGCTGGAAGGCCTCGTCCACCACGCCGGCCGCCAATTGCTCACTGGGATAGCCGTGCTTGGCCATGTCGTCCAGCGGGAGGTACACGCGGCCCTTGGTGGAATCGATCGCCACATCCTGCCAATGGTTGGTGAGCTGGAGCGCGGTGCAGATCGCGTCCGAGAGCGCGTGCAGCCTGGGATCCCGGTACCCGAAGACACTCAGCACGAGCTGACCGATCGGATTGGCCGAGCACCGGCAATAGCCCAGCAAGTCGTCGAACGTCTGGTACCGATCGATGACCACGTCCATCTTGAACGCGGTGAGGAGGTCTTGAAACGGCTCGACCGGCAGGCGGAATCGCTCGATCGTGTCCTTGAGCGCGATGAAGACGGGGTGATGGGGCTTGCGCCACATGCACTGCAGGAGCTGGCCTTCCCAGTTCTCCAGCAGCGGCAAGCGCAGGTTATCGAGGTAGGTCGCTTCGTCGGCGAAATCGTCGGCCGTGCGCGCGAACGCGTAGATCGCCCAGAGGTACTTGCGCTGGGCGGCAGGCAGCAGCCGCGACCCCACCGGGAAGTTCTCGTAATGCGCGCGCGCGATCGTCTCGCAGTGGGCAAACGAGTCCTCCACCGTCCAGCCCTTTTCCTCCGTCGCGCCGAACTCACGCGGACCAAGCGAAGCTGCCGACATGGGGGTGTGATACCACAGGCCGGAAAACCAAGTCAACGAACGGCCCGCGCGCCGTTGCCACTGTTCGGTCGCAGCTTTCTCGTGGTAGAATGCAGCCCTTCCGAGGATGGCCGCCATGAAGATCGGCACCCCCTTGAGCCCGACCGCCACGCGCGTCATGCTGCTCGGCGCGGGCGAGCTCGGCAAAGAAGTCATCATCGCGCTCCAACGCCTGGGCGTCGAGGTCATCGCGGTGGATCGTTACCCCAATGCCCCGGGCCACCAGGTCGCCCACCGCTCCCACATTGTCAATATGGCCGACGGCCGCGAGCTGCGCGCCGTGATCGAGCAAGAGCGCCCGCACCTCGTCGTGCCCGAAATCGAGGCCATCGCCACGGACACGCTCGTGGAGATCGAACGGGAAGGGTGGACCGAGATCATCCCCACGGCGCGCGCGACACGACTCACGATGAACCGCGAGGGCATCCGCCGCCTGGCCGCCGAAGATCTCAAGCTCCCCACGTCTCGGTATGCCTTTGCGGAAAGCCAAGACGAGCTGCTCAACGCGATCGAGGGCGGCATCGGCTACCCGTGCGTGGTCAAGCCGGTCATGTCCTCCTCGGGCAAGGGCCAGTCGGTCATCAAGGATCGCCACGAGGTCGATGCGGCGTGGCAGTACGCCATGACCGGCACGCGGGTCAACCGCGGCCAGGTGATCGTCGAGGAGGTCATTCGCTTCGACTTCGAGATCACGCAACTGACCGTGCGCGCAGTCGGTGAGTCCGAGAAGGTCGAGACCTTTTTCTGCGAGCCGGTGGGCCACATTCAGGTCAAGGGCGATTACGTCGAGAGCTGGCAGCCGCAACCGATGACCCCCGCTGCGCTGGCCAAGGCCAGAGAGATCGCCAAACTCGTCACGGACAACTTGGGCGGTCGCGGGATCTTCGGCGTGGAACTCTTTGTGAAGGGTGATCAGGTCTGGTTCTCCGAGGTCAGTCCCCGCCCGCACGACACCGGCATGGTCACGATGGCGAGTCAAACTCAGAGCGAGTTCGACCTGCACGCGAGGGCCATTCTCGGTTTGCCCGTCTCCACCGCGCTGCGTGCCCCGGGCGCGAGCGCCGTGATCTACGGCGGTGTGGAGGCCAGGGCGATCACGTTCGAAGATGTGGACAAGGCGCTGCGTGTGCCGCAAACCGAGATCCGCCTCTTCGGCAAACCTGAGTCGTTCACGCGGCGGCGCATGGGAGTGGCGCTGGCGACGGGAAGAGATACGGACGAGGCCCGGCAGCGCGCGAAACTGGCCGCGAGCCTTGTGCGGCCGGTTAAGGTGTAGGGTGCCCTATTTTCGATGGATTTTGTAGGGGCTCGACATGTCGAGCCCTCCTATGCGGGTTGGACCAAGACGGGGTCATATCGCCAGCGAGGGAGGTCTGCAATGACACGCACGGTAGGAATTTGTCTGATCGTAGCTGCTCTAACCGCCTGTGCCTCGATGCGCGCGCAGACCATGACTGTGGCCACAACCAGCGCCACCCCAGGCGATGGTCAAACCGTCGCGTTCAAAGGCGACCCGCTGGCGCTCGAAGGCTCGGCGATCAAGGTCGGCGACACGCTGCCCTCGGCGACGGTCACGGGCAACGACCTCAAGCCGGTGAACCTCGCCGACCTCAAGGGTAAGGTTCGGATCATCAGCGTGGTCCCGTCGATCGACACGCCGGTGTGCGAAGAGCAAACCCACGAGCTAAGCGAAAAGAGCGGCGGCCTCGACAAAGAGGTCCAGTTGATCACCGTGAGCATGGACCTCCCCTTCGCCCAGAAGCGGTTCGCCAAGGAAGCCAAGATCCACAATGTCCTCTTCGTGTCCGACTACAAGGCCGCCGAGTTCGGAAAAAGCGCGGGCCTGCTGATCCACCCCCTTCACCTCTTGGCGCGCACGGTACTGGTGGTGGACAAAGACAACGTGATTCGGTACATGCAAGTGGTTCCGGAGATTACGAACCTGCCGGATATGGCAGCGGCGATGAAGGTGGCGAAGGGGTTGCTGTAGGTCTGGCAGGATTGGATTGCGGCGTCATCCCAAATGAGGGTGTGGGCATGAGTAAGGGCGAGAATCATCGACGCAATTGCGCGATCTGCGGCAAGACGTTCGCCGCCCGCGATGTGGTCGCCGGGACATTCGTTCGTGACGCCGTCGCCGACGAGATTCGTCGGGATCATCCCGAGTGGTCCGCCGAGAGCTTCATTTGTCGGCCTGATCTGACGCGATTCAGAACGAAGTACGTGCATTCCATCCTCGCGTCCGAGAAAGGAGAGGTCACCTCGCTCGAACAGGAGGTGCTGCACAGCCTTCGGGAACACGAGCTCCTCTCCACGAATATCGATGCAGAGTCCGAGCGGGAATGGTCCCTCGGCGAGCGGTTGGCGGACCGCATTGCGGCGTTCGGCGGCAGTTGGACGTTTCTGATCTGGTTCGGCGTGTTCATCGCGCTCTGGATCGTGATGAACTCTCTCGTCTTCCTCTGGCGCCCCGCGGATCCGTATCCATTTATTCTCCTCAACCTCGTGCTCTCTTGCCTGGCGGCGATCCAAGCGCCCATCATCATGATGAGTCAGAATCGCCAAGAGGCGAAAGACCGGCTCCGCTCGCAACACGACTACCAAGTGAACCTCAAGGCGGAGCTGGAGATTCGCCATCTCCACGAGAAGGTCGATCACCTCCTGTCGCACCAGTGGGAACGCCTCGTTCAGATCCAAGAGCTTCAGCTCGAACTGCTCTCAGAGCTTGGCCGGAGGGGATGATGCCTGAAGCTGCTGCAGTCCCTTCCAGGCGGTTCGGCGGCACTGCGCGTTGCCGCTTGGCTCGCTCCCGCGAGATGCCCCGCGCGGAGTGGGGCGTGATCGACGAAAGCCGACATGATGCTTGAACTTCTCGGTCGCGGTCTCGCGCGCTACCTTTCGAAACCCCGGCCACGGGGCCTCCACGTCGCGACCGCCGATCCGGCGGCGCTGGCCGCCACGCTCACGAAGGGCGATGTGTTGCTCGTCGAGGGGAACAGCCGGATCAGCGTGACCATCAAGTATCTCACTCAGTCGAGTTGGTCTCACGCCGCGCTGTTCGTCGGCGACGCCTTCGGTCCACCGAGATCCGGTGAGGAGGCGAAGGTGCTGGTTGAGGCCGACGTCCTCGACGGGGTGCGCGGAATTCCGCTGAATCTGTACTCGGCGCTCAATACCAGAATCTGTCGGCCGGTGGGCCTGTCGCGAGAAGAGATCGATCGCGTGGTGGCCTACGCCCTGTCGAGAGTCGGGCATCGGTACGACCTGAAGCACATCATCGATCTGGTGCGGTATGTGATTCATACGCCGCCGGTCGCCACCCGGTGGCGGCGCCGGTTGCTCGCGCTCGGCAGCGGCGATCCCACCCGGGCGATTTGCTCGTCGCTCGTCGCGCAGGCGTTCCAGACGATCGGCTATCCGATCCTGCCGGAGGTCGTGCTGGAGCAGTCGCTGGATCCCGCGTGCCTCGACTGCTACCACGAGGTGCTTCACATCCGGCACCATAGTCTCTTCGCCCCGCGGGACTTCGATGTGTCGCCGTACTTCCAGATCGTGAAACCGACGATCGAGCGTGGATTCGATCCTCACACCGTGAGGTGGCAACCGATTGAGAACGGGTGAGCCGGGGAGCTCTTGCCCCAGAGGACACCGATGGACCGTCGTGGACGCCATGAAGGGCGTCAGATGGACCGGCCATCCGGGCTGGAGTGAATATGTGTTCCTGTGGTTCGTGACCGCGGTCTTTGGAGTTCGAGCTGGACTGTCGATTTGGCTCGGGGCTGGTCACGTCCGGGGCGCTCGCTAGCCGCCTCGCGCCGTCAGTGCGGCGTGTCGTCGTGGTGCGCGCCCTCTTCTTCGTGCGGCATCGGCATGCCGGGCGACATCCCCTCGTGGTGGTGCATTTGGGGCGGGGTGATCGCGGCGTAGACGGACAGGCCGACGAGGGTGAGCAGCACGACGGCGCCGGCCGCGATCGTTCCCCGGCGGTTCATCGGGTTTCGTTCCGGGCCGCGATCCAGCAGCGGGACGACGGCGAGCACGAGCAAGAGCGTCACGATGCCGTGCACCATGCTGTCCATCCGGCCGGTCATATTCTCGATTGCGTAGAGCCAGAGAAAGGGCCATGGCGGTTTGATGCTCATCTCTTCGCCCGAGACGGGAGGGCCGAGCGGGGCGGGGATGGCCCACGCCAGGACGGCGACGAGGCCGTAGTAGATCGCGCCATAGAGAAGGATGCTCCGGGTGTGCTCCATGAACGTCCCCGTCATGCGGTCCGGCGGCAGGGTGGCACGGGCCGAGTCCTCTCCGAAGGGGAGCGGCGAGAGGTTCAGGACGTGAACGAGGTAGAAGTGTCCCGCGATGAGGAGCACCAACACGAGTGGCAGGAGGGTGACGTGTGAGGCGAAGAGCTTCACGTTCAGCGACACCGCCTCGGTCGAGCCGAGAAAGGTTCCGATCGGGCCGAGCGTCTTGAGGGTTTCGCGGTAGTGGACGAGCGCGTCGAACGATTCCTGATCCCATTTCAAGACGGTGCCGGTGAAGTAGGAGCCGAACAGCGCGGTGCCCAGCAAGGCGACGCCGAAATACCACGTGAGCGTTCTGGGCGCTTTATACGCGCCGCCGAAGAAGACGCGCGCGAGGTGCAGGAGGAGGGTGAGGACGACCGCCTGCGCGGCCCAGTAATGGAACGCCCGCAGGAACGCGCCGCCGGGCACGGTCTTGACCAGGTGCTCGACGCTCGTGTAGGCCCGCTCGGGCGCGGGGTCGAAGAACTGCTGGAGCAGGACGCCGCTCGCGAAGAGCACCATGAATCCGACGAACGTGATCCCGCCCAGCGTGTAGGCCAACGTGCGGCCGTGCGCCGGCACCGGATAATTGAGGCTGCTGATCTTGGCGTACCGCTCGAGAACGCCCTGCGGCGGCGTGGAGGCCGGTGGCCTTCCGTGACCCGGGTCCCGCGTCGTGTTCGTGTGTTTCGCTTTAGCCAAACGGCGTCCTTCCGTGGAGCCCAGCCGGTGAGCGACTCTGGATGCAGGGGATGAACAACGTGGCTGGGGGACTAGGATTCGAACCTAGATAGGCAGATCCAGAGTCTGCAGTCCTGCCATTGGACGATCCCCCAACGTTGCGCGTCGGTCCCCCGTGAGGGCGGGAGGCGGTTGGGCGTGACTCTACGCAAACGTGCAAAGTGTGTCAAGGCGTGAGCCAGTCCGGCTTGCCCTCCTCCAGCGCGCGGATCACCGACGCGACGCGGGCGAGCGCCTCGTCCTTGCCGAGCAGGCGCAGCACGTCGTAGATGCCCGGGCTCACGCTCTTGCCGGTCAGCGCGACCCGCAGCGGTTGCGCGAGCTTGGCCATCTTCTGGCCGGTTTCCGCCATCATGGTCGCAAAGATCTGCTCTTGCGAGGGCTTCTCGAACGGCGCGGCGCGGAGCAAATCGCAGAAGCGCTTGAGGAAGGGGAGCGCGTCCGGCGTGAGGAATTTCTGGCCCGCCTCGGCATCGATCCGGCGGTGCCCTGGCTCGTACATCGTGACCGCGTCGGCGATCTCCACCAGCGTCCGCGCGCGCTCGCGGTGGGCGAGGAAGACGTCTTCGATTCGCGCGTCGCTGACCAGGAGGCCGCGTCGTGCGAGGAGGTCGCGGATCGCCGGAAGGGTCACCTTGGGGTCAACCGTCTTCAGATATGTGGCGTTGAGCCAGAGCAGCTTCTCCGTGTTGAACACCGCCGGGGAGCTGGTGATGTGGTCCAGACTGAACTGCGCGACCAGCTCCTCGCGCGTGAACACCTCCTGGTCGCCGTGGGACCACCCCAGGCGCACGAGGTAGTTGACCAGCGCGTCGGGCAGGTAGCCCATCTCGCGGTAGGCCTGCACCGCGGTCGCGCCGTGGCGCTTGGAGAGCCGAGCCTTGTCGGCGCCTAAGATCATGGAGAGGTGCGCGAAGCGCGGCAGCGGGAACTTGAACGCGCGGTAGAGCTGGATTTGGCGGGGCGTGTTGTTCAGGTGGTCGTCGCCGCGGATGACGTGCGTGATCGCCATGTCGACGTCGTCGACGACGACGCAGAAATTGTAGGTCGGGGTCTGATCCGACCGGAGGATGATCAAGTCGTCGAGCTGGCGGTTTTCGAAGACGATCCGGCCCTTGACCAGATCGTCGACGACCGTTTCCCCTTCCTGCGGGGTCTTAAACCGCAGCGCGAAGGGGCGGCCGTCTAGTGTGACGGACGAATGTTGCCTCCCGTCGTCGTGAGCGAGCGACCGGCAGCGCCCGTCGTACTTCGGAACCTCCCCCCGCTTGAGGGCCTCTTGGCGGCGCGCATCCAACTCCTCGGCGGAGCAGTAACACCGATAGGTCATCCCCGCGTCGAAGAGCTGCCGGGCCCTGGATTGGTAGAGCGCCAGGCGATCGGTCTGGCGGATCGGCGCGGCGCCGGGCGCCTTCTCCCAGCGATCCCACGACAGCCCCAGCCACGTCATCCCGTCGAGGATGGCCTCGATCGCCTCCTCGGTCGAGCGGGTGCGGTCGGTGTCCTCGATCCGCAGGAAGAACGTGCCGCCGTGGTGCCGTGCGAAGAGCCAGTTAAACAGCGCGGTCCGCGCCCCGCCGACGTGCAGATACCCCGTCGGACTTGGCGCAAAGCGCACCCGCACGCCGGGATCGCGCGGCGCGGTATCGAGCTGGGGACCGGACATCGCGGCATTATGTCATGGCGCGCGCGCGCGAGTAAAGCGGCCGCTCGCCGGACGGGGCGTGACTTGTCTTGGCCTCGGCGTTTCCGGTACAATGATTTTCCTGGAGCGAGCCGATGCCCGCAACCCTCCCCATGAAATTAGCCCGTCGCTTTCTCTCCGCCGAACCCACCGTCGTTCTCACCAAGGCCTTCACCGAACCGTTCCGGAACGCGATCGCCACCGCGAAGACCTGCTATTCGGCCAAGGGCATCGTCAGCGACGAACAAGTGACGAACAACTCCGACGCCCTGGCTCGGAGCATCTACCAGGCCGGTCATCACACCACGCTCCAGCACGCGCACTTTCAATTCGCGCTGACCAACGTGTCGCGGCAATTTCTGTGGTCGTTCCTGCACAGCCACCCCTTCTACAACTCCGAGCAGGTGAGCCAGCGGTACGTGACCCTCAACCCCGAGAGCGTGGCGGTCCCGCCGCTCGACGGCGAGGCGCTGGCGCTGTATCGGCGCACCGTGGCCCGCCAGATGGCGGCGTATCTCGATCTGTCGGAACGGTTGCGGCCGCTGGCCGACCGGGAATGGGCGGCGCGCTTTCCGCGCGCGAGGAAGCACTTCGCGCGCGACGTGCACAAGAAAGCGCAAGAGATCGCGCGCTACGTCGTCCCGGTCGCCGCGCTGTCCTATCTGTATCACACGATCAGCGGCGTGACCCTGATGCGGTATTACCGTCTCTGCCAGCAGCACGACGCGCCGCTGGAGCAGGACGTCGTCGTGGGGAAGATGGTCGAGGCCCTGCTGGACCTCGATCCAAGATATCTGGCCATCCTCGAGGCGCCGCTGGATCTGGACGCGACCCCCGAGGCGGCGTTCTTCGGGGAGAGACCGTACGGCCCCGCCAGCGCCCGTGCGTTCATCGGGGAATTCGACGCGAGCTTGGGCGGCCAGGTTTCGAAATTGATCGACTACAAGACGCGGAATGAGGCGGTGCTGGCGGATGCGGTGCGCGAGGTGCTGGGACTGACGGCCGGAGCGTTGCCCGATCGCGACGCGATCGAGTTGGCGCTCGATCCGAGCAAGAACCGCTTGCTGGGCGAATCGCTGAATCTGACCACGCATTCGAAGCTCTCCCGCGCGCTGGTTCACGCGTCGTACACGTTTCGCAAGAAGCTCAGCCACACCGCCGACTCGCAGGATCAACGTCACCGCATGACGCCGGGGTCACGCCCGGTGCTGGCGGCCCACCTGACCGACGAACCCGACTACATCACGCCCGAGTTGATCCGCCAGGACCCGGCGATCGAACGCGAGTACGACCGGGTGATGGACGAGACCTGGGAGGCCATCGGCCGCCTGCGCCGCCTGGGCGTGCCGGATGAGTTCGCGCTGTATCTCTTGCCCAACGCCGCCGCGGTTCGGTTTACCGAATCGGCCGACCTCCTCAATCTGCGCCACAAGCACGCGATGCGGCTCTGCTACAACGCGCAAGAAGAGATCTGGCGGGCGTCGCTGGAAGAAGCGGTGCAGATCCGCGACGTGAATCCCGCGATCGGACGGTACCTCCTTCCCCCGTGTACGCTGCGCGACATGGCGGAGGCCCTGCCCAAGTGCCCGGAGGGCGAGCGCTACTGCGGCGTCAAGGTGTGGCGGTTGGATCTGCGCGACTTTCAACGCATCGTGTAAGGTGAGGGGATTGCCGACACGCCGTCCTTGCGACGTGCCCCCTGCGAATTCCCCGTCTCCCGAGGAGAAGTGGGAGGCCAACCGAGCCAAGGTGTCGTTTGCCGAAGCGTTTCCAGGTCGCCTGATGCGCTGGTCGGACGCCGTGGGCAAGACGGTCGATGCGGTGCTGGAGTCGGGCGGGACGCACGTGCTGGTGTTTTCCGACGGCACGTTCCTGATCACCCCTGAGGCCGCCCTCGTCCCGGCCGCCGTGCTGGCCGCTCTGGCGGTGGCGCGACCGCGCTTGGAGCCGCGGCACGCCGAGGCGTTTGCCACCCTCGATCGACTTGCCGCGCGCGATCGGGAGCTGACGCGCCGGGGCAAGCTCGACAGGATCCTGGGCGCCATCCGCCACAATGCCGCCGACATGCCCGAACTCAAGGCCGCGGTGCAGCGAGTGCTTGATGAATGGACCGATCCCCCCAACTCGCATGACTAAAAAAATCAAACCCCAGACGTTCAAAGAGCTCGAGACGCTCTTGACCGAATTGCTCCCCTTGGCCCAGGCCTCGGGGGATAGCGATTTGATCACGGATCTGATGACCACGATGCACCGCCTCCTCACGGAAAAGGCCGACCGCGGCGACGTCAAACTCATCAGCCGAGCGCTGCGCGAACTACGCTACGCGTTTAAGACATTTACGCCCTACCGGCATGTCCGTAAGGTCACCGTCTTCGGCTCGGCCCGCACCCATGAAAGCGATCCCTCCTACCGGCAGGCCGTGGCCTTTGCCCGCGCCATGGTGGAGCAGGGGTACATGGTGATCACCGGCGCCGGGGAGGGGATCATGCGGGGCGCGCAGGAGGGAGCGGGGCGGGCGCAGAGCTTCGGCGTCAACATCGAACTGCCCTTCGAACAAATGCCCAATGCGTTCATCCACGAGGATCCCAAGCTCATCGCGTGCAAGTACTTCTTCACCCGCAAATTGATCTTCGTGAAGGAGAGCCACGCGCTGGCGCTGTTTCCGGGCGGGTGGGGGACGATGGACGAGGGATTCGAAGTCTTGACCCTCCAGCAGACGGGCAAGAGCGGTCCGATGCCGATCGTCTTCATCGATGATCCGGGAGGCACGTACTGGGCCGAGTGGCGCGAGTACAACGTGCGCCACCTGCTCCAGCGGAAATTGATCTCGCCGGAAGACCTGCACCTCTTCATGATCACGGATCGGCCGGACGCGGCGGT
>JACQCD010000018.1 GCA_016201825.1 Nitrospirota bacterium | reverse complement strand
CGAATCGTCCACGACCACCACGCGCTTGCCTTCCAGGACCTCGCGAATCGGACTCAGCTTGATGCGGACACCGAAGTGGCGAATGGAATCCTGGGGTTCGATAAAGGTCCGCCCGATGTAGTGGCTGCGGACGAGTCCCTCCTCAAACCGCACGCCCGATCCTTCTGCAAACCCGAGCGCCGCCGGAATGCCCGAATCGGGAACGGGTATCACGACGTCGGCAGGCACCGAGGCCTCTTTGGCCAAGCGCAGGCCGTGCTGTTTCCTGACCGAATAGACGTTGTGGCCGAAGACCCGGCTGTCAGGCCGGGAGAAATAGACGTGCTCGAACACGCACTGGGCCTGGCGCGTAGGGGCGAAGGGGTGATAGGACGTCAGGCCGTTTTCGTTGATGACCACCAATTCTCCCGGTTCGACGTCTCGAATATAGTCCGCCTCCACCAGATTGAACGCGACCGTTTCCGACGAGACCACCCATCCGTCCCGAAGGCGAGCAAGGGACAAGGGGCGAACACCGTAGGAATCGCGAACGGCGATCAACCCTTCGCTGGACAGGAAAAGAAGGCTGAACGCGCCCTTGACCTTGGTCAAGGCATCGACGATTCGCCCCACCAGCGTCTCCTCGCGCGAATGCGCGATGAGGTGGACGATGACCTCGCTGTCGGTGGACGACTGAAAGATGGCGCCGTACGCTTCGAGCTCACTCCGCAGCGCTTGCGCGTTGACTAGGTTCCCGTTGTGGGCCATCCCCAGATGGCCCAACGTAAAGTTAATGAGAAAGGGTTGGAGGTTCTTGTCGTGGGTTCCTCCCGACGTGGAATAGCGGTTGTGTCCAATCGCCATCCGGCCGGGCAATCGATCCAGCCGGTCCTTGCTGAACACCTCTAACACAAGGCCCGGCCCTTTCTCCACGGAAAAATCACGACCGTCCGACGAGACGATGCCACTCCCCTCCTGGCCCCGGTGTTGGAGCGCGTGCAGTCCCAGATACGCGATGTTCGCGGCCTCCGGATGGCCGTATACCCCGAAGATGCCACACTCCTCGCGGAACTTGCTCAACGGGATGAGATTACCGCGCATCAGGTTCCTTTCAGCGCCGAGGGAAGCCCCTCGAACCAGGCCTTTGCGGCCTCCTCGATGGCCACGTCGACCGCCGCCTCGCTCTCGATCGTGATCTGCAGCCGGTTCCCGCCCGTTCGCCCGACCTGCGCAGCGGGAACTCCCCAGCGGGCCGCCACATCCAACACCCTCGCCGCAAGGTCAGGACGCGTCGACACAATGATCCGGGATTGGCTTTCGCCGAACAGCACGGCGTCTCGTCGAATACCGACGGGGTTCGCGACGTCGATTGTCGCCCCCGTGCGAGCCCCGGGAGCCAGACAGCATTCGGCCAGGGCCACGGCCAGCCCTCCGTCCGAGCAGTCGTGAGCGGATCGGACCAGACCGGAAGCCGCCAGCTCGAGGCAGCATCCATACAGGTTCTTTTCAGCGTCCAGGTCGAGTTCAGGAGGAAGTCCTTGTTCGCGGTGTAGAATGGACGCCAAGTATTCCGACCCGCCCAACTCTTCCTTCGTCTCGCCCAACAGCATCACGGCGTCACCGGCTCCTTTGAACCACTGCGTGGTCACGTGGTCGATCGACATCCGACCGACAACACCGACGACTGGAGTCGGATAAATACCCAGGCCTTTCGTTTCGTTGTAAAAGCTCACGTTCCCACTGACGATCGGGATTCCGAAGGCGCGGCACGCCTCGGCCATCCCCTCGATCACCATGGCAAATTGCCACATCACTTCGGGGCGTTCGGGATTGCCGAAGTTCAAACAGTCCGTGACCCCGATCGGCCGCGCACCGCTCGCCACCACGTTTCGGCAGGCTTCGGCCACCACGATCATCCCTCCCACGTACGGATTGAGCATGCAATAGCGGCTGTTGCCATCGACGCTCATCGCCAGGGCGGTCGAGGTTCCCTTCACCCGCACCACGGCGGCATCCGAGCCGGGGAGCACCACCGTGTTGGTGCCCACCATGTGATCATACTGATCGTAAATCCAAGACTTGTTCGCAATGGTCGGGAGCGCCAACAGCGTCAACAACACCTGATTGTACGACGCCGAGGTGGGCAGCCCCTCTACCGAAAGACTCTGCAACTGCTCCAGAAATTTCGGGGGAGCCAATGGACGCTCGTATTTTGGCGCGTCGTCGGTCAGCAAGGCGACGGGCAGTTCGGCCGCCACGCGACCGCGGTCACGGACGACGAGGCGGCCGGTGTCGGTGACCCGGCCGATCACCGCGGCCTCCAATTCCCATTTGGCGAAAATCGCGCTCACGGCGTCCTCGGAGCCCGGTTTGGCCACCAACAACATCCGTTCCTGGGACTCTGACAGCATGATTTCGTAAGGGGTCATGCCCGTTTCTCGCGTGGGAACAAGCGAGACGTCGATGTCGATCCCGGTTCCTCCGCGTCCCGCCATCTCGCACGACGAACTCGTAAGCCCCGCCGCCCCCATGTCTTGGATCCCGACGATCAGATCTTGCGACATCAACTCGAGACACGCTTCGAGTAACAACTTTTCGGTGAATGGGTCTCCAACCTGCACCATCGGCCGCTTTGCGGACGACCCATCGCTGAACTCCTCCGAGGCCATCGTGGCTCCATGGATCCCATCCCGGCCCGTCCGAGACCCCACGTACATGACCGGGTTTCCCACCCCTGAAGCCTTGCCCAGAAACAAACGATCCTTCGGGGCGAGCCCCAAACAGAACACGTTGACCAAGGGATTCGAGGCATACAATTCGTGGAAGGCGACCTCGCCGCCGACCGTGGGCACTCCGATACAGTTGCCGTAGCCAGCGATTCCGGCCACCACGCGTTCGAGCAAATATCGGTTCTTCTCGTCAGCAAGAGGACCGAAACGCAAGGAATCGAGCAACGCAATCGGACGGGCCCCCATGGTAAAGATATCGCGCAGGATCCCCCCCACACCGGTCGCCGCACCCTGATAGGGTTCGATGAAGGAGGGATGGTTATGGCTCTCGATCTTAAACACCGCAGCCAAGCCGTCGCCGATGTCCACCGCCCCGGCGTTTTCACCGGGTCCTTGAAGCACCGCCGCGCCGGTGGTGGGGAGTTTCTTCAGATGGACGCGCGAACTCTTGTAACTGCAGTGCTCGCTCCACATGACCGAAACGATCCCCAATTCTACCAGGTTAGGGGCACGCCCCAACCGAGATCGCAAGTCCGTATACTCGGATTCGCTCAGGCCGTGCCGAGCGACGACGCGAGCGTCGATCGTCTCCAGGAATTCGCTGTCACCAATGGCCATGACGCATTCCGCTGGAAGGCCGGTCAGGCCCCGCACAACGAGTCAACCGCCGACTGAAAGAGCGCCAACCCGTCCACCCCCCCTAACCGGGTTTCGGAGGCCCGCTCCGGGTGGGGCATGAGGCCCAGGATATTTCGGGTCTGGTTGCAAATGCCGGCGATCCCATCGACCGAGCCGTTCGGATTCGCCTCGGCCCCGGGGCTTCCGGGTAGCGCCGCGTATCGAAAAACGACCCGCCCCTCCTCCCGGAGCTGTCGAAGAGTCTGCGGATCCGCCCAATACGCTCCGTCGGCGTGCGCGATGGGCAACGCAAGAACCTGTCCGGCTGCATAGCGCGTCGTAAACGGCGTATCGGTCCGTTCAACCCGGACACCGACCATTCGACAAATAAACCGGAGCGACGCGTTGCGCAGGAGTGCACCCGGCAAGAGCCCCGACTCGATCAGAATCTGAAAACCATTGCAGATCCCCAGAACCAGACCGCCTCGGACGGCATGTGCTTTGACTGCCGTCATGACGGGCGATGACGCCGCCAGAGCTCCGGTTCGCAAATAGTCTCCATAGGAAAACCCGCCAGGAAGAATGACGAGATCCACGGAAGGGAGCACCGTCTCGCGGTGCCAGACCGGCTGCACGGACGCGCCGACGACGTCGCGCACCACGTCTAGGCAATCTCGATCGCAGTTGGAACCAGGAAAGACGATCACCGCGACCTTCATGCCGAGCCTAGCGAGCTTGCCACGCGCCACGCGGCCGCGCGGTCGCCTTGGCTCGCAACGACGGCTTTTCCCACCCCGGGAAAGACACGACGGCGATCTGCGAGGCCACGCCGTTCACTCTTCACTCTTCAATCTTCAGCAATTCTCGGACCGCCTTTAATAAGGCGCTGGTTTGAATCGGCTTGGGAATGTACGCGTTGGCCCCCAACTGGAGGCCCTTTTCGCGGTCAGCGTCCGCACCCTCGGTCGTCACGATGATCACCGGGATGTGACTGTATGACGGTTCCTTGCGAACGATACTCAGCAACTTCAGGCCATCCATCAACGGCATATTAATATCGGCGACGATCAAGTGGAAGGGCTGCTCGGAGAGTTTCTTGAGCGCATCAACCCCGTCGGTCGCTTCGACGATCTTCGCGCCTCTGATCCGCTTGAGGCTGAAGGAGACGAGTTGACGCATCGTGGGGGAATCTTCGACCACGAGAAATGAATACTCGGACATACTCGTCTCCTCCCTATCCCGCTTTCTCGCTCATCAGCCCGATGAATCCCTTGATGGTCGATAACGTGCGCTGCGACCGAGCATACAGCGTGGCACTAAAAATCGCAGTCGCCGCATGTCCGGCCATCATAGAAAAGAGCTCGTGATCCACCTGGGTTAAGCGTTTCTTTTTCTGCTCGAACAGGTCAAAAATTGCGATGATCCCGATCACATCGTTGTGAATTTTCAGTGGGATACAGACGATCGGATGGTTTGGAGACCCCGTCATGGCGTGCTCCAAATCCTGCTGCACGTACATCTCCCCGCTTTGAGCGACCTTCCCTAACACTCCCTCGCCCAGTTTGACCTTCCGGAAGCTTGGATCAGTCCCTTCAGCCGCCACCACGGTCAGCACGGG
>JACQCD010000017.1 GCA_016201825.1 Nitrospirota bacterium | reverse complement strand
CGCTGCTCTACACGGACATCCAGCGCGATGGGACCCAACAGGGGCCCAACCTCGACGCGCTCGGAGCCGTCGCGCGCGCGACCCCGACGCCGGTCATCGCGTCCGGTGGGATTTCAACCCGCGAGCACGTGCGGGCCGCGGCGCGAATCGCGGGTGTCGAGGCGGCGATCGTGGGGCAGGCGCTCTATCAGGGGACGCTGACCCTCCGCGAGGCGACCGAGGCGGCGGAGGCTCGGTGAGCGACGAGCGCGCGACGACGTTCGCTAAACGAATCATCCCATGCCTGGATGTCAAAGACGGCCGCGTCGTCAAGGGGGTCCGCTTCGTCGATCTGCGGGTGACGGGTGATCCCGTCGATTCGGCGGACTGGTACGACCGCGAAGGGGCTGACGAGTTGTGTTTTTTGGATATCACGGCCTCGTCCGACGAGCGGCCGATTCTCCTCGACGTCGTGCGGCGGACCGCGGAGCGGGTGTTCATGCCCCTGACGGTGGGAGGCGGGATCCGCGCGGTGGGCGATATTCGTGAGCTGTTGATGGCGGGCGCGGACAAAGTGTCGATCAACAGCGCGGCGGTGGCCCGGCCCGAGTTCATCCGCGAGTCGGCGGAGCGATTCGGCAGCCAGTGTATCGTGATTGCGATCGACGCGCGCAAGACGGGGGATGGCTGGGAGGTGCTCACCCACGGCGGACGAAAGCCCGCGGGACGGGAGGTCGTCGCCTGGGCCGTGCAGGCGGTCGAGCTGGGGGCGGGTGAGGTGCTGCTGACGAGCGTGGATCGCGACGGGACGCAGCGCGGTTACGACCTCGACCTCCTCAAGGCGGTGTCCTCTTCCGTGCCGGTTCCCGTCGTCGCGTCGGGCGGCGCCGGAACCCTCGAACATTTTTATGAGGCCCTCATGATCGGAGGGGCCGACGCCGTGTTGGCGGCGTCGTTGTTTCACGATCGTCGCCTGTCGATCAAAGAGGTCAAGTCCTACCTCGCCGGGCGCGGCGTGGTGGTGAGGCCGGTCTGAGGAGCGGAATGGAGAGCGAGGGACGTGGCTGAGACGGCACCGCGCCGAGGGCGCGGCACCAAAACACAGGGTTCTTCCGCGCGGCCGGTCAAGCCGAGGGACGTAGCGTGGTGGCGTGAACTGCGATTTGACCGGGCCGGGTTGATTTCCGCGGTCATTCAAGAACGGGATTCCGGCCGCGTTCTGATGGTCGCCTACATGAACCGGGAGTCGCTGGACCTCACGTTGAAGACGGGATTCACCCATTTCTGGAGCCGATCACGGAAGGCGCTATGGAAAAAAGGCGAGACGTCGGGCCACACCCAGCGGGTCGTCTCGCTGCGGGTCGATTGCGACGGTGACGCGCTGCTGGTCGAGGTTGACCAAGAAGGTCCGGCGTGCCACACCGGCGAAGCGTCGTGTTTTTTTCGCCGTTCGGCCGACGGTCGCTGGACGCGCGACGACATCCCGGTCGGCTCCTCGGTCGCATCCCCTCCGGTGTCAGCCGAGCGGACGGTGCTCGATCGCGTCTACGCGGTGATCCGTGACCGGAAGGCGCATCCGCGGGAGGAGTCGTACGTGGCGTCGCTCTTTCAGGGCGGGATCGATCGGATCCTCAAGAAAGTGGCTGAAGAAGCGGGCGAGGTCGTGATCGCGTCGAAGAACGGCGGTCGGGACGCGATCGTGTGGGAAACGGCCGACCTGTGGTTTCATACCCTGGTGGCGTTGGGCTACCACGACATCTCGCCGCAGGCGATCTTCGACGAGCTCGAGCGCCGATTCAACGCGCCGGCCCGCGCGATCACCACGACGCGTCCGGCGACACGACGGAAGAGCAAGGGGAAGGGGTGAGCGCGACGACCTGCCTCTTCTGCCGGATCATCCATCGGGAGCTGCCCGCGACGGTGGTGTACGAGGACGACGACGTCCTCGCGTTTCGCGACATCGCGCCCAAAGCGCCGACCCATCTGCTCGTGATCCCCAAGCGACATCTCGATGGACTGCAGGCTCTCGACGGGGAAGGCGCCGGGGTCATGGCGTCGCTCTTTGCGTGCCTGGTGCGTCTCGCGCGTGACACCGGCGTGGCGCACTCGGGGTACCGGGTCGTCGTCAACCACGGCGCGAACGGTGGCCAGACGGTCCCCCACCTTCATCTGCACCTGCTGGGTGGGCGCCCGCTGACCTGGCCGCCGGGGTGACACCGCGCCCTCGGCGCGGTTCAGGTTGCTCCGCCACCCGAGAGGACGCCTACGGCGCCATGTGCATTCCGCGCCCTCAGGTTTCGGGCGCGGTGCGGGTTGACCCTTTGCGAGGCCTTCTCGTATAATGCGTCTCTTTTCGTGAAGGGAGTCCCGGGAATAATGACACTCCAGGAACGGTTGGTTGAGGAAATGAAGGACGCGATGCGCACCGGCCAAGCCGAGAAACTCTCGGTGATCCGGATGGTTCGCGCGTCCTTAAAAAACCGAGAGATCGAACGCGGCAAGGGGAAGCCGCTGACCGATGCCGACGTCATCGAGGTCGTCCTCTCCGGCATCAAGCAGCGGCGCGATTCCATCGACCAGTTCCGCCAGGGCGGCCGCGCCGACTTGGTGGCCAAGGAAGAGCAGGAAGTCGCGATCCTCCAGGCCTTTTTGCCCCCGCCCCTCTCTGAAGAGGAACTCCACACGCTCGTCCGCGAGGTCGCCGCAGAGGTTGGCGCCTCGGGGGTCAAGGACATGGGCAAGGTCATGAAGGCCGTCATGCCCCGCTTGGCGGGTCGAGCGGAGGGCGGAACGGTCAATGCGGCGGTGAAGCGTTATCTCGAGAGTGTGTAAAGGCGGTTGGCGGTTCGGCGTTCGGAGAAGGCGGGAAAGGCGACGGTGGCAAAGGGATTCTCCGACGATGTGCTCCAGACAATCAGAGAGCGGGTCGACCTGGTCGACCTGGTTGAGTCGTACGTCGCCCTGAAACGGACGGGCCAGAACGCCGTCGGCTTGTGCCCGTTCCACACCGAGAAGCGCCCGTCCTTTACCGTGAGCGCTTCCAAACAACTCTTTCATTGCTTCGGGTGCGGCGCCGGCGGAGATCTGTTCAGCTTCGTCATGCAGCGGGAGACGATCAGCTTTCCCGAAGCCGTCCAGCTTCTGGCGCGGAAAGCGGGGGTCGCGCTGCCCGAACGCGACGCGGCGGGTGTTGATCGCCGACGGCAATCGCTGTATGACATCCACATGGCGGCGGCCGACCATTTCCGCGACCGACTGACGAGCCGGGAGGGGGAAGCGGCCCGCCGGTATCTCCAGGGGCGCCGCCTCACTCCCGAGAGCGTGGACGCGTTTGGCCTTGGCTACGCCGCGTCGTCGTGGGACGACCTCTCTGCCGCCCTGATTGCGAAGGGATGGACGCCGAGCCAGCTTGAAGAGGCCGGTGTGGTTGTCCCCAGGACGCAGGGCGGCGGTTGGTACGATCGATTCCGTCACCGTGTGATGTGCCCGATCCGGGATGTGCATCGCAACGTCGTGGCCTTCGGCGGGCGGGTGTTGGACGACGCGCTCCCGAAATACCTCAACTCACCCGAGACACCGATTTTCAGTAAAGGACGCTATCTCTTCGGACTCGACCGCGCTCGCGAGACGGTCGCGGCGACCGGGACGCTGGTCGTCGTCGAAGGATACTTCGACGTGATCGCCACCCACCAGGCGGGTTTTGCCAACGTCGTGGCGACGCTCGGAACCGCCCTCACGCCCGCGCACCTCGAAGTGATCCGACGATTGGTTACCCGCGTGGTCCTCGTCTTTGATCCCGACGCGGCGGGCGTTCGTGCGGCGCTGCGGACCGTCGACCTGTTCGGGCCGCTCGATTTGCGAGTGGACGTCGTGTCGCTGCCCGGAGGCAAAGATCCGGATCGCCTGATTGTCGAAGACGGACCGGATGCGTTCCGGTCCGCCGTGGAGGCCGGCCGCAGTCTGCTCGCGTTCGTGTTGGAGCATCTGGTGCCGCCCGGTGATTACCGGACCGTCGACGCGAAGAAGGCCGCCGCCGCGCGCGCCTTGCCGGTGATCGCCAAGATCCGCAACGCGATCGAGCGCGACCATTACCGGGCGTGGGTGGCCGATCGAATCCAGGTGGCCGATTCGACGATCCGGGACGCGCTCGGCAGGACGCGGGGCGACGCCCGCCGTGATGGGGACGGTCGGCGCCAGGCGGCGCCGGCACACCAGCCGGTGCGGACGAGTGCGCCGCGGCCGAAGGCTGAGCTGGTGGTGGCCGCTGCCCTGGTCCAGGGTCGGCTTGACGTGAGCCGAGTGCGGGCGTTGGGGGCCGAAGCCTTCACCGATCCGGCGCTTCGCGCCGTGATCGATCTCGTCTGTTCGTCGGTCGTCTCCGAGGGGAGGGTCGACGCCTCGCCCGCCTCGGCGTCGAAGCTGTGGGCGCTGGCGGAGGGGCGGGAGGACGCGGCCCGGGCGATCGCGGAGCTGGCGGTGTTCGTCTGGTCCGATGATGAGGCCGACAAAGAGGTGGACGACTGCGTGACGGAGCTCGAAATCTGTCGCCTCAAACCGCGGGTCATCGAGGTTCAGCGGTCCATCGCCGAGGCCGACGCGAACGGCGAGGCGGAGCGCGTCGCCGAGCTCCAGCAGGAACTCAACCGTCTGATGCAGGCAACCGAGCGGCTGCGCGGATCCCGGCTGGTCTCGGTGCGGGCTGTTGGGGGGTAACATGGCGGGAGATTCCATGTCCAAAGACGATAAACTCGACGAAGTCAAACATCTGATCTCGTTGGGGAAGGAAAAAGGCTTTCTTACCTACGACGAGTTGAACAACGCGCTTCCCGCCGATGTGTTGTCGTCCGAACAACTCGATAACATCATGGTGATGTTCGGCGAGATGGATATCGAAGTCGTGGACTCCGCCGAAGAGGGCCGGTTCCCGCCGATCGCCGAATCCGAGGAAGAGCTTGAGGAGCTCGACGAGGCCGAGGAGCTGGGCGAGGAATTCCTCGAGGAAGAGAAGGAAAAAGAGATCGACCTCACTCCCGGGATCCTCAACCGCACCGATGACCCGGTTCGCCTCTACCTCAAAGAGATCGGCAGCGTGCACCTCTTGAGCCGGGAGGGCGAGATCGAAATCGCCAAGCGGATCGAGGAGGGCAAGCGGGTCGTGACCTCGATCGTCTTCGGGATGCCGATGACGGTGAAAGAGGTCTTGGCGCGTGGCGAGCAGATCAGGCAGGATGTCCTCGGCGTCGAAGACCTGGTGGTGGCGTTCGACGACGAGATCGGCGACCAGGACCCCATCGAGCGCGATACCTCGGAGATGAAGGCCAAAGTCCTGCAGATGCTGGGCGGCCTTCGCGCGCTGTATAGGGAATTGAGCCAGGTGACGATCCGGTGGAAGCGGGCGGGCGGCGATCAGGCTCGGCGGCGCAAGATGAAGGCGTTGGTGAAGGAGACCAAAGACCGCCTGGTCGTCAAGATGGAGGCGTTGAACCTCCAGCCCCGGGTGCTCGAAGAGGTGTTCAAGCGTCTGAAGAGCCTGGCGGCGGATGTGACGCGGTCTGAGCGCGAGATGGCGCAGATCCGACGACAGTTGGGGCACCCCGAGGAGGAACCGCTCCTGATCTTCCGTAAAATGAAGCAGAACCCACGGGCGTACAAAGCGTTTCTCAAAAAGACGGGGTTGAGCGAAGAGGAATTCCCGCGCATCGAAAAGAGCTACCGCAACGCCCACCGCATCATCAGGACGACCGAAATGGAAGCGGCGGTTTCCACCGAGGAACTCAAAGACGCGATTCGGCAGCTTGACCACGGCGATCTCAAGATCAAACGGGCCAAGGGAGAGTTGGTTGAGGCGAATCTCCGGCTCGTCGTCAGCATCGCGAAGAAGTACACCAATCGGGGACTGCAGTTCTTGGATCTGATTCAAGAGGGGAATATCGGCCTGATGAAGGCCGTGGACAAGTTCGAGTACCGGCGCGGCTACAAGTTCTCGACCTACGCGACGTGGTGGATCCGGCAGGCGATCACGCGGGCCATCGCGGATCAGGCGCGCACGATCCGGATCCCGGTCCACATGATCGAGACGATCAACAAGCTGATTCGCACCTCGCGGTTGCTGGTCCAGGAGCTGGGCCGCGAGCCGTTGCCGGAAGAGATCGGCGAAAAGATGGATCTGTCGCTCGATAAGGTGCGGAAGATCCTGAAGATCGCCAAGGAGCCGATCTCGCTGGAGACCCCGATCGGCGAAGAAGAGGATAGCCACCTCGGCGATTTTATCGAAGACAAACGGGTCGCGTCTCCGCTTGAGGCGACGATCCGGTATGATCTCCAGCGACAGATCGGCAACGTGCTGAACACCTTAACCTCGCGTGAAGAAAAGGTCCTCCGGAAGCGGTTCGGCATCGGCGAAGCGACCGACCACACACTGGAGGAAGTCGGACAGGACTTTGCCGTCACGCGCGAACGGATCCGGCAGATCGAAGCGAAGGCCCTTCGAAAACTGCGTCATCCGAGCCGGAGCCGGAGGTTGAAAAGCTTTGTGGAAGGGTAGTGGCCCACGAGAAGCTTGGCCTGTGAGGCGACCAAGTCAGAGGAGGGATAAGTCAGCGGCGTCTCGCTTCTCGGCCCGGGAATGCGGTTTGTGCATCGCGAAGCAAGGCAGGGCCTGCGAGGCGCTGCTTCGCCACCTGGGTGGAAGCAGGGCGAGTTGGGATTCCGCGCCGTTGGCGCGGTGCAGGTTCAGCAAGCTCGGTGGGGCCCATAGCTCAGTTGGTCAGAGCTGCCGGCTCATAACCGGT
>JACQCD010000041.1 GCA_016201825.1 Nitrospirota bacterium | reverse complement strand
GAGTCTGACCATGTTCGAGCGAACTCCATTGGATCAACTGCTTAGCCTCGCTGTGCAGGAGCCAAATGCACTCGAATCAACCAACCAGTTGACTTTGTTCGAATAACGTTGGGACAGCAGTGATGATGCATGATGATCCCAAACGGTCCGGTGTCCACTCCGTGTCGAATTGAAGCTGCTTGGCACCCTTCTTCTTTGGCTTGGCGATGGGGACGAACTACGAACTGGTCCGCCGGCCCGCAACCTCTTCATTCGTGATTCCTTCGTCCGTAAACCTGAAATGGCGGGTCGGCTTGTCAAACGGCGAGTTGATGATTGGGTTTTCGATGACGACTTGGCTCATACTGGCACGCCCACGGCCGGCGCAAGCTCTTTATCCGCTCCCATCCCCTGCCCTACCTCCCCTCCATCACTTCCTGAAGCTGCCACGCAAACATCGCATTGAGGAAGCAATGCAGCCACGAGCCGATATGTCGGTTGCGTTTTCTCATGTTCTCACTCAATATCTCACCTCACCCCTGCCGGTTCAAGATCGGCCTTGGCCACATACCGCTTCACCGCAATCGAGGCCGCTTTTTTTCGGATCTGGGCGAGATCGAACGCCGTCTGCAGCGCGAGCCATCCTTCGGCCGTCCCTCCAAAGGCCTTGTCGAGACGGACCGCCATTTCCGGCGAAATCCCCGCCCTCCCGGTCACGAGATTGTTCAGCGCCTGCCTGGTCACGCCAAGCACTCTGGCGCCCTCGGTCACAGAAAGCCCCAGGGGCTCCAGGCAGTCATGCCGCACCGACAATCCCGGATGCGGCGGTTGCTTCATCGGCATGTTCAGTTCTCCTTTCTAACTCAGTGGTAATCAACCAGATCAACATCAACAATGTCCTGCCCTCGAAACCGAAACACAATCCGCCAGTTACCCGTAACCCAGACCGACCACCACCCCTTCAGCTTCCCCTTCAAGGGGTGAAGTCCCCACCCGGGCAGTTGCAGATATTCCGGCCCCTTTGCGATATCAAGCCGGGCTAAAATCCGCTCGATCTTCGGCACCATCTCCGCGGATAGGCCTTTGCGCTCGCCTTTTTCGTAGAGCCGCGCGAGCCCCTTGTGCCGAAAACCTCGAATCAAACGGCTATCCCCTCCCTGGACCTTCCCTTTTACTGTAAAGAGTAAAGTGTCACTTGTCAACAGTTCTATTATTGGGTTCATCACCCCAGTGGACTGTGCCCGATTTGTGTCCGACCACGTCGAAATCAATCGATCCGAATGGACTCGATCAAACTAGATAGAAATCCACAAAGCCTTAATTCTTGTGAAGAATCGGGAAACCAGACCACTTATTAATCAGTCGTCGTTCTCGCCCCAAACGCCCTCATAACCCGAAGGTCGTGAGTTCAAATCTCACCCCCCACAATTTTTTCCCTTCGGAATTTCTAGGACTTACAGGCCGCAATTTGGCGGCCTGTTTTATTTCCGGTGATCGCGGTTACGTCGGGGTTGCTCGCTGTAACCCCTCGCTGGGTCTCCGACCCTGTTACGCGGCACTCCCTCCAACCCTCAGATGCATCGCCTTGCGCCTGGTCAGATGGTAGAAGCCGTACCGAGACAGCGTGGAACCGATGCCGCTGTTGCGGGCGCCAGTCCAGGGGAGGGATGGGTCGAGGTAGTCGCAGCGGTTTTGGAACACGGTGCCGACGTCCAGATCGCGCGCCAAGCGCTCAACGCGCTCGCGATCGCGCGTCCAGATCGAGGCGGTCAGGCCGAAACGGCTGTCGTTCATCTGGGTGAACGCTTCGTCGTCATCCGCGACCGGCGCCACCGGGACGAGCGGCCCGAAGCTCTCCTCTTGCATCACGTTGGCGCGGTTGGGCACATCGGCCAGCAGCGTCGGCGCGAAGAAATTCCCGCGCGTGCCGCTGAGCCGCTTGCCGCCGAGGAGGAGCCTGGCGCCGCGCCGGACCGCGTCTTTCACCTGGCCTTCCAAGAACCGCAGCGCGTCGCGTCGAGCGAGCGGCCCCATGGTGGTCTGTTCGTCGAGGGGATCTCCGAGCCGGTATTGCGTCAGGAGCGCGTGCGCCCGATCGAGGAAGTCGCGATAGCGCGCGCGGTGGACGTAGACCCGCTCCACGGCGCAGCACGATTGCCCCGCGTTGTAGCACGCGCCGTCCACGATGTTCGCCACGGCAAAGTCGAGGTCTGCGTCCTCCGCAACGTAGGCCGGGTCCTTGCCCCCGAGTTCTAATCCGACGTCCAGCAACCGCTTGGCGGCCCGGCGGTAGACCGTGGTTCCGGTCGCGACCGATCCGGTGAAGGCGATGTAATTGATCCGCGGGTCATCGATGAGACGGGAGGCCTGCGCGTTCGTCACGATGAGGTTGGTCACCAGATTCGGGGGCTCGCCCTTTGCGAACGCGTGTTCGAAATGCCGACCCACCAGCGGCGTGAGCGGGCTGTGCTTGAGGAGGACGGTATTACCCGCGAGCAGCGCCGGGACGACCACGTTCACGGCGGTCAACAAGGGATAGTTCCAGGGTGCGATGTTATAGACCACACCGAGCGGCGCCTGTTCAATCCACAGGTGAAAACCCGGCTTGGCCAGCACGATCTCGGGAGCGAGCGTGTCCTTGGCGATCGACAACATATGCTCGGCGCGAGCAAAGAAGGTCTTCACCTCCCCGCGCGCCTGGGTGATCGGTTTGCCCATTTGCAGGGTGATCTCGCGGGCAATCTCTTCGGCATGGTCCCGAAAGTAGGCGAGCCCTTCATTGACCCGCTGCACGCGCTCGTCCAATGGGAGGCGATGCCAGTGCGCATAGGCCGCGCGCGCGCCCTCGAGTTTGCGCTCAAGGGACTTGCCCTGATCCAGGGGAAGCTGAGCGAGAACGCATTGATTATAGGGATTGATAACCGTCACAGGCACGGGATTCCTCCGTGAGAAATGTGTCGCCCGGGTGTCTACTCCGGCGTCACGTACGCGGCAGTGATGCCGCCGTCGACCATCAACGACGCGCCGGTCATGAAAGATGAGTCGTCGGAAGCCAGAAACAGGGCGGCCTTGGCGATCTCCTTCGCCTCGCCGAAGCGCCCCATCGGGATGTGCACCAACCGGCGCCGGCGCTTCTCTTCGGTGTTGAGAAACTTCATCAACAATTCCGTCCGGAGGGGACCCGGACACAGCGCGTTGACCCGAATCCCCTCGCGCGCGTGAATCACCGCCAACTCCCGCGTCATGGCCAGCACGCCGCCCTTGCTCGCGGTGTAGGCCAACTGCGGGGTCGCCGCGCCGAGCACCGCGACGAAGGACGCGGTGTTGATAATCGTGCCCCCTCCCGCCCTCCGCAGCGCGGGAATGCCGTATTTGCAGCCGAGAAAAACTCCTTTGAGATTGATCGCCATGGTCCTTTCCCAGACGCTCTCATCCGTGGTCATGGCGTTGTCGTCGCGCCCGTCCATGATCCCGGCATTGTTGAACAGAATGTGGAGTCGTCCGAAGCGGTGTTCCGCCTCGGCCACCATCCGCTCGCTGTCGCCCGCCTGGGACACATCCGCGCGCACGGACACCGCCTCCCCTCCGTTTTTCTGAATCTGCGCGACCGTGTCCTTCGCCGCCGCGTCATCGACGTCCGCCACCACGACCCGTGCCCCTTCACTCGCGAAGAGGAGGGCCGACTCCCGTCCAATCCCGCTCCCAGCCCCGGTGATCAGGGCGACTTTCTCCCGTAATCGCATCACGTTCTCCTTCACACAGGTCGTTTCCGCCGCCGCCCCGACGCGGCCCTCACCAGTTCATCGAATAATTGTTGGTGCACGGGGTCCTTCTCGGCGGCCAACTCCGGATGCCATTGCACCCCGATCAGCCAGGGATGGTCCTGGAGTTCGATGGCTTCGATCGTCCCGTCCGGCGCCTGGGCCGCTGCTCGCAAGCCGGGCGCGAGCTTACGGACCGCCTGGTGGTGCCAGGACGGGGCGACAAATTCGCGTCTCACCAGCATACCCGCCAGACGGCTGCCCGGTGTCAGCGTGACCGCATGCGCGGTCGGCTCGCGCGGTGGAAGCCGATGCGGAATCGACTCCCCGACCAGGTCGGGAAGGTGCTCGATCAACGTCCCGCCCAACGCAACGTTGATGACCTGACTGCCGCGGCAAATTCCAAAAGTCGGCAACCCGGATGCAAGGCTCTGTGTCACCAGGGCCAGTTCGCCGCGATCCCGTTCCGGATCGACCATGTAGATCGTGGGGTGCGACGCGCCGCCGTACAACGCGGGATCAAGGTCCCCGCCGCCGGTCAAGATCAACCCGTCGAGTTGCCCCAGGAGCGCGTCCGCGCGCGCCTCACCGGGTGGGAGGAGGAGCGGCACCCCGCCGGCGCGGCGCACCGCATCCACGTACTGGGCCGGGAGGGAGAAGCGGTTGGTCTCGCCCCGGCCGTAGGTGGTCAGGCCGATCACAGGAGAGGACATCGCATCCTGCTAGATCCTTTCGAAGTATCGCTGGCGTTCCCAGTCGGTCACCGCCTTGTCGTAGGCGTCCTGCTCGGTCCGATAAAAGTGTAGGTAATGTTCCACGACATTCTCTCCCAATGCGCGTTTGGCCATGGCGCTTTGCTCGAAGAGGTCGGCGGCGTCGCGAAGCGTGCGGGGGACGCGCGGGAGGTGCTGCGCGGCGTACACGTCCCCCTCGAAGATCGGCGGCGGCTCGATGCGATGCTCGATGCCCTCCAAGCCGGACGCGAGCGCGGCCGCGAATGCCAGGTACGGGTTACAGTCCGCGCCGGGGATCCGGCATTCGATGCGTAAACTCGGCCCCGCGCCGACCACGCGAAATCCCGCGGTCCGATTGTCGTAGCTCCAGGCCAGGCGGGTGGGCGCCCACGAGCCGGCCTGGTAGCGTTTGTATGAATTCACGGTGGGCGCGTAGAAGACCATCATCTCCGGCGCGTGCGCGATCCACCCGCCCAGAAACCACCGAAACGTGTCGGAGCACGCCACCGGCCCCAGACGTTTCGCGCCGGCAAACGCGTTCTGACTATTCCGCCAAAGGCTCATATGGATATGGCAGCTCGACCCGGCCTGATTGGCGGCGAATTTGGCCATGAACGTGACGCTGATCCCCATCTGATCCGCGATCTCCTTCAGACACTGCTTGAAGACCACATGCCGGTCGGCCATGGTGAGAATGTCGGCGTAACGGACGTTGAGCTCGTGTTGCCCCAACCCCCACTCCCCTTTGGAGCTCTCGACCGGAATCCCCGACTGCCTGAGGTGGCGTCTCGCCGCGCCGTTGAACCCCTCTTCACGGGCACCCTGCAAGGCATGATAATCCTCCAGATACCACCCTGCGGGTTCCAGACCGTGATAGTCCTTGCTCGCCGCGTCGCGATAGGCATTCTTGAAAATGTAGTACTCCAGCTCCGATCCGGTCATCGCGCGGTAACCCGTCGCCGCGGCCCGCTCGATCTGCCGTCTCAACATCGACCGGGGCGCCTGCGCCACCGGGCGATGCGTCTGCTCGTCCTTCACATCGCAGAGCACCAGGGCAGTTTTCTCCAGCCAGCTCGCGACCCGCAAGGTCGCGAAGTCGGGAACCAGATGAAAATCCCCGTACCCCTTCTCCCAGTTGGAGAACCGATACCCGGGCACCGGCTCCATCTCCATATCAACGGTCAGCAGATAATCGCACGCATGGGTCCCCCGCTTGGCCGCGTCGTCCAGGAAGAATTCGGCGTCAAGCCGCTTGCCCATGAATCGACCGTAATGATCGGTGAACACCAGCAACACGGTCTCGATCTGCCCCGCGCGGACCCGCCGAGACAACTCGTCCCGTGTCAGCATGCCGATCACCTTGGATCCCATCGAACGACCTCCTGTGAACCGGAGCTGAATCGTGTAATCCGAAAGCAGTTGTGTTAATAAAACCCGATCGAGGGAATTCTGGGAAGGACCATGGGAGGGGTCACGTCCGTGTGGCGCGCTCGTCACGACGCCCAACCGCGCCTGCTAGCCCAGCAGTTGTCTCGTCCTGAGCCGACCCAATGCGCAACTCATCCGTTCGCATCAAGACCCGACCTCCCCATGTTCGCAAAAGAGGTACTACTTGTCTGATTTCCTCCCCTCTTTCACCGCCTCCACTTTGGATTCTCATCGCACACGGTTTGCGGGGTGTCGTGTGCGGCGTCGCTGCTATACTTCCATCCCATGACGTATGCAGCGAGCTCGATGATCGAGCCACCTCACCAAGCGATCGTGATTCACTTTACGGACGGGAGCATCGAGAACGGGGTGCTTCGGTCCTCGCTGCTGACCGGAACGACGCTCCGCTATCTGCCCCACGATCCGCTCGATCCACGCCGGCGCGTCCCGCGCGTCCCTTTTCTCAACGAGGTGCGCGTCGATCACCTGGGCGTGCGGCGTGGGGTGGATCTCAGCACCCGCGGGATGTACGTGGAAACGTTGACCCCCTACGTCAAGGGGGCTCTCCTTCACGTCACGCTTCGATTCGGCCAGGAATCCATCGACGTCAGCGCCAAAGCGGTCTTCATCGACCCTGGTATCGGGATGGGGTTGGAGTTCCAGCGATTATCAGCAGCGGCCCGTCATACCATCGAGGCGTTGGTTCAGCTCGCGCTCAGCCATTCCAACTCGGCGCTTCCGCGCGCGCGACGCGTGAACGAGCCCGGTCGACGAGCTGCCACCCCACTCAGAGCCCCAGCCCCACGATGGGATGTGCGCAGACGGGATCGGCGGCGGTCGTCTCGCCCGCCGACTGCCGCTCCGGTCGAGGTCGAACTGTGCCATCTCAAATCGATCTTCTTCGTGGATCGTATCTCAGGACCCGACTTCGCGGTCCCGGGGCCCCGTCCCATCGAGAAACAGGTCATCGTCGCGTTCCGAGATGGCGAAGAGATTCAAGGCACGCTCCACGATCTCTCCCCCGAAACCCCCGGGTTCTTCCTCGATCTTCACCTCAGCGAAAAGCTTTCGTACACCGTCTACGTCATCAAGAACGCCGTCAAGAGCATCCAGACCGTCTTGTAGATCTTCGTCGGCAAGGAACGTCCTCGTTCCAGAGGGCTTTGCGAGGCTGTTCCTCGTTCGCGACTCAGCTCGCGAGTAGTCGCGTCAAATCTTGGAGTTTGGTGGCGAGACGGGCATCGAGCATGGTGAGGACGCGGGATTCCTCGATCGCGCTATCAAACTCACCTGCCAGGAGATAGGTAATGCCCAGGTTGAAGCGCACTTGCGCGTCGTCGGGGCGCTGGATCAAGGCGTCTTTGGCCCATGCGATCTCCTCGGCATAGGGAGAACCACCGGTCGCATCAAGGACGACCGGCCGCGTGGAACGGCCCGGTCCGGTGGGCGGTTCGATCAATGTGATCCATCGCTCGTGCAACGCCAACTGCAGGAACGCCGCATCCCGCAGCGCGATCATGCGGAGGAGATCGACGGCGAGCCCACCCCACAGTTGCTGGAGCACGAGCGCGGTGAGGAAGCTCAGCGCCGCGTACAAGAAGCGGCCCTCGATCAACAGCACGACGCCCGCCACGATCCCCCCGGCGTAGAGAACCCCAAGCCCTCGGAAAAACCAGCGACTCCCAAGCCCGATGTAGTCCGCCATTGGGGTGGACCCCCGGACGACGAGCCGCCGCGCCGTCAGGTGATCCACTTCCAGAACCGCTCGCCGTTCGGCGATAGCCGTTTGCATGTGGTGCATCTGATCGAGTCCGCGCTGCTCCATGGGTCCCCCCCGCGCGGTTGCCGCACGCAACCGCCTCCCGTCTCGGAACACCACGCCGAGCTCGTCGCGGCACGGCGTTGAACCGCATGGTCAGATTCTACAAAAGCCCCTCGCGCGGGTCAATCCGGAGCCACCGCCGGCGGCGTCAGATCACCCGACACATGCAACGACCCCGTCGGCACGATGACTGAGGTGGACGGGGCGCCATAGAGCGCCCGGTATTCCCATGTACTTCGCAAGACGCGCTTCACGTACCAGCGGGTCTCGGGAAAGGGAATCTCTTCGACGAATTCGTCGAGGGCCCGGGGGGAGCTGCTCTCGATCCACTTCACCACCGCCTCCGGTCCCGCGTTGTACGCGGCCACCGCATAGGCTTCGTTGCCCGCAAAGCGATCCAAGAGATCGGCCAGGTACCGGACGCCGAGCGTGATGTTGACCTCGGGAGTGAACAACTGGTCGACCGCGAACGATGTGAGCCCCACGGCCCGCGCGACGCGCCGGGCGGTCTCGGGCATGAGCTGCATCAGGCCAATGGCGCCCACCGGAGAGACCGCATTGGAATCATAGACGCTCTCCTCCCGGATTAGCCCCGTGACCAGAAAAGGGTCGACGCGGTCGGTTCCCGCGTGTCGGATCGGCTCAAGCAGATGCGCCGGATAGGCGCCTTCCCAGATCGCGCGCGGCAGCGCGGGCTCGCCCCGTTCGAGGGCCGATCCGAACTGGCGGCGGAGGAGGCGCAGCGCTTCGCCGTCGGCCCCCACTTTCGCCAGCAACTCCACGGCGTCCGAAACACGTTCCAGAGGGGGAGGCGCCCCGTGAAGCGCCGCCAACAACTCGTCGCGCGCCTGGGCTCGCAGGCCCAGGGCCCAGAGCTCGGCGGCGCGCGACGACACCGCCGGCCACACGCGGTCGGCGTCCAGCGTCTCGTCGGACGCGGAAGCAGGGGCGGCCACCGGGACCACGTCCGGGCGCCGATCATCCGCGCTCCATCGAAGTCCGTGGCGCGCGAGGTAGCCATAATAGGTGTATGGGAAACGCGCCTCGACTTCGGCGATCGTGGCTCGCGCCGCATCGGGCCGTCCGCGCAGCGCGTCCAGCCGGCCCATCCAATACAACAACTGGGGAATCTGCGGATCCGAGGGCTGAGCGGCGGCAAGCCCCCGCTCGAACGCCTCGCGCGCCGCCGCGAGCGCACCACGGCGGTATTCGAGCCATCCCACGTACCATTGCGCCTCCACGAGTTTGTCGGGGCGGTGCATCACGGTTGCAAGGGCGCCCATGGCGCGGTACACCGCCAGCGCCGTCGCCTGTTCGCCGCGCCCGCGATGCCACGCGGCCCGCAACGCGATCAGCTCCAATCGATTGGGGCTCTGGGGAAATTCCTTCCCAAGCGTCGCCTCGGCGCGGCGGAGGGCCGGCTCATTTTCTCGTCGAAAGGAGGTGCGGCCTTCCCACAACAGCGCGTCCTCGTGCGCCTCGGCCGACCCCATCGCCGAGGCCCCCAACGCGTGAAACGCCGCCCACGCGTCGTCCCATCGACGCAAGCGGTAGAGCGTGACGCCGACCTGCAGTGCGATGTCTCGGCGCGCGGCGGGCGTGGGCGCCGACCGGCGCAGCGCGCTCCATGCCTCCAGCCCCTCGGCGTATCGCGCGGCGCGCGTCAGCGCTTCGGCGCGCCGGCGGCGCTCTTCAAAGGTCGGCGATGAGGCCTCGCCGTTGCGAATCAAGTGATCCAACCGCTCCTCGATCGTCGCCGCCTCCGGCGCCGCCCCAAACTCGAACCGCAGCCTCCGATACGCCAGCCCCGCTTCCGCGGCGCGTCCCTCGGCCACAAGGGCATCGCCGAGCGCCGCCAGCGCGGAGGGCACCGCGGCGTGCTGGGGGAACCGATCGATCAGCTCACGCCAGCGGCCGATGGCTTCCGTCCGTCCTCCCGGCACACGCGACCAGAGATCGGCCGATCCGGTCAGCGCGCCGGGAACCAGCGGGGAGTCGGGATAGCGGCGGACGACGAGATCCAACAGGCGCGCCGCCCGTTCGGGCTGCTCCGCGCGGCGCGCCGCCTCCGCCGCCAACACCAGCGCATGATCGCCAACCAGGGGAAGTTCGCTGGAGGCCCGCAGTCCCCACGAAACCGCCTCGTTGGCATCGCGCTCGACCGCGAGCTTGGCAATCCAAAACGCCGAGCGACCGGCCCACACCGTATCGGGCCACTGCGATCGGATCAGCGTGAGCCGATCGAGCGCCTCATCCGCCGCGCCGCGCTCAATCGACGTTCTCGCCAACGCGAAACACTCGGCAGGCTTCAGGCAGGCCGTCGGGGCGTGGTCCGCCTCGACGATCGAACGCGCGGAAGCCGGAACCAGGACCGACGGCGAGCTGCAGGCTCCGCCTCCCACGAGACACAGAGCGAGCCACGCTGGGGAAACGCCGCGGAAGGGAGAGGAAGAGGCCACGAGGCCCGTATTCTACTGCTCTTTATTTGTCCGGATCAAGCGCGACGCCGATGGGGGTCGCCAAGCCGGTGCTGCTGCCTGCGATCACTCTGGGCTCGAGCGCCGGAACGGGCGCCGCCGGGTCGAGGCGGCTGACGTCAAACGCCAGGATCTCATTGCTCCGGGCGTCGGTCACGTACAGCTCGTTCAAGACCAGATTCAGGGCCAAGCCCGCCGGGTTCGTCAGCGCCGAGTGCAGAATCGTCCAGGTCGGAGCCAGATTGTGATTGGCCGGAGCCTCTTGCACCTTCCGGCTGATCCCGTCGAACACCAGGATCGATGGACCTTGCCGATTGGCCACGAAGAGCCGATCGAGGTCGGCATCGACCAACAACGCCGACGGGCGCTTGAGCGTCGTCAGATCCGTGGTCGCATGGCCCCGTGGCGGAGGCGGATCGCCCTCGATCTTCCAAGCCGGCTCCACGTTACCGGCTCCGGCGTAAACCGTAACGCCCGCACAAATAAGATCGTCACTAAGATCGCCACGCTCGCAGGGGGTCGCCCCGATCGTCGACGCATTCTTGAAGGCGAGGATCCTTCGTCCCGCGAAGTCTTGCGCCGTCACGGCGTCTCGGTTCGACACGTAGAGCAGGTCCAGGTTCTCGTCGATTGCAATCCCGGCAGGATACACCAGCTCCGTTGCGTTAAAAACCGAAAACGGGTCCATGCTCTCCGGCGGGCCGAGATACCGACTGTAAAAGACATCGCCGCTGAGGTCGGCCACGTCGCGGCCCGTTGCAAGCGGCTCGCCGCCGAAGACCAGAATCGAATGGCTCGATTGGTTCACCACATACAGTGCCGCGGTGCGGGTCGCCGTGGCCGGGCGAAACACCAGGCTCACGGGGTGGTTGAGCCCCGTCTTGGGACCCGCGATGATCCGATTCGGATTGCGCTGCCCCGTGCCGAGCGTATCGGCGCCCTCGTAGACCAATACCATATTGGCATGGAAGCTAGACACATAGAGCCGATTGTGTTCACGATCGAGCACCATACCGCTGGCGCCGAGTAGTGGGTTCACGACCAGGCGCGCGGGCGGGGTGGAGGTCACCACCGACGGGCTGGTGGAGGTCACCACCGGATCCTGGCCAGGTGAGACATCGAACACCGAGAGCGAAGGGATCGGGGTAAGAACCCAAAAGCCCGGCGTGACGACGTACGCCTCGTTCGCCACCACCATGACGCCGGATGGGCCAGCGCTCTGCGGGCTCGTATCCGTCCCCGGTTGGCCTAACATCGTTCGGGACCCCTTGATGATTCGGACGGGTCGGATGTCGCCGCCACTCGCCAAGTCGAGGACCTTGAAGATAATCAGCGACTGTTCACGATCCGTCGTCACATAGAGGCGATCTCCGTTCAGTTGATCCCGCTCAAAAAACAGCGACGTCGGTCTCGCGTTCTCGAGGCCGCTCTGGGGCCCCTCCACCACCACCGGAGTTTGCGAGCCCTGAGTCGTCTGCTGGTCTACGTTGGCAAAGATCAAGAGGTTATTTCGGCCGCGGTTGACGACATACAGCGTCTGGCCCGTCGAGTCGAGCGCGAGGGCCGATGGACCGCACACACCGCCCGACGGGTCGGTCACGATGCACGGCCCCCCCGTTGCCCCTAGTCCCCAGAATGTCCGGACCGGCGTGTTGTCGGCATTGTTCGAGAGATCCAGCAGCTCATTGGAAAAAGGGAAGACCAAGACTTTGCCGCCCAAGTTGTCGTTGTAGGTCGCGTGATCCCGGTTGACGACGTACAGGAATTTCTTGGCGGGATCGGCGGGATCGGGACCGACCGCAAACGCGATCGGCGTTCTAAACGCTTGGCTCTTGATCACCCCGATCGGCGCGCTGTTGGAACTGCTCGGCGTGTTGGTGACGTCGAAGACCACGATACTGTTCCCGACCGGCCCCGTGCGCCCCGCGGCGGGAAGGGTATTCGCGACGTAGAGCAACGTCTTCACCCTCTTACCGGTCGTCGCGTCGGTCTTGGCATCGAGCCAGAGCCACGTCGGGCCGCTCAGTTCGGTGATGTCGCTGGCGCTCCAGTCGCCCTGGATCGTCCATAATGGCGCCTGGTTATTTCGGACGGGGTATTGACCTAACAACGTTCCGTCTTCTGGGTACGATAACGCGTAGGCCGAGATGCTGTTGGAGCCAAAGTTCGCCACGTAGACGACAGGGACTGGGGCGTTGGCATCGACGTAGACGCCGACCGGGCCACCGAGTCCAGTCAGATCGGCGGACACGACCGCCGCGAACTGATCCCCGACCGCCTGACCGATATCGGCGAGATTGGAGAGGGTATTGCCCAACGTATTGGTGACGTACAGACGGCCGGCGGGAGGGGTCACCGGACTCGCCGCGCTCCGAAACTCCCCTTTGTTCCCCGCCAAATCCGCCACGCTGACTCGGAACTCGTACTCCGTGTTCGCCCGCAAGCCGGTGATGGTGAAGTTCGAGGCGCCCGTCACCGGCTTTGAGCTCGAGAACGAAGCATCCGAGAGCCGTTTGTACTCGACCACGTACGTCAGCCGATCGGAGGGCGTGACGTTGTCGGTTGCGGGGGATGCAGACACGGGGGAGCACGGCGTCGGGGATTGGCTCGCCCACGACACGTCCACCGTGTCGAATCGCAACGGCACGGCCGTCACCTGGGCCGAGCACCGCCAACGCGGCGCCTCGAAGTCGATCAGCGGGCCAGTCGTGAAGTACCACTGAGAGGGCTGCAGGCGATTGCCCACGAGGTCCGTGATTCCCTCGGTCAACTCAACCTTATATTGGTAGTTGACGGTATCGCTCCCCAGCAACGTCGTGGGCCGAACAAATAGGGTCTTGCCGGTCGCGTCCCATTCGAAGGACCGCTGTACGTCTCCGGCGCCGCCCCGCCTGAGGAGCACGGTGTTGAGGTTCACCGAAGCGGGGAGGATGGGTTCGCTGAAGGTGATCGATAATTTCGTATCGCGCCCCACATTGACCTGATTCTCGGCCGGGAATTTTGACAGGACGGTCGGCGGCGTGGTGTCCACTCCCGCGTCGCCGCCCCCCGGACCCAGAGCCGCGGTCCCGCCGCACCCCCCTGAGATAACAACCAGGAGGAGCCATATCGGAAGGGTTCTCAGGGATCGGAGGGTTTTTGGCATAGGCGAATCGGTTGCTCCCCTCTCAGAACCCACTTCCCCGGTGTTTTATTTCCTTGGGAGGCGTTCGGCTCTCAAAGCTGGCCTCCGCCGTTGAAAGTGTGCTATAAATCCAAACAGTTGCTGATCATGCCGCAAGTAGCCCTCAAGACGCTTTCCGTCACGCAGTTGGACGACCTCTTCACCGCTCAGGGGTGGCCCCGGTACCGATCGCGCCAGGTCCTTGACTGGATCTACCGACGCGGCGTGACGCGGTTCGACGACATGACCAATCTCGGCCGCTCCGAGCGGATCCGCCTTGCGGACATCGCGGTAATCACCGAGCCGGTGGTGAGCGAGATCCAGCACGATGCCGAGGATGGCACCGAGAAACTGCTCTTTCGGCTCGAGGATGGGGAAACGGTCGAATCCGTCCTCATTCCCGACGAGGACCGGCTGACGCTCTGCCTCTCCACCCAGGTCGGATGCACGCTCGACTGTACCTTTTGCCTCACCGGAACGATGGGATTGAAGCGCAACCTCAAAGCGCACGAGATTGTCGACCAGGTCTTGGGCGCCCGTGCCCACGCCGGGCCCGAACGGCCGATCACCAATCTCGTCTTCATGGGGATGGGTGAGCCGCTGGCAAACCTGGCGGCAGTGTGCGAAGCCATTGAACGGCTCACGGCCCCGTGGGGGCTCGGCTACTCGCCGCGACGGATCACGGTGTCCACATCGGGCCTCGTGCCCCAGATGGCGCAGCTCGGCGCCTTCCGGCATCCCGTCAATCTGGCCGTTTCGCTCAACGCGACAACGGACGACGTGCGCGACCGGGTGATGGGAACCATCAATCGCAAGTACCCCCTGACGGCGCTGCTGGAGGCGTGCCGAGCGTATCCGCTTCCTCCCCGTCGGCGAATCTTTTTCGAGTATGTCCTGTTGGCCGGCGTGAACGACCCCCCCGCCGACGCCCGCCGGCTCGTCAAGCTCCTGCACGGAATCCGGTGCAAGATCAACCTGATTCCGTTCAACCCGTGGCCAGGGGCGCCGTTCGAGCGCCCGGCGGACGCGACGGTCGCGGCGTTTCAGGCCATCCTGCTCGACGCACACTTCTCGGCCTTCGTCCGCAAGAGCAAAGGGCGGCAGATCCTCGCCGCGTGCGGCCAGCTCCGCTCGGCATACCAGCAGGGGTTCATCCCGCTCGGTTCGTAGGCGCCGTACGCGGTTGACAAGGCCGCGAGCGAGGTGATACAACCGATGCCTCGTTGCACAACGTGGCGGGTGTAGCTCAAGGGTAGAGCACTGGACTGTGGCTCCAGGGGTTGGGGGTTCGAAACCCCTCACTCGCCCCACCATAACGCGACGCGTACGTCGCCTCAGGTTGCGCCTGTAGCTCAGCTGGATAGAGCGTCGGACTTCGAATCCGCAGGTCGGGGGTTCAACTCCCTCCAGGCGCGCCAGTGCGCGCGCAGCCCTCATTGCCCGCGTGGCGATGAATATTTCATCGGCGACGCGGGTTTGACTTTGTGGGTAGGCCGGTCCTAGGATAGGAAAAATCTGAAAGGATAGCGAGCAGTGGGAGTGCGGATCGGAATCAATGGATTTGGCCGGATCGGGCGCGCGGTGCTTCGCGCGTCGCTCGATGATCCGGAAGTCGAGTTCGTCGCGATCAACGACCTGACCGACGCCAAGACGCTGGCTCACCTGCTCAAGTACGACTCGGTCCACGGCCGGCTGAATACCTCCGTCGAAGCGAAGGACAACGCGATCGTCGTGGGGGGGCGCGAGATCGCCGTGCTGGCGCTCAAGGACCCCGCCGAGCTTCCCTGGAAGTCGCTCGGCGTTGAGGTCGTCATCGAGTCAACCGGTCGCTTCGAGGATCGGCCGTCGGCCTCCAAGCACTTGGCCGCCGGCGCGTCGAAAGTGGTCATCTCCGCGCCGGCCAAGAACCCCGACCTCACGGTCGTGCTGGGCGTCAACGAGGACCGGTACGACCCCGCGACCCACCACATCCTGTCCAACGCCTCCTGCACGACCAATTGCCTCGCGCCGATCGCCAAGGTCCTCCACGAGGCGTTCACGATCCGGCGCGGCCTCATGACCACGATCCACTCCTACACCAACGACCAGCGCCTGCTCGACGTGCCGCACAAGGACCTGCGGCGCGCGCGGGCCGCCGGCCTGTCGATGATCCCCACCTCCACCGGCGCCGCGAGCGCGGTGGGGGTCGTGCTCCCCGCGCTCGCGGGCAAGATCGACGGCATGGCAATCCGCGTGCCGACGCCCAATGTGTCGATCGTCGATTTTGTCGCCGAGGTCGAGCGGCCGGTCTCCGAGCGCGACGTGAACGCCGCGCTGCGCGCGGCCGCGGAGGGCGCTCTCAAGGGCCTGCTCGCCTACAGCGAAGATCCCACCGTGTCCATCGACCATAACGGGAGTGCCTACTCGTCGATCGTCGACGCGGCGCTCACGCGCGTCATCGACGGCGGGCTCGTGAAGGTCTGCGCCTGGTACGACAACGAGTGGGGCTATTCGTGCCGTGTGCGTGACCTGGTGAAGTTCGTCGCGCGGTCGGGGAACCGCCGCTCACGGACCGCCGCATGAACCTCAACAAACAGACGATCGACGACCTCGACCTGCACGGCCAACGGGTCTTCATCCGGGCCGACTTCAACGTCCCGCTCGATGAAAATCTCAACATCACCGACGACACGCGAATCCGTTCGACCCTGCCGACGATCAACCACGCGATCGACGAAGGCGCGCGGGTCATTCTGGCGTCACACCTCGGCCGCCCGTCGGGCAAACCCGATCCCCGTCTGAGCCTCGCGCCGGTCGCCAAACGCCTCCAGCGGTTCTTGAAGAAAGACGTCCTCTTTCTGCCCGATTGTATCGGGCCCGAGGTGGAAGAGGCGGTCGCCAAGATGCGCGACGGCGATGTCGTCCTCTTGGAAAATCTGCGCTTCCACCGCGAAGAGCAGGCCAACGACGAGGGCTTCGCCAAAGCGCTCGCCAGTCTCGCCGATACGTACGTCAACGATGCGTTCGGCACGGTCCACCGCAGCCACGCCTCCGTGACGGGGATCACCAAGTTCGTCAAGACTGCGGCCGCCGGATTCTTAATGAAGAAGGAGATCGAGTATCTCGAGGGGGCGGTGGCCAACCCGACCCGCCCGTTCGTCGCGGTGCTCGGCGGTGCCAAGGTATCCGGCAAGCTCGGCGTGATCAACAACCTCCAGAAAAAGGTCGACAAGGTCATCATCGGGGGCGGCATGGCCTTCACCTTCTTTAAGGCGTTGGGTCTTGAGGTGGGGAACTCGCTCGTCGAATCCTCTATGCTCGATGTCGCGTTAGAGATGCGGGAGACGGCGCGGGCCAACGGCGTGAAGTTCTATCTTCCCGTCGATTGCGTCGTCGCCACCGGCATGGAGCCGGGGGCTGAAACCAAGATCGTGCCCGTCCAGGAAATCCCCAAGGGGTGGACCGCGCTCGATATCGGCCCCGCCTCGGTGCGGCTGTTCACCGAGGCGCTGGCCAATGCGAAGACCATCCTGTGGAACGGCCCGATGGGCGTGTTCGAAATGGACGCCTATTCGCGCGGGACGTTCGCGGTGGCGCACGCCGTGGCCAACGCGTATGCGTTGACGATCGTGGGCGGGGGCGACACGGCGCTGGCGGTCCACCGCGCGGGGGAATCGGAAAATATCTCGTTCATTTCCACCGGAGGGGGCGCCGCCTTGCAGCTCTTGGAAGGCAAGCCGCTGCCGGGATTGGTCGCGCTCCCGAACCGCGAGCCGTAACGGTACCGATGGCGCCGCCGCTGATCATCGCCAACTGGAAAATGAACAAGACCGTGACCGAGGCCGTCCTCGCGCTCGAAGCCTTGCGGGTCCGCACCGACCTGCTGCAGGCGGTCGACGTGGTCGTGGCACCGTCGGCCACGGCGCTCGATCGAGCGGCGCAGGTCGTCGCCGGGTCTCGAATCGCTTTGGCCGCGCAGAATTGCCACTGGGAAACCGCCGGAGCTTACACCGGAGAAATTTCGGTTCCGCAACTGGCCGACGTCGGCTGTGCCTACGGACTCGTGGGACACTCCGAGCGCCGCCAGGCGTTCGGCGAAACCAACGATCAGGTGCGTCGCAAGGCCACTGCGTTACTGGCCGCCGGCCTGACCCCGATCCTCTGCGTGGGCGAAACCTTTTCCGAACGCCGGGCCGGGAAAACCGAACAAGTCGTGGCGGAGCAGGTCTCGGTGGCGCTCCAGGGCGTGTCCGGCCCGCAGGTCGCTCGGCTGATCATCGCGTACGAGCCGGTCTGGGCCATCGGCACCGGGAAGACGGCCACTCCGGTCGAGGCCGCCTCGGTTCATCGGTTTCTCCGCCGCTTGATCACCCACGATCATGGCGAACACGCCGCCACCTCGGTTCGCATGCTGTACGGCGGGAGCGTCGCTCCGGACACGATCCACGGCTTGTTGGCGGAACCGGACATCGACGGTGCGCTCGTCGGGGGCGCCAGCCTCAACGTGCAGACGTTGCTCGCGATCCTCGAGCGCGCCGCCGGCGCCAAGGCACGGGGAGCCGGATCCGGCCGGTCGCGGCTCGACGCCTCGCTCTCCGGCACCACATCCACCTCTAGCAGGAGCAACGCATGATCGTTCTCGTCGTGATTCTTCACGTGTTGGTGTGCTTTATCATGATCGGCGTGATCCTTCTCCAAGCCGGGAAGGGCGCTGAAGTCGGCGCCGCGTTTGGGGGATCCAGCCAGACCATCTTCGGCAGCCGCGGGGCCGCAACGTTTCTCAGCAAGATGACGATCGCGGCCGCGACGCTCTTCATGCTGACGTCGTTGGGGCTCTCGATCCTGTCGAATCAACGATCGGTCGCCTCCTCGATCGTCGAGACGCAGCCGCCGGCGGCGACCGCGCCGGACTCCGCCGCGACATCCGCCGGCCCCGCAGCCCCCGCGCCGTCAGCGTCTGGTTCCCCGACCCCGGCTCAGACCCCAGCTCAAACCCCATGACCCACGCCGCGGCCGCGCTGGCGCTGGTCGCGTTCCTCACCGCGATCGGAGCCGGTTCGACCGCCGAAGCGGCAACGGTTGATCCTCTCCTCCTGCCCATTCTGGCCGGCCAGCGGGGCGCGGATCTGCTCGCTCCCGCGGTCCTCGGCATCGCGCCGACCGCCCCGACCGAGACGACGGTGGCGGTCACGCTGCGGTTCGTCGGCCCGCCACCAGACCTCCAGGCCCTGGGCGTCACCATGGGCGCCGTGCTGGGCGACGTTCTGACGGCCGACGTCCCGCTCTCGAAGCTGTCGGCGCTCGCTGCTCATCCCGCGGTGCTTTCGATCGAAGTGTCGCGGCCGCTGATCCCATCGTTGGACTTTAGCGTGCCGATCAGCCGAGCGTCCGAAGTGTGGACGAGAGTGCCGCCCGACGGGTGGTCGGGGCATACCGGTCGCGGCGTCTTGATCGGAATCATCGACACCGGCCTCGATCTGACTCACCGAGACTTTCGACATCCCGACGGGACCACACGTGTCCTGGCCGTCTGGGATCAGAGTAGCGCGTCGGGACGTCCACCGTTCGGTTTTTCCTTCGGCGCGGAATGCCTGCCGGATCAGATCGACGCCCGGGATTGTCCCGAAGTCGACCGCGTCGGACATGGCACCCACGTGGCGGGCATCGCTGCCGGCAACGGGTCGGCCACCGGACGGGATCAGTTGGCGTACCGATACATCGGCATGGCCCCCGAGGCGGACCTGCTCGTCGTTAAACTCGGCGCGCAGACCTCCAATCGCGTGATCGAAGCGTTGGCCTACCTCAAGAACAAGTCAACGGCGCTGGGTCGGCCCCTGGTCGTCAATCTCAGCCTGGGCACGCTCCGGGGCGCGCACGATGGCACGTCCGACTTCGAACGCGCGATCGATGCGTTCACCGGTCCGGACGGACAGCCGGGGGAGGCGGTCCCAGCTCGCGTGGTGGTCGTCGCGGGGGGCAATAACGGCAACGACCTTACGCACGCGAGCGGCTCCGTAGGTGCCACTCTCCCCCTGGCAATCGGATTCGTCGTCCCCCCCGGCGCGAAGCGGATCGATCTCGACTTGTGGTATCCCGGTAACTACCTGCTGGGGATGTCGATCACCACGCCCTCCTGCGGATCAATCGGTCCCGCATCGCCGCCCTCTCTGGTCTCTGAGACGCCCGTAGTCACGCAGCCAACGTCCTGCGGGGACGTGACGATCACCGCCGGCGTGGACGTGAACGGGGCCAACGGTGACCGCGAGACCGTCGCCGTCCTGAGCAGCGCCTCGGAGTTGGCGGCGGGGACCTGGTATCTGACGCTCGGCCAAGAGCTCCCGCCCGGCAGCCCAGCGGCATTCGACATCTGGTCGGTGACGGAGGACTCGCCGCAGCCCGCCGCGTTCACGAGCGCCGTCGATCCCAGTAAAACGCTGGCGGTTCCCGCGACCGCCACCGAGGCGATCGCGGTCGTGCCGTTCGTGACGAAAACACAGTGGCTATCATTGCTCGGCGTCAGGGAATACCGCGGCGAGGTGGGGGGGGCGCTGGTCACCACCGCGAGTCGAGGTCCCCGACGGACGTGTAGCTTTTCGACGGCGTGCCCGGCGACGCAAAAGCCTGACTTGGCTGCACCCGGGCTCGGCGTGACGTCGAGTCTCTCGTCTCGAACGGACGCGGGGCTCTATGAGACGTCGTCCAACACCATTGACGCCATGACTGATCCCGACCGCGTCCATTTCATCCTCCAGGGGGCGAGTATGGCGGCGCCCCATGTCGCCGGCGCCGCGGCGCTCCTCCTGCAAATCAATCCCACCCTCACGGCTCGCGACGTCAAGGCGCGTCTGACCGCCACCGCTCAACCCCAGGTTGGGTCGGCCGACCTGTGGGGGGCGGGGAAACTGGACGCCAAGGCCGCCGCGGATGCGGTCGTCGACCCGATTCCGGCGACGCCCCAAGGGCTGACGGTGGTTTCGGTCGGCAGCGGTCGGGTCGCCCTCCGCTGGACGCCCAACCCCGACCTGGACCTCCTGGGCTATCGCGTGTATCGGCGCCGCGAGACCAGCGTGGTGGAGGAGCAGCTCATCGTGGCGCCGCTCAACGCGGCGGAGTATGAGGATCGAGCCAACCTCACCAACGAAACGCCGTACGTGTACACCATCACCGCCGTCGACATGGTCTTGCAAGAAAGCTCGCAGTCGAACGAAGCGCGGGCGATGCCCACTGCGGGCGAAGGGTCGGTCGGCTTCTGCTTCATCGCCACCGCGGCGTACGGGACGCCGTGGCATCCTCACGTACAATCGCTGCGCGCGTTCCGCGATCACCACCTTCTCCCCTCGTCGTTCGGCCGGCTCTTCGTCGCTGCGTACGAACGCGTGAGTCCTCCGCTTGCGCGCGTGATCGCCCGGCACAGTGCGCTCCGAGCCCTCACGCGCGCCGCGCTGACCCCGGTCGTCCTCGCCGTGGAGCAGCCGGGGGCCACCGCCTGGTTCATCGCGCTGGGCGCCTTGGGACTGATCATCCTCGGAATTCGACGCCGACCGCATGGCTCGTAAGACAACCCGCCTCGCGTATCGAGCACGCTCGCATCCCTTGATTTGACCCGGGGACGCCGCTATCATCCCCTCATGAGTTTTTCTCTTCCCGAATCGCTCCGCGCCGCCGGCCGTTCCACTCACCGGCTTGCGGTGATATGACGTCGTCAACCTTGATGCGCATCGCCGCGACAATCCCCCAAGGGGTGGCGGACATCCGCGCGATCCGCCTGGAGGCCGACGCGGGAGGGCCTGCCCCTGCGCGCGATTTTATCCCCGGTCAGTTTCTCCACGTCCACGCGCCGTCCGGTGAGGCGTCGTACTTCGCCATCGCCTCATCGCCCGGCGAACCCTATTACGAACTGCTGGTGAAGCGCGCGAAGGGGTGTTCCCAAGAACTGTTCGACCTCCCGATCGGAACCCCGCTGCGGGTCGTGGGCCCGCAGGGCAAGGGATTCCCGCTCGCCTCGCACGCGGGCCGCGACGTGCTGTTGATCGGCGTCGGGACGGGCATTGCCCCGCTGCGCTCGCTCTTGGCATGGACGCTCTCCCGGCGCGCCGAGTTCGGGCGACTCATCCTGCTCTACGGCGTGCTCACCCCGCCACACTGGTGCTACGAAACCGATTTCGCGGCGTGGCGTACCGTGGGCGTGGATGCGCGGGTGACGGTCGCGTCGACGGGCACGTCGTCGTGGTCGGGCGCCGTCGGGTTCGTCCAGGACCTCCTGCCCACTCTCGACCTGGAGCCTGCGCGTACCGTCGCGTGTCTCGTCGGGATGAAGGACATGGTCGATGCCAACACCGCGCTCCTTCGGACCCTGGGGGTGCCTCCCGAACGGATCTTGCTCAATTTCTGATGGTCGGCCGGCTTTCGACCGCGCAGACGGGGATCCGTCTGTCTCGGCTGTCTTGTGACTCTTTCGGCTTCTTTGCTATACTGCCCCCGTTCTCGGAGTGCTCCATGCCCGGTCCCCAGACCCCGCCCCGACTCGATGGCTCCCGCCGCAAGGGCCTCATCATCGTCCACACCGGCAACGGCAAGGGCAAGACCACGGCGGCGTTGGGGCTCGCGCTGCGGGCCGTGGGGCACGGCTGGCGGGTGCTGATGGTCCAATTCATCAAGGGTAATTGGCCCTACGGAGAAATGGACGCCGCCAAGCGGCTCGCGCCGGAGCTCACGATCAAGCCGATGGGTGAGGGCTTCACCTGGGACACCAAGAACCCGGAACGGGACGCCGCAAAGGCGCGCGAGTGTTGGGAGTTCGGCGTGAGCGGAGCGCGGTCCGGCGAGTACCAGCTGGTGATCTTCGACGAGATCAACTACGCGCTCGCGTATGGGTACCTCCCCCTCGACGAGGTGCTCGCGTTTCTGAAGACGAAGCCGGAGTCGCTCCACGTCATCCTGACGGGCCGGGACGCGCCCAAGGAGCTCATCGACGCGGCGGACACGGTCACCGAGATGCGCGAGGTCAAGCACGCGTTCGCGCAAGGCGTGAAAGCCCAGAAAGGAATCGAGTTCTAACACGCACCAGGGAAGCGGTCATCATCCACGAAAGGAGTCAGCGTATGAAGGGTGTGAGAAAAGCGGTGGTCGCCGGCGCGGTCGCCGGGTTATTCGCGTTCGGGCTCGCGTCGATCGGATGGGCACAGATGCCTCCCCCCGGCCATCCCCCGATGGGCGGCGGCATGGGCGCGGGGAAGGGCGGCATGAAGGGACCCGGCGGGGCCGGTCATCCGGGAATGATGTTCTCCCCCTCGTTCTTGAAAGACGAGCTGAAACTGTCGGACGAACAGATTGAAAAATTCAAAAAGCTTCGCGGCGACTACGAGAAGGAAAGCATTCGACGCGGCGCCGACATCCAGATCGCCGAGATCGAACTCTGGGACCTGTTTGATAAAAAGGACTTCACGGCCGACCAAATAGAGAAGAAGGTCCGCGAGGTGGAGGCCAAGAAGACCGACCTGCGGGTGTTTCGCTTCAAGCAGCTCTCGACCATGAAGTCGATCCTCACCCCCGAACAGTTCGAGAAGTTCCGCTCGCTCGGCGCGATGATGTTCGGCGGCGGTCGCTACGGCATGGGCGGCATGGGGATGATGGGCGGGATGAAAGGCGGGATGGGCATGCCGGGGGGGATGATGGGCCACCCCGGTAAGGGGTACGGCGGATCCGGGTACGGCGACGGCGGGTACGGCGACTCCGAGAACAGCGACGAAGAATAACCGTCGCGGCGGGTTCTTTTCTGGGTAGGGGCGCACGGCCGTGCGCCCCTACGTTTTTTTATAGCATCCGTTTCGCCGTTTCGACGATGTGGCGGGCGCTGATGCCATAGCGATCGAGCAGCTCGTCGGGTTTTCCGCTGTGCGGAATTTCCCGTACGGCGAGCTTCTGCACGCGAATCCCCTCACTCCCCACGGCGCTCAACACCGCGTCACCCAGTCCCCCGTGCGCGTAGTGATCCTCCACGGTGAGGATGCGCCCCTGCGTGGCGCGCGCACTGTCCATCAGGGTCGCCCGGTCGATCGGGGCGATGCTGTACAGGTCGATGACGCGCACGGCGATGCCCGCCGCCTGAAGTTGCGCGTGCGCCTTGAGCGCCTCGAACAGCGTGACACCCGCGGCCACGATCGTGAGCCGATCGTTCGGGCTCTGGCGGAGCACCTTGGCCCCGCCGATCGCGAACCGCTCGTCGGGGCCGTAGAGCACCGGGCACTTCGGCCGACCGGTGCGGATATAGACCGGCCCCCGGTGCGCGGCCGCCGCCTCAACCAACCGATACGTGGCACACGCGTCGGAGGGATAGAGGACCACGACCCCCGGCTGGGCCGCCATCATCGCCAGGTCCTCGAGCCCCATCTGCGACGGCCCGTCCTCGCCGATGCTGACCCCGGCGTGGGATCCCATCAGCTTGATGTTCGCATGGCTGATCGCGGCCATGCGGATGAAATCGTAGGCGCGGGTGAGAAAGCACGCGAACGTGGCCGCGAACGGGATCCGTCCGCACGCCGCCAGACCCACCGCCGCCCCCACCATGTTCTGTTCGGCGATGAAATTTTCGAAGAACCGGTCGGGAAACTGCTTGGCAAATCGGTCGGTGAACGTCGAGTTTTTCACGTCGGCGTCGAGCGCCACCACCTGCGGATTGGCGGCGCCGAGCGCGGCCAGCGCCGTCCCGAAGGCCTCGCGGGTGGCGACCAACTCCGTGGGCTGATACGCGGGCGGAGCCATGGCCGTCACGGCCGGGGATCGGGGCGGCGGCGCGTCCGGCCGCCGGATCTCGGCCTCACCCGCGTTCGGCTGGAGCTGGCGCGTCAGTTCATCGAAGGCCTTCTGCGCTTCCTCGCCTTTGAGCGGCTTGCCGTGCCAGTCGGGCCGATCCTCGACGAATGAGATGCCCTTGCCCTTCAGCGTCCGCGCGAGGATCACGGTCGGGCGGCCCTTTGTGTTGCCCGCTTGATCGAACGCCGCCAGTAACGCGTTGACGTCGTGGCCGTCCACGACGATCGCCTGCCACCCGAACCCCGTCCACCGGGCGCGATAGGCGTCCATGTCGTGCTGCAACATCGTGGGATCGCTCTGCCCGAGGCGGTTGACGTCGACGATCGCGCACAGGTTGTCCAGCCCCTCGTGTCGCGCGATCTCGGCGGCCTCCCATACCGAGCCTTCGACCGATTCGCCATCGCCCATCAGAACGTAAACCCGCCCGGAGGACTTCGCCAGGCGCTTGGCGTCGAGCGCCATGCCGACCCCCGCCGACAGCCCCTGCCCCAGCGAGCCGGTGGCCACGTCGACGAACGAGAGCCGAGGCGTCGGGTGCCCTTCGAGATCCGAGTCCCACGTCCGCAGCCGCACCAGGTCGGCCTTATCGAACAGCCCGGCTTCCGCCCACGCCGCATACAAGAGCGGCGCCGCGTGGCCCTTCGAAAGAATAAAGCGATCGCTCCCCGGATGCCGGGGATTTGGGGGATCGTACCGCATGACCGAGAAAAACAACACCGCGACGATGTCCGCCGCGGAACAGCAACTCGACGGGTGTCCGCTTCCCGCCGCGGTCGTCGCGCGCACGCTCTCGATACGAAGAGTCGTCGCCTTGTTCCGCAGCATCGCCGTGAGGGTCGAGGTCGGGGTACCGGTCAGGCCCATGTCTTCTCCTTTTGGTTTCCGCGTCCATTGCGAGGACGCCCGCGGCAGCCTATCAAAAAGAATTCGGGCGAGTCAATTCCTGCCGCCGCCGCGCGCCGGCGGCACGCTCGGTGCGTCGGGTGCCGAGGGCGGCCGGATCATGACGTCTGTGACGCCGAGGGGCCGTGTTCATCCAGGATTTCGCGGACCTTCCGAGTGAACGCTCCGGTCGTGAAGGGTTTCTGCAAAAACGCGTCCTTGTTCCACTCGTCGTACGGGACGGTATTGTCGGTGTAGCCGGACACGTAGAGCACCTTCATGGCCGGCCGGAAGACGGCGATCCGCCGACTCAGCTCCGGGCCGTTCATCTGGGGCATGATGACGTCGGTGACCAGGAGGTGGATCGGCCCGGCGTGGCGTTCGCCGAGGAGCAATGCCTGGTGGGCGTCGCGCGCTTTCAGCACCGTGTAGCCGCTTTGCCGGAGTAGTTCGTCCATCAGATCCCTGACCGTCGCTTCGTCCTCCGCCAGCAACACGGTCTCGGACCCCCTCAGCGCCGCCCCTGTCACGGCTGGGGCGTGATCCGTCTCAGGCGTGTCTTCGACCCGCGGCAGATACACCTCAACCGTCGTGCCACGCCCGGCTTCGCTGTCGACGCCGATGAAGCCGCCGCTTTGCTCGACGATCCCGTAGACGGTGGAGAGCCCCAACCCCGTCCCTTTGCCGAGCTCCTTGGTCGTGAAAAACGGCTCGAAGAGATGGGCCTGGACGGCGGCGTCCATCCCGGTTCCCGTGTCGCTCACGGCCAACCGCACGTACGACCCCACCCGGTGCCGCGCGGCGTTCGCCTCGTCCACCTCGACGTTGGCGGTCCGGATGGTGAGTCGGCCGCCGTTCGGCATCGCGTCGCGCGCGTTGATGGCCAAGTTCATGATGATTTGTTCGATCTGCCCGGGGTCGGCTTCCACGCGCCCGAGCGACGGACCGGGGATGATGACCAGGTCGATGTCCTCCCCGATGAGCCTCCCCAACATCGTGTGGACGTTCGCCGTCACCGCATTGAGATCCAACACTTTGGGTGCCAGTACCTGTCGGCGGCTGAACGCCAGCAATTGGCGGGTCAGCGCAGCGGCGCATTCCGCCGTGTTGAAGATCAGCTCGACGTCCCGCCTCAGCGGATCGTCGGGACGGAGCCGGTCGCGCATCAGCTCGCTGCGGCCGGCGATCACCGTCAGCAGATTGTTGAAATCGTGCGCGACGCCGCCCGCCAACCGCCCGACCGCTTCCAGTTTTTGCGAGTGGCGCAGTTGTTTTTCGCTTTCACGCAACGCGTGATCCGCGCGCTTGCGTTCGGTGATGTCGAGGACAAAGCCGACTCCTCGGTCTTGAAAGCCCTCCAGCAGTGCCGCTCCGAAGACGACGGGCACCCGGCTGCCGTCCTTCCTGAGGTATTCCTTTTCGAACGGCGTGCACACCCCGGTCGCGGCGATCTCTTTGAGTCCTCGCTCAACCAGGTGGGCATACTCCGGCGGCGTCACGTCTTTCCAGCGCAGCGCACCCGCCACGAGGTCATCCCGCGTGTAGCCCACCATCTTCAGGAAGGCGTCGTTGGCTTCCGTGATGTGGCCCTGGATATCCCAGAAAATGATCCCGATCATGTTCGATTCGACGACGCGCCGGAACCGTTCCTCGCTGGCCTGGAGTCGCGCGCGGCTGAGCGCCAAGTCTTCGGCCATGCGATCGATCGCTTGCCCCGCGGCCGCGACCTCGTCGCGACCCGAGAGGCCGGAACGGGCGGTGAGATCGCCTGCCGCGAGGCGGCCGGCGGCAGCGATCAACCGATTGATGCGCCGCGTCAGAACGACGTGGAAGAGCAGCCACAGGAACAAGGCGACGCCGACCACGAACAGGCTGAATTGGACGACCTGGTGCTCGACGGCGCGACGCGCGTGCGCTTTCAACGCCGAGATGTCGCGTTGCACGAACAGCAGGCCGATGCGCGACGGCCGAAGTTCACCTCCCTTCGCCCCCAGCATGACGGGATAGAGGCCCACCGCTTCCCGGCCGTCCGCGGTGATCTGGACGCCGCCGGTCAAGCTCTCCATCGCGCGGGTGGTGGCGGCCGAGCGCGCCGCGCGATCGGCGGGCGCAACCGGGGGCAGCACGTCGACCGCCGCCTTTTCAAGCGCCGCCACCCGGGTGGCGGCGAGGACCGTTCCTCGATCGTCGACCAGAAACGCCCAGGCGAGATCCGGGTCCGCCCCCAGAGCGGCCACTTCCTCCTGGACCCGCTCGATGTCGCCCCGCCGCAAGAGATACTCGATCGTGCCTTGGAGTCTCGTCATCTCTCCGGTCAACGAGGCGACCGCCGCTTCCTCTACTTCGCGATTCTCCAATCGTGTGTTGTGCTGGAGCGCAAAAACGCCGATCGCGACCGTGGACAGCACCAGGAGCAGCGGCACCGTCATGCGAAGCGACCATCGCATCAACGGCTCCTCGCCCGAACGCCGTTCACCCGCGACGCCGTCATGGCGCAATCCTCAGGAGCGGCCGTGGGTCCGGTAATCCTGTCGGGTCAAGCGGCCGTCCCAGCAGTTTCTGATCGACCATGAACGCGGTGAGGCGCTGGAGCGCGGGAATCAGTTGCGGGGAGCCGCCCGCGAGCAGGGCCCGATTGGCGGCCTGATCCGGAAGCCTCAGACCCCGGTAGGACAGCAGCACTTGATCGGGCCCCATCTGCATCCGCCTCGCGATCACCGCGGCGGCCTCGCGCGGGTGCAGCTTCAGATAGTCCACGGCGCGGAACCACCCTCGGAGCAGCGCGTCGATTTCTCGGCGGTTTCGATCGACGAGGTCGCGACGCACCACCAGGACGTCCATGATTTCGCCGGGGATTTGCGCGCTGTTGAACAACTCGCGCGCGCCCGCCGCCAACAGTTTGCTGCGCGCCGGCTCGAACGTTACGACGGCGTCGACGCGACCTTCCTTGAAAGCGCGTTCGTGCTCGTCGACTTGCAGGGGGACGATCCGCACGTCGGCCCGCGTCAGACCATTGATCTGGAGGGCTCGGCTGAGCACATAGGCGCCCAGCGCGGTATCTTCGACCCCGACGCGCCGGCCTTTGATATCCGACACGCTCCGCAACTCCGACTGCCCCAGGATCGCGTCCCCACCGTGCGACACATCCATCACCAGAACCACCCGCGGGTCCTCCCCGTGCTGGACCAGCAACAGCACCTCGTCCAGGGTGAGCGCCGCGGCTTCGATCGCACCGTTGCGACACGCGTTGATGACCTGCGTGGCCGACGAGTATTCCACCAGCCGGATGGCGCCGTCGAAATAACCGAGGTGGCGCGCGAGATAGAGGGGCTCATAGCCCGGCCAGACGTTGGTGCCCACGCGCAGGATCGTGGCCGGCTCGGGAGTACACCCTCCACTCGCCAGAAGGACCAGGAGCAGGGCGAGGACACGACGGAGACGCCGTGTGAAGAGCCGTTCGGCGTCGAGAACGCCGAGCGAACCGAACGAGCCGAGCCTCACGAACCGGATCATGCCTTCCACCTCCGAGCAAGGAGTGGAGAGGAGCGTTCCAGTCTATAGCAGAACGCGAAGCGGAGCAACCCACCGTCGTTCACGCGCGTGGGTTCTCGACTCCACGCTTGTCTTCCGTGGTCGGATTCGGTACGATTCCCCGCGGCGACCGTATGTCGCGTCCCCCTCGGCACGAAGAGGGACCGCGATGATTCTCGCGCTGAGATGCGTGGGGAGCGGATGCCGTCGCACTCGGACTCGTTGTTCGTGCAGGCGCGGGAGTGAGTGCTCGCGTAACAAGGGAGACCCCGTGAGGCCGAAGGAACTGCCCGAACGTCGGACGCGGGAGGCCGAGCCGCCTCCTCCGGTAGAACGGCGCGCCCAGCCCTGCGCGATGGTGGTGTTCGGCGCATCGGGCGACCTCACGCGCCGCAAACTGATTCCGGCAATTTATAACCTCGACTGGGATCACCTGCTGGCTCCGGGGTTCGCGCTGGTGGGCTACGCGCGCCAGCCCCGAGACCACCACCAGTTCCGCCAGGAGATGTTGGCCGCAGTGGATCGGCATTCCCGCCGGCCCGGCGACCCGCTGACCTGGGAATCGTTCGCCAAGCGGCTGCACTACTGCTCCGGCGAGTACGACGATCCGAAAGGGTACGCCCAGCTCGCCGACCTCTTGGCCGACCTCGATCGCAGGCTGGGAACCGAGGGAAACCGCCTCTATTACCTCGCTACCCCTCCGAGTCTGGTCCCCACCATCATCACCCGCCTCAAGGAGGCCGGCCTCGTGTCCCCCCGGGCCAGTGGCCGTGGCTGGTCGCGGGTCGTCGTGGAAAAACCCTTTGGGCGGGACCTGGATAGCGCCATGGCGCTCAATCAGCTTCTCACCGCCGTCTTTCGCGAAGACCAGGTCTACCGCATCGATCACTACCTCGGCAAGGAAACCGTCCAGAACATCCTGGTCTTCAGGCTCGGCAACGGCGTGTTTGAGCCGCTCTGGAATCACCATCACGTCGACCACGTGCAGATCACGGTCGGAGAATCGCTCGGCGTCGAAGGACGCGGCCATTACTTCGAAGAGGCCGGGATCCTCCGCGACATGGTCCAAAACCACCTCATCCAACTGCTGACCTTGGTGGCAATGGAACCTCCGGCGGCGTTCGAAGCCGACGCGGTGCGCGACGAGAAGGTCAAGGTCTTAAAGGCCCTGCGCCCTCTCACCGACGAGGATGTCGATCGCTTGGTCGTGCGCGGCCAGTACGGTAAGGCTCGCGTCGGCGACCAGACGTTCCCGGGGTATCGCGAGGAGCCGGGCGTCGCGCCCGACTCCTCGATTGAAACCTTTGTGGCGCTCACCGTGCACATCGACAATTGGCGGTGGGCGGGCGTGCCCTTCTTTCTGCGGGCCGGCAAGCGTCTGCCGAAACGGGTGACCGAGATTGCGATTCACTTTAAGCGCGTGCCCTACGCGCTCTTCAGGAGCGCGGGGTGCGGCGCGCTGGAACCGAACGTCTTGACGCTGCGCATCCAGCCCGACGAGGGCATCTCGCTCGGGTTCGGCTCCAAAGCGCCGGGGCCGACGATCCGGATCGACCAAGTGCAGATGGACTTTCGCCACGCCGCCGCGTTCGGGGACGCGCCGCCCGACGCCTACGAGCGACTCATCCTCGACAGCATCGCGGGCGACTCCACGCTATTCGCCCGCGGCGACGAGGTCAAATGTGCGTGGTCGTTCATCACGTCGATCCTGGACGCATGGGGCCGTCATCCCCCTCCGGAGTTTCCCAATTACGCGGCCGGCACGTGGGGCCCGGAGGCCGCCGACGCGCTGATCCGCCGGGGGGGGACCCGGTCGTGGCGCGAGCCTTCGTAGGCGCCCCGTCGAACATCGAGGTGACCCCGATCATCGAACGCCATCCGACCCGCGAAGCGCTGGTCGCGGCCGCCGCCGAGGCGGTGACGCGCGCGATCGGCGACGCGGTCGCTCGGTCGGGACTGTGCCGGGTCGCGCTCTCCGGCGGGGAGACCCCGCGCGCACTATACGCGCGGCTCGCGCAACAGCCGCGGGCCGACGCTATTCCCTGGTCGCACACCCGGTGGTTCTTCGGCGACGAACGCTGGGTGCCTCGCCACGCCGCGGAGAGCACCTTCGCAATGGTGAACGACGCCCTCTTCTCCAAGGTGACGATCCCGCCGTCCCACATCTTCCCCGTGCCGACCGACGCGCGCGATCCCCAAGCGGGCGCCTCGGCGTACGAGGCGACGCTGCGCGCGCAGTTTGGTCGCGTGCCGTGGCCCGCGTTTGACCTGATCCTCATGGGGTTGGGAACGGACGGACATACCGCCTCGCTGTTTCCCGGCGATGCGGCGCTGGCCGAGCGCGGGGCGTGGGTCACGACGACGCGCGCGGGTCGGCCCATTCCCGACCGCGTCACGCTGACCGTTCCGGTCTTCGCCCACGCCCGGGCCATGCTCTTCCTCGTCGCGGGGTCGAGCAAGGCCGGCGCCGTCGCCGCGACGTTGGGCGGTCCGCGCGACCCGGCGCGCTGGCCCGCCCAGGGCGTGGCGCCCGTCGCCGGGCGGTGCCTCTGGCTGCTCGATTCCGAGGCCGCGGCGCTCCTCTAACGTCTGTGCCCTTGCCCCGCCTCCGCCTTCGTTTCCGTATCCTCCCCCGATGATTCGACTCGATGACGTCGGAAAGGCCTACCGGCGGGGTTCGCACACGCTCTGGGCGCTGCGCGGGGTCTCGCTCGAAATCCCGGCAGGGGAGTTTCACGTGGTGGTCGGGCCGAGCGGCTCCGGGAAGAGCACGCTCTTACATTTGATGGCGACCCTGGACGTGCCGACCGAGGGCACGGTGTGGCTGGACGGACGGGCCACCGCCGCGTGCTCGGACGAGACGTTGACGCTGTTGCGGCGCGATCGCATCGGGTTGGTCTTTCAAGCGTTCAACCTCCTGCCGTACCTGACGTCGAGGGAAAACGTCGCCCTGCCCCGCCTGCTGCAGCGCCTCCCCCACCGCCAGGTGCGGCGCGAGGCGGACGAGTGGCTCGACGCGGTCGGCTTGACCGCGCGCGCTGATCATTGGCCGCACGAACTCTCGGGCGGTGAGGCCCAGCGGGTGGCGATCGCGCGCGCGCTGATCACGCAGCCCCGCCTGCTGCTCGCCGACGAACCCACCGGCAATCTCGATTCCGCGCGCGGCCTCGAAATCCTCACCCTGCTCGCGACGCTCGCCCCCAAGTCAGGGGTCACGACCGTCCTGGTCACCCACAGCGCCGATGCGGCGCGGTTCGGGCATCGGACGACCCGGTTGCGCGACGGGAGGATCGACCCGTGACGCCGCTGTTCCGATACACCACGGCTCGGCACCTGGCGCGCGCGAAGCTTCGGACCGCGCTGACGATGGTCGGCATCGCGCTGGGGGTGGCACTCTACGTCGCCATCCGGCTGTGCAACGACAGCGTCAGCGCGTCGTTTCGAGACACGATGTCGGCCCTCAGCGGCGCCGCCACGCTGGAGGTCGTCGGCGGCCAAGAGGGGTTGGACGAAGCCGTGTACGCGACCGTGGCGGAGACGCCGGGCGTGACCGCGGTGGCGCCGATCATCCAGCGAACGGTCGCGCTCGAACGGGAACCGAGCGTCTCGCTGACGATCGTCGGCATCGATCCGTTCAGCGAAGCCGCTTTTCGGGCCGACGAACTCGACGGCGGACCGACCGACCCGGCCGAGCCCTTCTTGCTCGACCCGACCGCGGTCCTGCTCACCCGTTCCTTCGCCCATCGCCACGGTCTCGCGGTGGGCCAGACCATTCGCGTCGTGGACGAGGACCGCGCCGTGACCCTGACGGTTGCGGGGTTGCTCCCGCCCGGGCGACTCGCGCGCGCGCAGGGCGGGGGCATCGCGCTCATGGATATCGCCTCGGCGCAGTGGACGCTCGGCCGCTTGGGCACGCTCGATCGTATCGACATTCTGACCGACCCGGCCGCGGTCGACACCGTGAGCGCCGCGCTCCAACGCCGCCTTCCCGCAGGCTTGACGCTCCAGCGACCCGAGCGGCGGCTGGCCCACGCCGAACGCGTCGTGCGCTCGTTTCAAGTCAACCTCACCGCGCTCAGCGGGATCGCCTTGCTGGTCGGCCTCTTCCTGATTTACAACACCATGACGTACGCGTGGCTGCGCCGCCGGGCGGAGATCGGTCTCTTGCGGGCGCTCGGCGTGACCCGACGACGCCTCTTCGCGCTGCTCGCCGCCGAATCGCTCGCGTTCGGCGCGGTGGGAGGGCTCATCGGCGTCCCGCTCGGCGCGCTGCTCGCGTGGGCCGCGCTCGGGACGGTCTCGCGGACGGTCGAAGCGTTGTATCAGGGCGCCCCGGCCCAGACGATCGCGCTCACTCCGGCGCTGGCGGCGGAAGGGTTGGCGCTCGGCTGCGCGGTCGCCGTCGTCGCCGCGATGATCCCGATTTGGGAAGCCTTACACACCGTGCCGCGCGAGGTGCTCCACGCCGGCTGGGTCGAACGCCGCCGTCACCTACACGCCGGCCCCCTGGCCGTCGCGGGCCTGGGATGGTTCGCGCTCGCCGCGTGGGCCGCCCAGGCGGGACCGGTGAACGGGATCCCCCTCTTCGGCTACGCCGCCGCCCTCTTCGTCGTGCTGGGTGGAACGTGTCTGGCGCCGCTGGCCGGTCTCGCGTTGGCCCGAGTGGTGGATCCGCTCGCCCTCAGGCTGGGATGGGTCGAAGCGCGGATCGCGGGCGGCACCCTGGCGTCGACGCCCGGACGGACGGCCGTGGCGGCCGGCGCGCTGATGACCGCGCTCGCGATGATGGTCAGCGTGATCGTCATGGTCGGCAGCTTCCGTCGCACCGTCGAGCGCTGGATCGCGGAGACGATCAGCGCGGACATGTTCGTCACGCCCGCCGCGCGGGCCGCGGTGGGGCCGAGCGCCCATTTCCCCGACGACAGCGTCGTCACCGTATTGCGGGCCGTGCCGGGGGTCGCGGCGGTCGATCCCTATCGACAGATCCCCATTCAGTATTCTGGACACCCGATCCTGGTCTCGGCGCGCGATCTCACCCTGGTCGCGCAGCGCAGCACCGTGCTCTTCGAGCGCGGCGATCCCCCGGAGATGCTGAGACAGATGGCCGCGGGAGCGGGCGTCGCCGTGTCGGAAGTCCTGGCGCGCAGCCACGGCCTGCGCGCGGGCGGGGTCATCACGCTCCCGGCGCCGGCCGGTCCCGTGACCTTCCCGATCGTGGGCGTGTTTTTCGATTATGCGACCGACGGGGGGCGCGTGTTGATGGATCGATCAGCGTTTTCGAGCCACTGGAAGGATTCCGGGGTCACGGCCGCGGCGGTCTATCTCGACCCGGGCGCGGACATCGAGAACGTTCGGACCGCCATCACCCGGGCGCTCACGCCCTTGCACCGGGTGACCATGACGAGCAATCGGGAACTCAAGCGCGAGGTGCTCGAGGTCTTCGATCAGACGTTTGCGATCACCCGGGCTCTGGACCTCGTGGCGTTGGCCGTGGCCATGCTCGGCGTCGCCAACACCGTGCTCGCGATCGTCCTCGAACGTCGCCGGGAGATCGGGGTGCTCCGGGCGTTGGGGACCACCCGCCGCCAGATCGGACGCATCGTGGTCTGCGAAGCGGGCCTGATCGGTCTGGTCGGCACGGTCCTGGGGGCGGCCACCGGCTTCGGCGTCGCGTTGATCTTGATCCGGGTCGTCAACGTCCAGTCATTCGGATGGACGATCCGGTTCTGGTGGGGGCCGACCGAGGTCTTGGCCGCGGCCGGTCTCGCCTTCGCAGCCGCCCTCGCGGCCGGTTGGCTTCCGGCTCGACACGCGGCGCGTTCACCGCTCGTGGAGGTATTAACGGATGAATAACGACCGAGTCGTTTCGGCGCTCGCGGTGTTCGCTGCCGCCTGGGTCCTCATCGCCGCCATCGGAACCGGGAAGCCGGCCGAGGCGAAAGGCTTCGCCGCCGCCGCGCCGGGATACCAATTTGTGTTTCCGCGCGACCATGGACCGCACCCGGCGTATCAAACCGAATGGTGGTATTACACCGGGCACGTGACCGCCGAGTCCGGCCGAACCTACGGCTACCAACTCACCTTTTTCCGCCGGGGCGTGGACGCCGACGCCGTCCAACGCAACCCCTCGAAATGGGCGCTCAGCAACATCTTCTTGGCTCATTTCGCCATCACCGACGAAGCGGAGGGACGATTTCACTTCATGGAGAAAGCCAACCGGGCCGGGGTCGGCAACGCGGGGGCCGACGCCAAGCGCTTTAAGGTCTGGAACGGCACGTGGACGGCGGAGGGAAAAAACGGCGCGATCGTGCTCTCGGCGGTCGCCGGCGATCGGTCGATCCTGCTGCACCTCCGTCCATCGCGCGCGCCGGTCGTCCACGGACACGACGGCGTGAGCCTCAAAGGCCCGGAGAAGGGGCAGGCCTCCCACTATTACTCGTTGACCCGCCTGGACACGTCGGGGACCCTCACCATCGGCGGGCGGCTCGAGACCGTGAAGGGCTTGAGTTGGATGGACCACGAATTCGGGAGCAACCAACTCTCGGAGGAGCACGTCGGCTGGGACTGGTTCGGCCTGCACCTCGAAAACGGGATGGACCTGATGGTCTACCGGATTCGAAAGGCCGACGGCACGATCGAGCCGGTCTCGAGCGGCACGCTGCTCTTGCCCGACCACACGGTCGTCCACCTGCCGCTGGAGGCGATCGAGTACTCGGTCCGCGACGCGTGGACGAGCCCCGTATCAAAAGCCGTCTATCCGAGCGGGTGGAAGATCGTGATTCCCGACCACCGGATCGAGCTGTCGATCGCGCCGACCGTGGCCGATCAAGAACTGGTCACCACCCACAGCACGAAGGTGACGTACTGGGAAGGCAGCGTCACGGTCAAGGGGAGCGTCGGCGGCCAACCGGTGGCCGGCGCCGGGTACGTGGAGCTGACGGGTTACGCCAAATCCATGGGCAAGGTCTTTTGAGTCAGCCCTCGTCCGCAACCTCGCCCACGGCCACGGGCTCCAGCAGGGCCAAGAGATCCTCGCGCTTGATCCGCAGCACCTTCTCCCCCGCCAGCCGATAGGCCGACAACTTGCCGCTCTTGATGTACCCCCGCAGCGTCTGATGATGGACGCCCAGAAATTGCGCGGCCTGATCCACGGTGAACAGCCCCTGTCCCATCCCGCCCTCGGGCGGTGGAGGGCTGTCGCTGCGCACGGCTTCGGACCGGGGCGTCGCCGCGATCGCCTGGCGCGCGCGCTCCCGCAACGCGTCGGGCGTCATTCCGCGGGCGGTGACGAGACGGGCCAGCGCGCCCTGACCGCTCGCCGCCAGTCCCAGGACCAGATGCGCGCTTCGCGTCAACCGGCTCCCCATCCGCCACGCTTCTTCGGCGGCGGCCTGGATAATGGGCTGGAGCTGGGGACCCCAGCCGCGCCGCGTTCCAACCGTTCGATCCGGCGAGCCGGTGAGCTCCTGCTCGCCGATTCCCAACTCGCGAAGCACGGTCGCCCCCGACGGGTCCGCCGAGCGCAAGATCCCGAGGGTGAGATAGTCGGCCGAGACACCGGACCCCGCGGCCCGTGCCGCGTCTTCCGCCAACTCGAACACCTCTCGGACCTCTCGGTACTGAGGGTCAAATCTCTGTCTTCCCCCGACGCGGGGTCTTCGTGGAACGGGTGGTGCTACAAAGGGCGGTCGCATGGTTTCCTCCCAGTTTTATTGACTAGACATTCGTATCATGAATTATCATCAAATATCAAGAAGTAAAACTTAAACGAACAGCTAAGAGAAGAGCGTTTGAACTCCTATCCCCCTCATCTATAGTGGGGAGAGACAAACCACATCGGAATTTTTGGTGGCGAACGAGGGTCCTCCAAAACAGGGTATGAGCGCGCGTTCACGGATACTGCCGGCCTTCGCGGCTCTCGCGATCGCCAGCCTGAGTCTTGCAGGGTGCGGGAACTCGTTGGCAGGCTCGGGCGGTTCCCCCCCGTGTTGTGGGTCGGGACCCGGGCCGATACCTAACCCCGTGCCCGTCCCGGGATCTCCCGTCATCCCCCGATTCGCATACGTGGCCAACTCGATCGACGGCACCGTCTCCGTCTACACCGTCGATACTCAACGTGGGCAGTTGCGGTCACGCGGCTACGTGCCAGCGGGGACGAACCCCGTCGCAGTCGCGGTGGATCCCCAGGGAAAATTCGCCTACGTCGCCAACCGCGGATCGAACACTCTTTCGGGCTATACGATCGACGACGCCACCGGCGCGCTGACCGAGATGGCCGCCTCGCCGTTTCAAACGGGAAACCTTCCGTCCGCGGTCGCCACGCACCCGAGCGGGAAGTTCGCTTACGCGGTTAATCACGGGGCCAACACCGTCTCGGCCTACACGGTTGATCCCAACACCGGCGCGTTGACGCTCAAGGGCGCGCTCGCAACCGGAACAGGTCCGACCTCGCTGACCACCGAACCGTCGGGCCATTTCCTGTACGTCGCCAACGATGGGGGCCCGAGCGGCGCCTCCAGCGTGTCGGCCTATTCGATCAACGCCACCACCGGCATCCTGACCTCGGTGGGCACCGTCGCCGCCGGCACGGGTCCGGCCTCGATCACCATTGATCCGGCCGGAGCGTTCGCGTACATCGCCAACACCTCATCCGGCACCCTCTCGGTATTTTCGATCGATCCCGCAACCGGCGCGCTGACGGCCGCGGGATCGGTGGGGTCGGGTGTGGGGTCGGCGGCTGTCGCGGTCAGCCCCTCGGGAAAATTCGCCTACGTCATCGACGCCGATTCGAAGACGATCTCCAGCTACACCGTCTCCGCCGCGACCGGGACTCTGACGGCGACCGGCACCCCGGCGCTTGCAACGGGAACCGATCCCAGCGCGGTCACTGTTGATCCTTCGGAGCAATTCGTCTTCGTCGCCAACTCGGGATCGGCCGACGTCTCGGCCTTTGCGATCACGCCAGCGACCGGCGTCTTGACGGCGCTCGGAACCGTGCGCGCTCGCTCCGGGCCGGCGTCCCTGGCACTGACCGCGGGGACCGCAGCCGTGACCTACACTCCCGCGTTTTACTACGTGTCCAACAGCAATTCGTCCGATATCTCAGCCTATGCGGCCAATGCGACGACCGGGATCTTCAATCCCATCGGGACCCAGCCGGTCGCCATTGCGCAGGGAACACCGGTTGCCGTCGCGATCGACCCCTCGGGCCGATTCGCCTACGCCGCCCACGCTTCGACCGGAACGGTCTCGGCCTACGAAGTGGACCCGGATACCGGAGCGTTCAGCGCCCGCGGGGCCGTGACGGTCGACACCAACCCGATGCGTCGCTCGATACCGGAGTGAACCCCGTCGGGGTGACCGTCGATCCCTCGGGCCGGTTCGTCTACGTGGCCGACTCCGACTCGAATACCGTCTCGATCTATACGATCGCGCCCCTGACCGGAGCGCTCACCGCGGCCGGGTCACTCGCGGTTGAGACCAACCCGCGATCGGTGGTCGTGGCCCCCTCGGGCCGGTTCGCGTACATCATCAACGCCAACGAGAGCTTGAGTCGCATCGCGGCCTACGCCATCGACGCGGAGACCGGCGCGCTCACGGCGGTTGCCAACTCCAACCTGCCGACGGGGACGAACCCCTCCGCCCTCGCGCTCGACCCCTTCGGACGGTTCGCCTACGCCACCAACACCGGATCGAACACGATCTCGGCGTACACGATCGACGCCGAAACGGGATCGCTCGCGTTCGTGCCGGTCACGGCTGCCGCGACCGAGGTTCGACCGACCGCCATCACCGTCGATCCGTCGGGGGCGTTCGTGTACGTCGCGAACGGAGACTCCAACACGATCTCGGCGTATACGATCGACCAGGGCCTGGGAGCGCTTCGCCCTATCGCCAGCTCTTCGGTGCGCACCGGCTCCTCACCGAGTTCGATCGCGTTCACCGTCACGATCCGCTGACCCCTCCGTCATCGCTGCCGGTTTGCTGCTTTTTGAGCCGCCTAAGGCGGGCCCGCATCTTCTGCGTCGGGATGACGTCTCTCGTCGTCTCCCCCACGCCGATTCCCCGCTCGTACGTTGCGAGCGCCTCGGCGACGCGTCCCGCGCCTTCCAGCGCCTTTCCCAACGGCCAGTACGCCGCGGTATAGAGAGGGTTGAGCGCGACCGCGCGCTCCAACGCGCCGGCCGCCTCGGCGAACCGGCCGGCCTCCAGGTACGCCCGCCCGAGCGCAAAGCGCAGCGTCGGGTTCTCGGAATCCATCTCGGTCAGCCGTTCCAGCTTGTCGATGGGCAGGGCCATATTTTAATTCCTCCAGAGCTTACCAGCGCCGGGCGTGCGATGCGGTGCTAGCGTCCTGTCCGACTATTCGGCCAATCGAGCCCGTTCAGGAATGGCCAGATGCAAGGCGGAGTGAGGAATCCCCCCGGAGCGTACTGGGTCGTACGTGAGGAGGGATTCCGAAGCGACAACGCCGCAGATGGCCGTTCATGGACGGGCTTCTAGAGCTGGAACTGCGCGTCGTACAGCGTGGCGTACAACCCCCGGTGTTCCAGGAGCTCGTCGTGGCGGCCGGTTTCGACGATCCGGCCGCGGTCAAGCACGATGATGCGGTCGACCGAACGCAGGGTCGAGAGCCGGTGGGCGATGATCAGAGTCGTTCGGTCGACGATCAGCCGATCCAGCGCGTCTTGGATCTGGACCTCGGTCTCGCTGTCGATGTTGGAGGTGGCCTCGTCCAGAATAATGATCGGCGGGTCTTTGAGCAGCGCGCGGGCGATCGCCAGCCGCTGCTTTTGGCCGCCCGAGAGCTTCACCCCGCGCTCGCCGATCAGCGTCTGGTAGCCTTCCGGCATCGCCGCGATAAACTCGTGGGCGTGGGCGGCGGCCGCGGCCGCTTCGATCTCATCGTCGTTCGCTTCCAGACGGCCATACGCCAGATTCTCGCGAACCGTGCCGTTGAAGAGAAACGGGTCCTGGGCCACCAGGCCGATTTGGTCTCGTAAGCTCGCCAAGGTCAACTCGCGCACGTCCCAGCCGTCGATCGTCACGCGCCCGGCCGTCGCGTCGTAATAGCGCAGGAGGAGTTTGATGATCGTGCTCTTGCCCGCTCCACTGGGACCGACCAGCGCCACCCGTTCGCCCGGCGCCGCCCGAAATGCGACGTGGTGCAGCACGGGGACATCGGGCCGGTAACCGAAAGAAACCCCCTCGAACCCCACCTCGCCCCGGCTTTGCGGCAAGATGTGCGCGCCGGGCGCTTCAACCACCTCCGGGACCGCGTCGAGGACTTCGAAGACGCGCTCGCCCGAAGCGAGCGCGTGCTGGAGCATGTGGTTGACCGAGTGAATCTGGTTGATCGGCACGTAGAACAGCGCAAGATACGAGAGGAACGCCACCAGCTCGCCGAGCGTCATCGCGCCGGCGACGACGTCCCGCGCCCCGAAGCCCAGCACGAGTAGCGTGCCGAGCGATCCCACGAAAATCATCGTGGGAGAGTACAGCGACCACACGCGAGAGACCCGCAATTGCTCGCGGCAGTAGGCCCGACTGTGCGTGTTGAACCGTTCGGCCTCGTGCGCTTGGCGGTTGAACGCGAGGATCTCCCGAATGCCCGAAAGATTATCCTGCAGCACCGCGTTCAACCGGCCGGACTCGCGGCGGATCACGCGGTAGAGGCCGTGGACGCGGCGGGTAAAGAACGTGGCCCCCACGATCAGGAGCGGGATCGGGATGAGCGCCAGCAGCGCCAGGCGCCAGTACATGGTGAAGAGGATGGCGGTCACGCCGATCAGCGTGAGCCCGGCCATCACCAGCGCCTCTACCCCGTCGATGAAAATTCGCTCCAGGTTGCTCGTGTCGTTGGTCACCCGCGAGACCAGTTCGCCGGTGGAGCGTTGATCGTAATAGCGGACCGAGAGCGCCTGCAATTTGCCGTAGACCTCCTTGCGGAGGTCGTAGATCACCCGCTGTTCCAGGAGGTTATTGAGCCGAACGCGCGCCCCGCTGAGCACATTCCGACCCAGGGAGGCCAGCGCGAGGGCGCCCATCAGCCAGGGCAGCGGCCCGAGATCCCCCGGCCGCACCACGGTATCGATCACGAGCTTGATGATCCAGGGCGGCGCCAAATCGATCACGGTGGCGAGGACCGCGCAGGCCAGCGTGGCAATCGCGAGGTGCCGATAGGGGACCAGATAGGTCAGGACGCGAAACAACGATCTCATGTCGGTGTCCCAACGCGGGAGGGACGCAGCACGCTCATGAACGTTTATACCACGGGCCGAGTGGGTGCGCAAATTACAGCCTACTACGGTATGCTGCGCCGCATCCACCGCCCGCCGAGACGAGCTTCGAGCGGTGCGTGCTCTCGGGCTTAGTCGGGCAGCGGCTTACCTTTTGTTTCCGGAGCGAACAGGAGGACGATCATGCCTGCCACATAGATCAATCCGATGAAGCTTGCGGCCTTTCCGGGCTCGACGCGTGTTCCTAAGTACCCTTTCAGGAACGCTCCTCCCGCTGCCAAAATCCGTCCGGCGTTGAAGCAGAATCCCGCCCCGGTCGTTCGAATGGCGGTGGGGTAGAGTTCGGGAAGGTAGATTGGAAACCCGCCGAAGATCCCGTTGTTGAAGAACCCCAACAGCGGCAACAACCATAAGACCACGGCATAGTCTTGGGGGATAAAGAACGTGACGGGCAGCATGATGAAGCTCCCCAGGCACATGATGAAGAACGTCGGACGGCGCCCCAGGCGATCTGCCAGCGGGCCGAACGCCAGATAACCGGCGAGCGCCCCGACGTTGAGGCTCATCACGGCGTAGCTGACATACCGGTTCAGCATTGCGGGATCCGTCTGCTGCGCGACCAGGAGTTCCCGGACGAGCGTGGGGGTCCAGTTGGTCGCTCCCCACAGGCCGAAGACGGCCACAAACGCCAAACCCGCCCCGGCCAGGGTCTGGCGCCGAAGGTCCCGCTGAAATAACCGATTGAGGCTGAAGGTCACGAGCGCCGCTTGGTCCTCCGATCGCACCGTGGCGCGGCGCGCCCGTTCGCGGTCGCTCTGAACCGCGAGCCATCGGTCCGGCTCCTTGACTGTCGCGCGGACGAGGACGGTCATCAGCGCGGGGAGAATCCCGATCAGGAACATCACGCGCCATCCGTAGGCGCCCAAAAACATATTGGCCAGAGCGGCCAGGAAAAACCCCGCCGCCCAGGCCGACTGGAGCACTCCGGCGGCCTGGCCCCGCTTGGCCTCCGGCCAGGTTTCGGCCACCAAAGCGGCCCCCGCCGCCCATTCTCCGCCGATGCCCAGCGCGGTGACAAAACGATAGACGGCGAGATGCCACCAGGTTTGAGACAGCGCCGCCATCCCCGTGAAAAGGGAATAGATGAGGATGGTGACGATCAACGTTTTGGTCCGCCCCAGGTAGTCCGCCACGATCCCAAAGAGGATTCCTCCCAGAGCCCAGCCGATGAGGAAGAGCGAGAAGATAATCCCCCCGTACCACTCGATTCCTTCCGTCGAGGCGGACCCACCGAGCAACTCGGAAAGGGCCGGGTGAAGGACCACCGCGTAGATGGTCGAGTCCATGGAGTCAAAAACCCACCCCAACCATGCGACCGTCAACACCAGCCATTGGTACCCGGTGACCCCGCGCCACCACGGTTCCGCTTTTATCTTTCCTGCGGTTTGCTGTTTAGGGAGAACCATCACCGCGTACCCCGATGAACGACGTATACACGCCGGGCCCCTTCGACGAGCTGCGTATCACGGCCAGGGATTCGAACCTCCCGCCGAGAGGTTCTTCGTGCTATGGGGCGGGTTACCGGTCGGTCCTCTGCCCACTGCTCGGCTCGACCTAAAACTTTAAGAGACTTCCCAACGTCAATCCCTCGCGCTTCGCGGCCCCGGCGGGGATTTCCAGGACGTAGAGGCTGGGCACCGGCGAGCTATAGATCGGGCAGGGGTCCGCGGCGCACGGCGGCGTCTCAGCCCGGATGGCCACCACCCGTTTGGCCCCGTCGAGCCAGACCAGATCCAGGGCAATCAGGCAATTCTTCATCCAGATCGGGTGCTGGTCGATCATGGAAAACAGGAAGAGCATCCCGGTCCGGGGTTCGAGGCGGGAGCGAAACATCAACCCCCGCTCCTGGCCCTCCCGGGTCTGAGGCACTTCCACCGCGTAGACCGCCCCGTTCGGCAACCTGACATGGGATGCTCCGTTGGGGGATGCTCCCTTGGGCGCGACGGACAAGGCCCCACCGGCAAGCCCGACACCGAGCAAGACGACACCCGCCAGGCGACACAGCGTCTGAACGCTCATGATCCCTGTTCCACGGCACCGGTACCCTACCAGATCCGCCTCACGGCTCGCAATCGTGTTTGAAAGTGCGGCCGCTGACAGCGGGGCGAGACCTGTGGTATCATCCGGCCTACAGAAGACGTTTCGCGTATCTGGAGGAGGAACACTATGCCAACGCTGACCATGACGCCAATCGCGCGCGAGCAGATCCTCGCGGCGATGAATATGGAGGGACGGACGGCCCACGGCCTCCGTTTGACCGTGAAGCAGGCGGGAACCCCCAGCCAGCAATTCGGCCTCAGTCTCGTCGAGAAATCCACACCCGATCTTAACGACGTGGTTGTGGAACTTGACGGGATCAAGGTCTTTCTCGAGCGCAACAACACCAAATTCCTCGACGGCGCGACCATCGACTACCTCACCGGCCCCAGCGGGAGCGGCTTTAAGATCGAAAGCCCCTATAAACCGCCCGTGCTGCCGGGGTTCGCCGGCGAGCCGCCGACCGGGCCGCTGGCCGATGCGGTACTGAAGGTGATCAACGAGCAGATCAACCCGGGGGTCGCCGGACACGGGGGGCGCGTCACACTGGTGGCCGTCAAGGAAGAGATCGCCTACGTGCAGCTCGGCGGCGGCTGCCAGGGCTGCGGCATGGCGGACGTGACGCTCAAGCAGGGCATCGTGGTCATGATCAAGAAGGCCGTCCCTGACATCAAAGACGTGCTGGACGTGACGGACCACGCGGGCGGGGCGAACCCGTACTACCAGCCCAGCAGCAAGTAGCCCCTGACCGCCGATAAGGCGGCGTCTGCGGCGTTGTCACGTCGGTCCTGCATCCTCACGTACGACCCAGTACGCTCCGGTGCAGGACCTTGTTCCGCCTTGCATCCGCCACCTTCTTGGCGGTCAGGCCACCAACTTCCCTAAACATTCATGACGAAGAACCAACACACCAAACGGCTTCTTCTTCTGATGCCGGCCACGACGTATCGCGCGGCGGACTTTATGGGGGCCGCACATCGGCTTGGCGCTGAGGTGGTGGTTGGATCCAATTTGCCGCAGATCCTCGAAACATTTTCGGGTGGTCGGACGGTCACGCTGGATTTTGACCACCCGGAGCGGGCGATCGAGCAGATCCGCTCGGTTCCGCCGTTCGACGCCATCGTGCCGGTCGACGAGGAGGGCACGTTGCTCGCGGCGACGCTTGCCGTCGCGCTCACGCTGCGCCATAACTCGATCGAGGCGGTCGAGGCCTCGCGCGACAAGTCGATCGCGCGCCGGCTTCTGCGCGACGCCGGCTTGCCCGTCCCCCGGTTCGAGGTGCTGCCGATCGATCAGGACCCGGGACCGGCTGGTGAGCGCGTCGGTTTTCCGTGCGTGGTCAAGCCCCTCGTACTCGCGGCGAGCCAGGGCGTGATCCGCGCCGACGACCTTGCCTCGCTGCGCGGCGCGGTGAAGCGCGTCGCGGCGATTCTCGCCGACCGCAAGATCCAGCAGCGCGGCCCCGCGGCCCGCAAGATTCTGATCGAGCGCTTCATCCCCGGCCGGGAGTTCGCGCTGGAAGGCCTGCTGCGCGACGGGAAGTTGGAGGTGCTGGCGCTCTTCGACAAACCCGACCCGCTCGATGGCCCGTTCTTCGAGGAAACGCTCTACGTCACCCCCTCCCGCTTGCCGGACTCCGCCCAGGCCGAGATTGCGCTTTGCGTCGCGCGCGCGACCGCGGCCCTCGGTCTCTCCCATGGTCCGATCCACGCTGAAGTGCGGCTCAACGAGCAGGGCCCGTGGATCCTCGAAGTCGCCGCGCGGTCGATCGGCGGGCTGTGCTCGCGCACGCTGCGATTTGGCACCGGCCTCACGCTTGAGGAAATCATCGTTCGACACGCGCTCGGGATGGACATCCCCAGCCTCGAACGCGAGCGCCGCGCGGCCGGTGTGATGATGATCCCGATCCCGAAGGCGGGAACACTTCGTGACGTGCTCGGCAAAGACGAAGCGAAGGCCGTCCCGGGAATCGAAGCGGTCACGATCATGATCCGACGCGGGCAATCCGTGGTGCCGTTGCCCGAGGGCAAGCGGTACTTGGGATTCATCTTCGCCCGCGGCGAGAGGCCCGAGGTCGTCGAAGCCGCGCTCCGCGAAGCCCATCGTCGCCTGGTATTCGAGATCACCCCGTAGGGAAGACCGTCCAACGGCCTTGCGGAAAAACCCGGTTGTCCTATACAGTCGCTCGCGAGGTAGCGAGAAAACGCCAGTTGGAGCTCGCGTCACGGATCAAGCGGCCGAGGCGGCACATGGCGTATCATTAGCTCATTGATGGGTGACCAATCTACATCCCGCAGGCTGAAATGGGGGCTCGTGTTCACGGTGCTCGTGTTGGCGCTGGGCGGTGCTGCTTGGTATTGGATGGCACGCGTCGGCGAGGCGCCCCAATACCAGACGGTCCTCGCCTCGCGCGGCGAGCTGACCCAGGTTGTCACGGCAACGGGACAGTTGAACCCCGTCGTCAACGTCCAGGTGGGCAGCCAGATTTCTGGGATGATCCAAAGGCTCTTCGCCGATTTTAACTCACGGGTCAAAGCGGGGCAGGTCATCGCGCAGCTCGACTCCGCGACATACCGGGCCGCCCTCCAGCAGGCCGAGGGCGAGCTCGCCAGCGCCCGCGCCGCGTTGGAGCTGGCGCGGGTCAAGGCGGCGAGGGCCACGGAGCTGCGCGCCAAGGACCTCATCCCCCAGGCCGATGACGATCAAGCGCGCGCCGACCTGCACCAGGCCGAAGCAACGGTTTCGATCAAAGAAGCCGCGGTCCAAAAAGCCCGGGTCGACGTGGAACGTTGCACGATCTCCGCCCCGATCGACGGCGTCGTCATCTCGCGCAACGTGGACGTCGGCCAGACCGTCGCCGCCAGCCTCAGTGCGCCGATCCTGTTCGTCATCGCCAACGATCTGGCCAAGATGCAGATCGACGCCAACGTCGCCGAGGCCGATGTCGGAGGGATCGTGGTCGGCCAGGACGTGAACTTCACGGTGGACGCCTTTCCCGCGCAGACCTTTCATGGCAAGGTCGCGCAGGTGCGGAACGCGCCGATCACGGTACAGAACGTGGTGACCTACGACACGGTCATCGAGGTCGCCAACCCCGAGTTGAAGCTCAAGCCGGGAATGACCGCCAACGTGTCGATCATCGTCGCGCGCCGCGAGGGCGCGCTGAAAATTCCGAACGCCACGCTGCGATTCCGGCCGTCGGAGAGTCCGGAAAGCGCCCACCCGGGGAATTCGACACCCTCCGGGCAGGGACGAGGACAAGGCAGTACGCGGTCCAATGGAACGACCGCAGGCCAGCCGGGAGGCGAGCGGTCGACGCGGACGGTATACGTTGTGCCGGCCGGCCCGGCAAACGGAGCGCCGACCCCGGTGCCGATCAAGACGGGCATCAGCGACGGCGTGTCCACCGAAGTCATCGAAGGCTTAAAAGAAGGGGATCGGGTCGTCACCGGCCTCCGCGTCGCCAACACCACGTCGCCTGCAGCGACGAACCCCTTTGGCGGCATGAGGCGGTTCTAGTACTTGATTGCCATAGTATACCAGTAGTGTCCGGTTAAGAACGGGCTCATGTTGCTAAAACCCTTGCGCTGTGCGGCTTTCCACGATATTCGGCGTGTCTCCGACTTGAACGGCCATCAGCCGATCGGCCAAGCTCCCGGGAGTTCCCTCGCCGGAGAGC
>JACQCD010000040.1 GCA_016201825.1 Nitrospirota bacterium | reverse complement strand
TGCTGCGCCAGCCGGACGGCGAGATCGATCGCGCGATTGGAATGGTCCGAATTATCTACCGGCACGTATATCGTTTTGTACATGGAATCTCCTCTACGCGTGCACCCACGGGATCAGGCGGGCGAAACCGATCGAACCAGCCGAACGATCAACCAAAAAAACGGCTCATTATAGTCCGCCGACTTCGTGGAATGCAATGGGGGAACGGCCACCGCGAGGGCGGAGGGGCCGCCCGGCTTGCCAGCGGGGAGAGAGCCGGTACACTGATCGAGATACGGACGCAGAACGGAGTTCCATCTAACGGAGTTCCATCTAAATGAATGATAGAGGACGGCGCGCCTTCAACGACGCGTTCCACACAAGGGATTCACCACCCGGGTCGGTCGGGGGCACTCCCGAACCCAGAGATCCGTCCGTCCACGCTGAACGGGCCGGCGGAGACCCCATCCCGTTCCGGCCGCTCACGATCTTCGTCCGGATCCTCGCCATCGTGGCGATCGCCGAAGTGGTGGAATCCGTGTTGGACGCGGTGTTCGACCTTCCGACGGGCTTCGGCATCGTCGATGTGGTCGTTATTTCGGCGATCAGCTCGCCGTTTATCTACCTGTGGGTGGTCCGGGATGTGATGCGCCGCTTCACGGCGCACGCGGCGCTGGCTCAAACCGCCTTAAAACAGGAACTGGCCCTGAAGGCGTACGAGGATCAGCTCGCTCTCAAGGAATACGCCGAGACGGTCGTCGCCAGCGTGCCGTCCGGCCTCGTCACGCTCTCGACCGATTTGTATGTGCTCTCGGTCAATCGGGCGTTTCGAGAGATGTTTTCGATCACGGATCGTGACGTGCTCGGCCAGCCGCTGGAGAAGGCCCTTCCGTGGGTGAATCCTTGGAGGTTGGCGGCTGAGGTGCTCGGGAGCGACCAATTCTCCCCGGCGATCAGCGTCGATGTGCCGGATTCGCACGGTGCGAGGCACCTGCAACTGACGCTGACCCGATTTCGGCGAGTCGGTGAGGATATGCGGTTGCTCTTGGTGGTCGAGGACATCACGAAACGGATTCGGTTGCAGGAAGAGATCGAGACGGCGCGGGAACGGTTCTGGGGCATCTTGGATGCGGCGAGCGACGCGATCGTGTCGGTGGATGAGGGGCAGCGGATCATCGTGTTCAACAAGCGCGCCGAACGCATATTCGGGTATCGGGTGGACGAGGTGATCGGTCAGCCGCTCGCGGTCCTGCTCCCGGTGCGTTTTCAGCACGATCATCACCGATTGGTCGACGGCTTCACCACCGAGGGGATTGCGTGGCGGGACATGGGCGAACGGCCGATCCTGGTTGGACGTCGAGCGGATGGTCAGGAGTTCCCGATCGAGGTGACCATTTCGAAACGACGTCTCGAAGGCCAGTGGGTGTCGACCGCGATCGTGCGCGACGTCACCGAGCGGCAGCGTGCGGAACAAGAGCTGCGCGAGAGTAAAGAGGCGCTTCAAGATTTCTTGGACACGGCAACCGATTTGGTCCAGAGCGTCAGGCCGGACGGCCGGTTTGCCTACGTGAATCGGGCGTGGATTCAGACGCTGGGGTACAGCCGTGAAGATTTGGCGTCATTGACGGTGTTCGACCTCGTCCATCCCGATCATCGAGCGCTATGCCAAGAGACCCTCCGACGCGTGGTCGCCGGGGAGTCGGTCAAGAATCTGGAGGTCGTCTGCGTCAGAAAGGACGGTCGTCCGATCACGCTGGAAGGCAACATCGACGCCCGATCGAAGGATGGCGTGGTGGTCATGCGGGCGATCTTGCGCGACATCACCGAGCGCAAACACGCCGCGGAGCGGCTCAACACGCTGGCCTATTACGACACCCTGACCGGATTGCCCAACCGCGTGCTCTTCCAGGACCGCCTGGCCCAAGCGGTGGCCCAGGCGCGTCGCGACGGGTGCATGGTCGGACTGCTGTATCTGGATCTGGATCGCTTCAAGCTGATCAACGATACGCTCGGCCACACGGTGGGCGATCAGTTGCTCAAGGCGGTGGCTCAACGGTTGGTCGGGTGCGTGCGGGCCAGTAACGCCGTGTCCCGCTTGGGCGGCGACGAGTTTACCGTGATCCTCCCGGCCTTGACCAGCGCCCAAGGCGCGGCGGTCGTCGCCCGGAAGATTCTGCGCACGGTGTCCCAGCCGATCGCCATCCAAAGCCATGAGGTTGCCGTCACATCCAGCATCGGCATCACCGTGTTTCCCGCGGACGGGGACGAGATCGAGGGCTTACTGAAGAACGCGGATACCGCCATGTATCGCGCCAAAGAGCGGGGCAACGCGTATCAGTTCTATGCGCCGGAGATGCACTCGCGGGCACTCGACCGTCTCGCCCTGGAAAACCGGCTCCGGCGCGCGCTGGAGCAGGGCGAGTTCGAGGTCTTTTATCAGCCGCAGGTGGACCTCGCCTCCCGGCGATTGGTCGGGGTCGAGGCGCTGGTGCGATGGCGACAGCCCGATGGCGAGGTGGTGCTTCCCGCTGAATTCATTCCCTTGGCGGAAGAAACCGGGCTGATCATGCCGATCGGCGAATGGGTGCTCAGAACCGCCTGCGTCCAGAACCGGGCGTGGCAAGAGGCGGGATTGCCTCCCGTCCCCGTGTCGGTGAATCTTTCGAGCCATCAGGTCGCCCAGTCGAACCTGCCCGAGACCGTGAAGCGCGCCCTGAAGAACGCCCGCCTCGATCCGCGGTACCTCGAACTGGAGTTGACCGAGAGTATTTTTATGCGCGACGTGGAGGCGACGACCGCCACGCTCGCTCACCTGAGCGCGATGGGCGTCGCCTTTTCGATGGACGACTTCGGCACCGGATACTCCTCGTTGAATTACTTGAAGCGTTTTCCGATCCATGCCTTGAAGATCGCCCAGGGATTCATCAGTGATGTCACCACCAACCCCGACGACGCGGCCATCGTCACGACGATCATCGCCATGGCCCATAGCCTGAACATGCGAGTGATCGCCGAGGGCGTCGAGCGTCCGGCGCAATTAGGGTTTCTCCGCGCGCAAGGCTGCGACGTGATTCAAGGTCACCTCGTGAGTCGGGCCCTGCCGGCCGACGAGGTCGCGCCCTTCCTGCGTGAGGGGTGGCGGCTCGATGAAGATCGAGCCGCGTAGCGAGTCCTCGGACCGCATTCCCGTCTTGCCATGCGCGAGGCATGCGTTACACTGAACGCGTGTTCGTCGAATTGAAACGTTTCACCCTCCCTCCGTGACGATGGCTGAGCCGGCCCACAACCAGAAGGCGCAAGACCCCGAGCCTCTCCGCGAACCACGAGCCCCCGTCTACGTTCTTTTGCTCACGGTCTTCCTTCGCATTCTGGCGATCGGCGCAGTCGCCGACGTGGTGGCGTCGCTCATCGCGGAGTTGCTGGGTCTTTCGCCGGGTGGGATGAAGGATGTCGTTGGTATCCTGATTTTCAGCGGGGTCATGGCGCCCTTGCTGTATGTCTGGGTCGGCAAGGATATGGTCAGGCGCTTCGCGGCACAACAACAACAACAACAACAACAACAACAAGAGATGCTTGCGGCGACTGCCCGGGAACGGGACTACCGGGCGCAGTTGGCCCTCCAAAATTATGTGGAAACGGTGGTGGCCAGCGTTCCCTCGTCGCTGCTCGTGTTGTCGACCGATCTCATCGTGCGTTCGGTGAGCCTGTCCTTCAGGGATTTGTTCGGAATCGGCGATCGGGACGTGGTCGGACAGCCGGTCGAGAAGGTTCTGCCGCTCGTCGGCGTCTGGAAACTGGTCGCCGAGGTGCTGGGGAGCGATGAGCCGCGCCGCAAAGTCAGCGTCGATGTGCGGGACCCGGTGAGGAACCTGGACTTTCACGTCACGCTGACCAAACTTCAACAGCCGTATCAGGACGCCCGACTGCTCCTGGTGGTCGAGGACATCACCGAGCGCAAGCGGTTGCTCGAACAGGTCGAAACGTCGCGGGCGCGTTTCTGGGGGATCGTGGACGCGGCCAGCGATGCGATTCTTTCGGTGGACGAGCATCGGAAGATCGTCGTCTTCAACCAGCAGGCCGAGGGCATGTTCGGGTATGCCGCCCGCGAGGTGATCGGCCAGCCGCTGGAGATGCTGCTTCCGTCCCGGTTTCGCGGCGGGCATCGCGCCGTCGTTGAAGGATTCCAACGCCAAAACGCGGACCGTCAAAATATGAGCGACCGGCCGATACTCTTGGGATTACGAAAAAACGGGGAGGAGTTCCCGGTTGAAATCACGATCTCCAAACTGGTGTCCGACGGGAAACCGCTCATGACGGCGATTGTGCGCGATGTGAGTGAACGGCAGAGGGCGGAGCGGGAGCTACGCGAGAGCAAGGAAGCCCTGCAGGATTTTCTGGACAACGCCACGGACCTCGTCCAGAACGTCGGAGCCGATGGACGGTTCGTGTACGTCAACCGCGCCTGGTTGCGCACGCTGGGGTATACGCCGGAGGAGGTGGAGGGCCTCACGGTCTTCGACATCATTCACCCGGAGAGCCGCGCGCACTGCCAGGATCTCTTTCAGCGCGTGATCGCGGGGGAGTCGATCAAGAATTTCGAAACCGTGTTCGTGGCCAAAGACGGCCGGCGTATTCCGGTCGAGGGAAACGCCGATTCGCGCTCTCATGAGGGAGCGGTATTCACCCGGGCGATTTTCCGGGACATGACCGAGCGCAAACTGGCCGAAGAACGGCTGAACCACCTGGCCCACTACGACTCCCTCACCGGCCTGCCCAATCGGCTGTTGTTCGCCGATCGTCTCACCCACGAGTTGGCGCAGGCCCGCCGCGCCAAGCAGATGGTGGGGCTTCTCTTCCTCGATCTGGACGGGTTCAAGCCGGTCAACGATTCGTTGGGTCACGACGTCGGCGATCTCCTCCTCAAAGCCGCGGCTCAGCGGCTGGCCGGCAGCGTGCGCGCGAGCGATACCGTCGCGCGATTAGGAGGAGACGAGTTTACGGTGATCCTGCACGATCTGAACCCGGTGGAAGGGGCCGCGGTCGTGGCACAGAAGATCCTGCACGCCCTGTCCCAACCCTTTGTCTTGGAAGGCCGCGAGGTCTCGGTCACCGCCAGTATCGGAATCACGGTGTATCCCCTCGACGGCGAGACCGTCGAGGGCTTGCTCAAGAACGCCGACACGGCCATGTACCGCGCCAAAGCCCAGGCCGGTTCATACCGGTTTTTTGCGCCGGAGACCCAGGGACGGGTCACGGACCGTCTGACGTTGGTGCAAGACCTGCACCGGGCGTTGGAACGGGGAGAGTTGGTCTTGCGGTATCAGCCGTATGTGGCGCTCGCCACGCGCCGTCTGGTGGGTGGCCAGGCCCATGTGCAGTGGGAACAACAGACGGTGATTATCCCGCAACAGGATCTCATGCGTGTGGCTCAGGACGCGGGGTTGATCGCGCCGATCACGGAGTGGATGGTGCGGACGGCCTGTGCGGATGCCCGCGCGTGGCAGTCGCCGGAATCACCCCTCGTCCGCGTGGCGGTGCATCTGTCCCGGCAGCAATTTGCGCAGGCGCACATCGTGGACAGCGTGGTCCGAGCGCTCCGGGAGACGGGCCTCGACCCCCGCTGCCTCGATCTCGAACTGGCCGAGGGGATCTTTATGCCGGAAGCCGAGAGCACTGCGGTGAAGCTCCAAGCGTTACACGCGTTGGGGCTGACGTTGTCCATCGCCGACTTCGGGACCGGCTACTCGTCGCTTGGCGATCTCAAACAGTTCTCCATCGAAGGACTCAAGATCGGGCGAGACTTTGTCTGTCGCCTCACGACGGATTCCGACCGAGCGGCGATTGTTTCGGCGATCATCGCCATGGCGCACGGATTGAAGATGACCGTGGTCGCCGAAGGGGTGGAGGACGAGGCGCAGGTGGCCTGGTTACGTGCCCAGGGCTGCGACATGATCCAGGGCGACCTCGTGGGACGACCGGTGCCCGCCGAGACCTTCGTCCGATTCCTCGAGGCCGGCGGAGGGTCCGAACGCCGGGCCGCGTGATGGGTCAGGGTCGCGCGACGATCGCGCGGGTGCGGCGCTTCGGAGAGAGGGCCGCGGCGACAAAGAAGAGCGCGGTCGCGAGCAGGACGATCGTCGCGCCGGATGGCAGGTCGAACCGATACGAGAGCAGGACGCCGCCGACCGCCGATCCGACGCCGAAGACCACGGCGTAGCCCATCATCCCGAGCATCGTCCGGCCGAGCTGGTAGGCGGACGCCGCGGGGATGACGATCATCGCGAACACCAGCAGCGCCCCCACCGTCTTGAGCGAGACCACCACCGTCAACGCGATCAGATTCAGCAACAGAAAGAAGAACCGGCCCGCGGCGATGCCCGTGGCTTCCGCCATGGCTTGGTCGAACGTGATGAAGTGGAATTCCTTGTAGAAGAGCAGGACCAGCGCCAGCACCCCGCTCGCCAACCACCCCATCACCGTGAGGTCCTCGGCCGTCACGGAGAGCACGCTCCCGAACAGGAACCCGTACACCTCGGCGTTGTACGTGCCCATCAGGCCGAGGAAGAGGATCGCCAGCGCCATCGTGAAGGTGTAGAACATGCCGATGGACACGTCGAGTTTCATGATGCCGCGTTGATAGAGGCCGTGGATGATCCACACGGTCCCCAGGCCGAACAGCACCGCCATGCCGAGGGGAGAGACTCCGGTGAGGTAACCGAAGGTCACGCCCGCAAAGGCGGCGTGCGACGTGCCTGCTCCGATAAATGACAGGCCGCGCAGCACGACGAACACGCCGATGATCGAGCAGAGGGCGCCGATGATAATCGACGCCGTCAACGCGCGCTGCATAAAGCCGAAGGTGAAAATCTCATAGGTCATATACGTCGAATAGGTCCTATGCTGTGAGCTTCACGCATGGTGGTCTCCCACGATGACGTAGGGGGCGGCTCCGTGGTCGGTCACCACGATGTCTTTTCCGTAGACCTGGGCCAGCGTGTCCCGCCTCAAGACGTCCGAGGGCGGTCCCGCCGCGAAGAGCCGGGTGTTGAGCAGGATGAGACGATCGGCCACGCGGCTGATCAGGTTGATGTCGTGGGTCACGAACAGAATCGTCAGCCGCAGATCGCGGTGCAGGCGTCTGATCAGCTCCATGATCGCGTGTTGAGTGGGCGTGTCGATGCCGGTGGTGGGTTCGTCCAGCAAGAGCACCTCGGGGCGCTGCGCCAGCGCGCGCGCGATCATCACCCGCTGCTGCTGACCGCCGGACAACTCGCCCAGCGGCGTCCCGGCTTCAGCGACCATATTGACGGCGGTGAGGGCCTCGCTCACGATGGCGCGGTCGGCCTTGCCCGGGTAGCGAAACAGGCCGATGGAGCTGTAGCGGCCCATCATCACCGCCTCGGCCACCGTGATCGGAAAGTGGGGATCGACCAAGTCTTTTTGGGGGAGGTAGCCGATGCGGGCCCGGTGCTCGCACCGCAAGCGTTCGCACGCGCAGTCGAAGACCCGAACCGATCCGCTGACCGGGGGGACGAGGCCCAGGATGGCTTTGAGCAGCGTGGTTTTGCCCGAGCCGTTGGGTCCGATGATCCCGATGAACTCACCCGCCCGGATGCCCAACGTGATGTCGTGGAGGGCGACGCGATCGCGATAGTGAATGGTGGCGCGGTCGAATCGGATGACGTCTTCGTTCGTCGTCACCGGAGCGCCTCGATCAAGGTGGTGGCATTGTACCGCATCATCGACAGATAATCGTCGGTGCCGGGGAGGGCTCCCGGAAGCGGCGTCAAGACCACCACCGTGGCGCCCGTCTCCTCCGCGAGCGCCCGGGGGATCTTGGGCGAGAGTTGGGGCTCGGACACGATGACTCGAATGTGTTCCTGTCTGATCGTTCGGATGAGTCCGGCCAGGCGCTTGGCCGAGGGCTCGCTCCCGATCTGGGTGAAGATGTCGCCGCGGATCTCGAGGCCGAAACGTCGCGCGAAGTACGGCCACGCCGGATGGTGCGTGATGATTTTCCGGTTGGGAATGGTCTTGAACTGCTGGACGAACGACCGTTGCAGTTCGTCGAGTTGTTTGAGGTAGGCGGCTTGGTTGGCCAGGTAGAGCTTACGCCGCTCCGGGTCGGCCCGTCCGAGGGCCTCCGAGATATGGCGGATCATCACCTGCGCGTTCTCGGGATCGAGCCACACGTGGGGGTTGCCGCCCGCGCGCGGGCCTTCGTCGTTATGAAGGTCGCGTCCGTCCTCGTCGTGGCCGTGCGACTCGCCCCCCCGCATCAAGGGGATGCCCTGGGAGGTCTCGACGACGAGCAGGCGAGGATTCTCGGCGTTCTTGATGAGGCCGTTGACCCAGACTTCAAGCCCCAGCCCGACCTTGACCAGCACCGCGGCTTCGTGAACGGCCTGGATGTCGCTGGGCTTCGGCGTATAGGTGTGCTCGCTTTCGAGCCCGGTGATCAGACTCGTGACCCGCACGTGTTCTCCGCCCACGACCCGAACGAAGTCGGCAAGGACCGGGAGCGTGGCCACCACGGGGAGCGGCGCCGCGTGGGCGATCGACGAGAAGACCAAGCCGAGGGCCGATCCCAGCCCGATCCATGCGCCAGACCGATGCCGCCCGATCACGAGGCGGACTCGTCCCGTTTCAGCAGGATCGTGTTCTCGATGTCGTTGTCCACGAATTCGGTCGGCCGTATGCCGAACGCTCGGGTGGGCGGCAGGCGGATCTTGAGTTTCCCGCCGGGGGCGAACTCGGCGATGGCGCGGATGGTGACCGGTTCCCCGTTGGGCGCGGCATTCAGATCGAGCCAGGCCGGCCGTTTGGTCCGGTCGAACGTATAGCGATAGTCGAGACGGGACGAGCCGATGGTCATCGTGCCCGACCCATCGGGGTTGAACGTGAAGTCGATCCGGTTCTCGGGGGCTTCGTTGGACCAGGCGCCGGTGAGCGAGGGGGGGGAGAACTCGCTGTAGGCCCAGATGGCGACCGCGACGATCACGATCGCTCCCAGCCCGAGCATCACACGCGTTGACGGTCGCTGCATCTCTTCAATCCTTCGTGTCGTGTGCGGATGGTGACGTTACGGATGCCAGAGGTACAAGAAGCCCGGTTCGTCGAACCGCCAGATCCCGGCATCGATGTTGACGACCGGTCCGGCGTAGAGGCTTCCTTTATGCTCGCCGGGACGGCCGTAGATCACCACCGACGCCTTGGTCAGGCCGGCCGCTTCTTTGACGCGGGCGATGGACGTGTCCAGGTAGCCGATCTCGTCAACCAAGCCGGCATCGTGGGCTTGCTGCGCGGTGTAAATTCGGCCGTCGGCCAAGGCGGCAACCCGGTCCGGCGTGAGCCTCGGCCGGCCGGCGACCACGGTCGCGACGAATCGCCCGTGCATCTCGTCGATCACGGTCTGAAAGAGAGCGCGCTCGTCATCGCGCAGGGGGCTGAAGGGAGAACCCATGGCTTTATGGGGACCCGACGTGATTTCCGCGGTCTCGACGCCCAGTTTGGCGAGCAGGCCGGACACCGTCGGACGGACCATGATGACCCCGATGCTGCCGGTGACGGTGGTGGGCTGCGCCACGATGCGGTCGGCGGCCTGGGCAATGTAGTACGCGCCCGACGTCCCGAGATCGAGGATCTGGGCCACCATCGGGATCCCGGCCCGGTGTTTATACTCCGCGAGCTCGTGATAGATCGTGTCGGATGCGGTGACCGTTCCCCCGGGGCTGTTGATGCGGAGGATGACCCCCTTGATGCGCCGATCCTTCTCCGCTTTGCGCACGATCTCGGCGATCTGCGACACCAGGCTCGGATCGCGATCGCTGAGAATCCCTCCTCCCCGCGGCTCGCCCGAGATAAAGCCGGCCACCTCGATGAGGAGAATTTTCTGTCGCCCTTCGCCGGACACCCGGGTTTCTTGGAGCGGCTGTTGGGCCGAACGCACGTTGATCGACACGCACCCGCCGGCGAGTGGGCCCGCCACCAGCAGCCAGATTAGCGCAATTCTCCACGACATCGCCGGACTCCGATCGAGCGGCATTCTACCGTGTCGGCTCGCGGCATGCAACGTCACGGACGCGGGTGGATGGTGCGCGGGGATCAGAGCGACTGGATGACGAGGATCGGGTGTTCTGGGTTACTCGAGGAAGTTCAGGAGAAGGCTGACCAGGCTTACGGCGAGAATCACGAGACCGAGCCTCCGTTCGAGGCCGACCGGCTCGCGAGGAGGTGTGTGCGTGTGCGTAGTCACCGTGGTGCCCTCATTCGACGATTATGAGGGGTCAGTATACCGCGGGATCGTGTGGTGTCAACGAGAATCCGCGCCCCGGGTTGAAACGATTGACTTCACCTAGGGCGCACGTTACACTACGCCTGCTCATGGCTGTAGATTTGCGACGTCCTGGCTCATGAAAATGCCCGTCCCCGCTGTCGGATGCGAATCCGAAGAGGAACTCCAGGCCCGTGTTGTGCGCGGGCCCCTTCCGCGACACGTTGCCATTATCATGGACGGCAACGGCCGTTGGGCTGCACAGCGAAACCTCCCTCGCGTGGCGGGTCACCATGAGGGGATCAAGTCCGTGCGCGAAGTCGTCACCTGTTGCCGGGAGCTCGGCCTCGCGGGTCTCACGATCTATGCGTTTTCGGCTGAAAACTGGCGGCGGCCGATGTTTGAAATCCAGGAGCTGATGATGCTCCTCGAGCTCTATCTCAAACGGGAACTGTCGACCCTGATGGAGCGCGGCATTCGGTTTCGAACCATCGGACGGATCGAGCGGTTGCCGGCGAGCGTGGTCGAGTGGATCCGCCGCGTCGAGCGGGAGACGGCGTCTCACCAGGGAATGACCCTGACGCTTGCCCTGAGTTACAGCGGGCGCAGCGAGATTGTCGATGCGGTGCGGCGGGTGGTGTCCGACGTCCAAGCCGGTTCGTTGGCTCCGTCGGCGATCGATGAAGACCTCCTGGAGCAGTATCTGGATACGCACGGGATGGAGGACCCCGATCTCGTCATCCGAACCAGTGGCGAATGCCGAATCAGTAACTTTCTTCTCTGGCAGATGGCCTACGCGGAACTCTACTTCACCAAAACGCTGTGGCCCGATTTCCGCCGCCGGGATCTCCTGGCCGCCTTTCTGGACTTTCAACAACGCGAGCGCCGATTCGGTCGGACGGGCGAACAGCTTCAGGGGAGAGCGGGGTGAGGGAACACACCGGGCGGGTCCTGTCCGCCCTGGTTGCCCTGCCGGTTCTCTACGCCGTGGTCCGGTATCTGCCGCCGCCCCTCTTTGCCGGGCTGATTGCCGCCGTGGTGCTCCTGACTCAGCTTGAGTTCTATCGCCTGGTCCTGGGGCCGGGAGAACCGGCGGGGGCGTGGAGCGCGCGGTATCCCACGATGGCGTTGGGTGCGGCCTTCGGGGTGGGCGTCATCCTCATCGCGTACCATCAGGCCTGGGACACCGCGTTCCCGTTCATGATCACCGCCCTGGTGATGACCGTGGGCGGGGCGACGCTGTGGTTTGGCAAGGACCTCCGTCTCGCGCTGGTCGACGCGGCGCTGGCCGTCTTCGGCGTGTGGTATGTGGCGTGGATGTTGAGCCACCTGGTCTTGCTCCGCGGGCTGCGGGGAGGGGATTGGCTGGTGCTCTTCGCGTTGTGGGTCACGTGGATCGGCGATAGCGCGGCCTACTACGTGGGCCGCGCCATCGGTCGGACGCCGCTCGCGCCGCGGGTGAGTCCGAAGAAGACCGTCGCCGGCGCGGTGGGAGGGGTTGTCGCGAGCGCGGTCGCGTCACTGGTTGCGGCGACCTGGTTTCTGGACGGGTTGAGTTGGTTTGAGGCCGTGGGGTTGGGTATCGGCGGCGGTCTTGCCGGGATGACCGGAGATTTGGTCGAGTCGATGTTCAAGCGGAGCGCGGGCGTCAAGGATTCGGGCGGCCTCATCCCGGCCCACGGCGGGCTGCTGGACAAAGTCGACGGCCTCTTGTTCACCGTTCCGCTCTTTTATTACTACCTGGTGTGGGTGAAGGGATACGGCCCGCACTCCGTGACGGGCTGATGGGGACGAAGCGACTCGTCATTTTAGGATCGACCGGTTCGATCGGCACCGCTACGCTTGATCTCGTGGCGGACTTCCCCGATCTCTTCGAGGTCGTGGGCCTGGCGGCTGGTCGAGGCGGTGACGCGCTCGAACGCCAGATCCGGCGGTTTAAGCCCCGCGTCGTGTCGGTCAGCCGGACCGAAGACGCCGACCGCCTGCGCGCGGCGTGCGCCGACCTGCCGGTGGACATCTTGGGTGGACCCGATGCCGCAGCGACGGTGGCCGCGCAGGGCGACGGGGATCTAGTGGTGTCGGCCATCGTGGGGGCGGCGGGATTGGTGCCGACGCTGGCGGCCATCCGCGCGGGCAAGTCGATCGCCCTCGCGAACAAGGAAACGATGGTCATGGCGGGAGCGCTGGTGACGGCCGAGGCCGCGCGGCGCGGCGTGTCGATTCTGCCCATCGACAGCGAGCACAGCGCGATCTTCCAGGCCCTGAGCGGTCAGCGGGCCGAGGACGTCCGGCGGTTGATTCTCACGGCGTCCGGCGGGCCGTTTTGGGATGTGCCCCGTCATGGTCTCGATCGAGTGACCCGCGAAGACGCGCTCCGACATCCCAACTGGTCGATGGGCCCGAAAATCACGGTCGATTCGGCGACGCTGATGAACAAGGGGCTCGAAGTGATCGAGGCGCACTGGCTGTTTGGGATGCCGGCCGATCGGATCGACGTGGTGATCCACCGCCAAAGCGTGGTCCACTCGCTGGTGGAGTACTGCGACGGGTCGATGCTCGCGCAGATGGGCATTCCCGATATGCGTGGTCCCATCGGCTACGCCCTGGCCTATCCCCGGCGCCTGCCGCTGCGGCTCCCCCCGCTCGACTTGGCCGCGCGAGGCGCGCTGACGTTCGAGCCGCCCGACCCCGAGCGGTTCCCGTGTCTGGAGTATGGGTACGAGGCCTTGAAGACCGGGGGCACCGCGCCGGCCGTGCTCAACGCGGCCAATGAAGAGGCGGTGGCGGCGTTTTTGGACGGTCGCGTCGAGTTCTTGGCCATCGCGGATACGATCGAGCGGGTCCTCAGCCGGTCATGCCCCGGTCCGGCGACGACGCTCGACGACGTGCTGCAGGCCGATCGCTGGGCTCGAGCCGCGGCGCGGGAGGTCTTGGGGCGTTCGCCGGCCGCCACGTTGTCATTGGGCGACGCGTGAGCCGCGCGGGAATGAGGGACGGAGTGTCGCGATGATCCATACCATTCTGGTGTTTCTGGTCGTGCTCGGTTTCTTAATTTTCGTCCACGAACTCGGGCACTTCCTGGT
>JACQCD010000027.1 GCA_016201825.1 Nitrospirota bacterium | reverse complement strand
CCGGTCAACCTGCACCTCGACGGACTCGAGCGGATGGGCGCGAGCGTGACCATCGACCACGGCTACATCCGGGTCAAGGCGGGCAAGCTGCGCGGGGCGCACATTGCCCTGGATCTTCCCACGGTGACCGGGACGGAGAATTTGCTGATGGCCGCCACGCTGGCGGAGGGCACGACGACCATCGAGCACGCGGCGAGAGAGCCTGAAATCGTGGACCTCGCCAACGCCTTGACCGCGCGCGGCGCCAAGATCCACGGGGCCGGCACCGATCTGATCACGATCGAGGGCGTCGCAGCGCTGCGCGGGGGGGGATATCGGGTCATGCCGGACCGGATCGAAACCGGCACCTACCTCGCGGCCGCCGCCATCACGGGTGGCGATCTGTTCTTACGCGGCGGCGTTGGCGGGCACTTGGAGGCCGTGCTGGCGAAATTGCGGGAGGCCGGCGTCGAGATTGCGGTCGAGGCGCAGGGGTTGCGCGTCACGCGTAGCGGGCCTCTGCGGGGCGTGGATTTTAAGACCGCGCCCTATCCGGGTTTCCCGACCGACATGCAGGCGCAGATGATGGCGGCCCTCTCGATCGCGGAGGGCGCGAGCGTGGTGACCGAAACGGTGTTCGAAGGCCGGCTGACGCACGTCGCCGAGTTGCGGAGGATGGGAGCCCATATTCAGGTCGACGGCAATCACGCGGTCGTGCGGGGAGTGCCGCGCTTGAGCGGCGCGCCGGTGATGGCCTCTGATCTGCGCGCGAGCGCCTGTCTGGTGGTCGCGGGGTTGGCCGCCGAGGGAGAGACCCACGTCCTGCGGGTCTATCACTTGGACCGGGGATACGAGCGGATGGAGGACAAGCTGTCGCGGGTCGGCGCGCTGATCCACCGTCAACGTGACGCCGCGTGAGCCGAACGCCGGTCGTCATCGCGTTTCCCAAGGGCCGGTTGCTCGACCCCACCGTGGAGCTGTTCGCGCGGGTCGGCATTCGGGCGCGTGGGCTCACGCGGGACACCCGGAAGCTGTTGTTTGAGACCGACATGGAGGGCGTGACGGTCATGGTGGTTCGGGCGGTGGACGTGCCCACCTACGTCGAGTACGGGGCGGCCGACCTTGGCGTGGCGGGCAAGGACGTGTTGCTCGAACATCCACGAGAAGTGTACGAGCCCCTCGACCTCGCCTACGGCCCCTGTCGCGTTGTCTGGGCCGAACCGACGCGGAAGATCGTTCCCCGCGGCGGCTTGCGAACCGTCAAGCGGCGCGTGGCGACGAAATATCCGATTATCGCCGAACGGTATTTTACGCAGCGCGGCTTGCCCATCGAGCTGGTCAAGCTCTCCGGCGCGGTGGAACTCGCGCCGCGGATCGGGCTTGCCGAAAGCATTGTCGATCTGGTGTCCACGGGCAAGACGTTGGAGGAGAATCAGTTGACCGTCGTCGAGGAAATCGTGCGGTCGACGGCGCGATTGATCGTCAATCGGGCGAGCTTGAAGGTCAAGTACCGGCGGGTCAGCGAGATCCTGGAACGGGTGGCGGCGGCCTGTCGCCCATCGCCGACGTGATCACGGACCCCAGAGGAAAGGAATCCATATGGCCATGAAGGTTATCAAATTGCGGTCGCGTGCGGGCCGCCGGGACGTCGAAAAGCTCATTCATCGCGGCGAGCCCGAGGATCGCAAAGTCGAGCAGAAAGTCCGCAAGATGCTCGACGACGTCCAGGCGCACGGGGATGTGGCGGTGTCCCGCTATACCAAACAATTCGACAAGATGCCGCTGTCGCCCAAGCGATTTTTGGTCACGCTCGAGGAGCGGGCGGCGGCCCTGGCGAAGACCGATCCAAAAGTGGTGGATGCGTTGCGCTTTGCCGCGGATCGCATCTACGCGTTCCACTCCAAGCAGCAATCGCACTCGTGGAGTTTCGAGGAAGCCGGAGTCACGCTGGGCCAGCAACTCCGCCCGCTGGCATCCGCCGGGCTGTACGTGCCGGGTGGCAAGGCCGCCTATCCGTCTTCCGTGTTGATGAACGGGATTCCGGCCAAGGTCGCGGGCGTGGAGCGGGTGGTCATGTGCACGCCGACGCCCAAGGGCGAGATGAATCCGTACGTTCTGGTAGCGGCCGATCTGGTCGGGATCCACGAAGTGTATCGGATCGGGGGCGTGCAGGCGATCGGGGCGATGGCGTATGGGACCAAGACGATCCGACGGGTCGACAAGATCGTCGGCCCCGGCAACGCCTTCGTCGCGACCGCCAAACGTCTGGTCTACGGCACCGTCGACATCGATATGATCGCCGGACCGAGCGAGATCCTGATCATCGCCGACGAGACGGCACACCCGGCCCATGTGGCCGCCGATATCCTGTCGCAGGCCGAGCACGACGAAGAGGCGTGGACGATCCTGGTGGCCCCGAGCGACGGGTTCCTGAAAAAAGTGCAAAAGGAAATTGCGGTCCAGTTGGCCAAGCTCGATCGGCGCAAGATCGCCGAAGCCTCGCTGAAGCACCGAGGCATTGCGGTCGTGGTGCCGGAGATTCTGGACGCCATCGCGTTCGCCAACGACGTGGCGCCCGAGCACCTGGAGCTGGCCATCGAGCGACCCTACAAGGTGCTCAAGTACGTCAAGAACGCGGGTTCGGTCTTTCTGGGCCACCATACGCCGCAGGCCTTGGGCGACTACCTCGCCGGTCCCAACCACGTGCTGCCCACCGGCGGCACCGCCCGCTTTTTCTCCCCGCTGTCGGTGGAAGATTTTACGAAGAAGAGCGGGCTGATCGCGTTTTCCCAGGACGCGTTGCGGCGATTCTCTGAAAAAGTCGTGCAGATCGCGCGGGTCGAGGGTCTGGGTGCTCACGCCGAAGCGGTCGAGATCCGTCTGCGGCCCGATGACTGAGCGGCGATCACGCCGGGCCGCCCCGGCCGTCCGGTCGGCGGCCAAGCGGACGAACGGCGCGCGGGGGCGCCGCGCGGTCGTGGAGCGGACCACGGCGGAAACCGCGATCGTCGTCACGGTCGATCTCGATGGAACGGGGAAGACCCGCATTGCCACCTCGATGCCCTTTCTCGATCACATGCTGACCGTGATGGGCAAGCACGGGCTCTTGGACTTGACGGTTCGAGCCTCGGGCGATCTCGATGTCGATTGCCACCATACCGTTGAGGATTTGGGCATCGTTCTGGGGCAGGCGCTCAAACGGGCGCTGGGCGATCGGGGCGGCATCCGCCGGTTCGGATCCGCCGCGGTGCCCATGGATGAGACGCTTGCACGCGCGACGATCGACGTGTCCGGGCGTCCGTATCTGGTCTACCGCGTCCCGCTCTCCACGCGCAAGATTCAGGCGTTCGACACCGAGTTGGTCGAGCATTTCTTCGAGGCGCTGGCGGTGCACGGCGGCCTGACGATCCACCTGGAGGTTCCCTACGGCAAGAACGCCCACCACATGCTGGAAGCCAGCTTCAAGGCGTTCGGCCGCGCCCTCGAGCAGGCCACGCGACTCGATCCGCGCGTGGCGGGCGTGCCGTCGAGCAAAGGGCGGCTCGAGTAGGGACGCTCACGGCTCATCGCTCACCGGTTGAGGTCTGCCTTGCTGAGAGCTGTGAGCTGACGGCGGTGAGTTGAGTTATGATCACGATCATCGATTATCAGATCGTCAACCTTCGCAGCATTCAGAAGGCCTTCGAACGGTTGGGACAGGCCGTGGAGGTGACCGACGATCCGCAGCGCATCCGCCGCGCCGACCGCGTGGTCTTGCCGGGGGTGGGCGCGTTCCGTGCCGGGATGGATCACCTCACCCGCCTCGGACTCGTGCCGGTCATCCGCGAGGTGATCGACGCGGGGACGCCGTTCCTGGGAATCTGCTTGGGCATGCAGTTGTTGATGAGCGAGAGCGAAGAATTCGGCCGCCACGAGGGCTTGGGCGTCATTCCCGGCCGCGTCGTGCGGTTTCCCTCCGGCGACCCGGTCATGGCGGGACTGAAGGTGCCGCACATGGGGTGGAACACGGTGGCGATTCGGCGTCCGGTGCCGGCGCTGGCCGGACTCCCTCAGCAAGGATATTTCTATTTCGTCCATTCCTATTACGTGGTGCCGGACGATCCCGAGGTGGTCGCGGCGGACACGCTGTATGGCGTGCGGTTCGCCTCGGTGCTCGCCTGGCGAAACGTCTTGGCGTGCCAGTTCCACCCGGAGAAGAGCCAGGCGCTCGGGCGCGCGCTCTTGGCGCAGTTTGCGACCGGCGCTCCCGTGGAGACGGCTCCGTCGTGACGATCATCCCGGCGATTGATGTCAAAGGCGGACGGTGCGTTCGGTTGTTTCAGGGCCGCTTCGACGCGGAAACCGTGTACGGTCACGACCCCGCGGCCATGGCGACTCGTTGGGCGGCCGAGGGCGCGCGGCGTCTGCACGTCGTCGACTTGGACGGCGCGGCCGATGGAGCGCCACGGAACGAGGCGGCGATTGCCGCGATTCTCAAGGCGGTCGACATTCCGGTTCAGGTGGGAGGAGGGCTCCGCGACCTGAAGACGATCGAAACCTACCTCGATGCCGGCGCCGCGTGGGTGGTGCTGGGAACTCGCGCGGCGTTGGACCCCGAGTTCCTGCGCGAGGTCTGCGGGTATTTCCCGGGCCGCGTCGTGGTGGCGATTGATGCGCGGGACGGGCGCGTGGCGGTGAACGGCTGGCTCGAAGCGACCGACCGCGCGGCCCTGGACGTGGCGCAGGAAGCATCCGACGCGGGTGCTGCGGCGCT
>JACQCD010000026.1 GCA_016201825.1 Nitrospirota bacterium | reverse complement strand
CTGCGAGGCGTGAAGCACCTGATTTGAGTGAGCGGAGATCGCGGTGGTCGTGGGAACGAGGCATCGCCAGAAAGTCGGGCGGTGCCTTCGATTTTTTTTGCCCTCCCCTGGCGAGTGATTCCCGCAGGTTTTACGGGTACAGCCCTCGATCCAGGTGGGCTTGGGCGATCCTCCCGATGGCCTGCATCATCGAAGCGGTTCTCAGATCCGTTTTCTCCCGCAGCGACAGATCCCACACCGTCCTGAACGCCGTGGAGAGTATGTCCCGTAGCCTGGTGTGAATTTCGGTTTCTTTCCAGAAATACTTCTGCAGATCTTGGACCCATTCGAAATACGAGACGATCACCCCTCCTGAGTTGGCCAGGATATCGGGAATGACGGCGATCCCTCGGTCGCGGAGAATCTGGTCGGCCTCCATCGTGGTGGGGCCGTTGGCTCCTTCCGCCAGGATGCGACACTGGACCCGCGATGCGTTGGCCCCTGTGATCTGCTCGCCCAAGGCGGCAGGAATCAACATCGTGCAGGGAAGTTCGAGGAGATCCTCGTTCACGATCGGCGTCGCCTCCGGGTACCCCTGAAGGGTGTGTCGGGACTTCTTGTGCCGGATGACCTCGTCGATATTGAGACCCTGCGGGTTATGAATCCCTCCCTTCGAATCGCTGACCGCTACAATCGAGACGCCAGCGGTCGCTAGCAGCCGCGCGGTGTGCGCGCCGACGTTCCCAAACCCTTGGATGACGGCGGTGCTTGATGCGACAGAGATGTTCAGGCGGCCGAGCAATTCCAGAATCGTATAGACAATCCCGCGACCCGTCGCCTCCTCGCGTCCCAGCGATCCGCCGATCGATACGGGCTTGCCGGTGACCACGCCGGGCACCGCGTACCCGACCTGCTGGCTGTAGGTATCCATCATCCAGGCCATGGTCTGGGCGTCGGTCCCCACATCCGGGGCGGGAATGTCTCGCTCGGGACCGATCAACGGGGAAATTTCCGCCGTGTAGCGCCGGGTCAGGCGCTGCAGCTCGGGACGCGACAGCGCGCCGGGGGCGCAGCGCACGCCGCCCTTCGCGCCCCCGTACGGAAGGCCCACCAGGGCGCATTTCCACGTCATGAGCATGGCCAAGGCCGCCACCTCGCCCATGGTGACGGCGGGGTGAAAGCGGACGCCGCCTTTCGACGGCCCGAGCGCGGTGTCGTGCTGAACCCGAAATCCGTGAAACGTCCGGACCGAGCCGTCGTCCATCCGCACCGGAACACCGACCGCGAGCGCGCGTTGGGGCACACGCAACCGGCCGCGCAGGTTCGGATCCAAATCGATCCGGTCGGCGGCCCGTTCAAATTGCGCGAGAGCGAGCCGATACCCCGACGTGTCGAGCGTCGTCACCCCCAGTTCAGCCTCGAGCTCGCGCATCATCTCCTCCGATCCTGATTGTGGTCCATCGGACGGTTCGTTTTCAACCGGCGTGGGCGTGTCGGCGGGGGTTGTTCCGGAATTCGATGTCTGAGTAGGTGATTCCGAGATGTTAAGGAATGTGTCCCGACTGCAGGGTCTGCATCGTGAACAGGCGGTCGTCGAGTTCGGGGTTGACCGCGACGTCGTTCAGTTCGACGATCGTCTTTTCCAGTGAGTGGGCTTTCTGGATCTCGGTCCGTTTCCAGACCCAGGCGTCCCGAATCTGCTCCCATTCGACCCGCTGTGTCTTTTCAAGCATCCCCTGAGCGTCGCGGTATTCGATCTGGTGGATGGTCCACGTCTCCGGCGAGACCCAGACGCGACGGAGCGGTGGGGTGCCCTCGCTCGTCGACCGGCTCTCCAGAACGAGGTATCCCCGGCCATCGAGGATTTCCCGGCCCACCAGCGTGAGCTCATCGGACTCCGTCAAGCGCGTTCCCATCTGCTCGAAGCCGAGGTTGACGTCCGATTCGTGTTCGTGGTGATGGGCCTCGTGCCCCGCAATCGGCACCCGACGGACCTGCCGGAGCTCCGGGAGGTAGAGCCACGCCTGAGAGTCGGTCGCCCGCTTCGACTGCCAGAGCAGAAACGCCTCGCCTTTTTGGTTGAGCGGGGCCAGCGTCACCAACAGGGTCTTCCCGAAGACGCCCTTCTCCCCGCGGACGTTTTTCCAATACAGGTGGTGGCGGCTCGTCTTCTCGGTGCCGCGAGCGTCGATCGATCGGATCACCATCTGGGCGGTCTCCGTGTTGACCGCGTCGTCTTGAACGCCCACCTGCCGGAGGACTTCCGCCACCTCACCTTGGCCTCCCCACGCCCTGGGAAGACCCACCGCAAGGACCATCGCCATCAAGAGGAACATCGTGCGCTGTTGGAGGAACTTTCGACGCGCCGCTATACGATTCATGATCTCTGGTCCTCGCCCACCCATTATCCGATGACAGCGCAAGGAGCCGGTTTATTTGGTGCCGAGGGAACGGCGACACGTCTAGATCCGGAGCGTATTGAGGCCGTTGAGCGCGGCGACTTTATAGGCCTCCGCTGGGCAGCGTGCCGGGCCGACCCGCCCTACCGCCGCAGCAACCCGCTCCCGATCAGGTATTTCAAATCCTCGTCGTCGAACGTCAGCCCGCCGCCGACGAATCCTGTGTCGAGCTGACGATTGAAGGGGTTGTCGTAGCCGGCTTGGACGTAGAGGTATTTGAGGAAGTGGTAGCGCGCGGTGGCTTTCGCGTGGACGTTTTTATTGAGCGGGTCGTCGCTGTTGAAGTCCCACAGATCGAGGCTTAACTGCAACTCGGGCTCGTTGAGGAAGTAGTCGGCCCCCACGCCGAAGCTGTTCTCCAGCAGCCCGCCGCGCAGGCCCACGTTGCCGAACCGCCTGAAGTACTCGGCGGAGAATTTGGTCTTGCGCTGGATCTTCAACTCTTCGGTCGAGGTGGGAGGTCCGCCGTTGACGCTGACGTCGGTCGTGGTCTTGGTCACCTTGCCGCGGGGATCGTCCACCACCTCGACGATGTAGCTCTTGTTCTCGCGCGGCGTGATGTGCAGGCCGAAGTAGCCTTTGTTTTGGCCCTCGGAAAATTGGTACTCGTTGCGGGCGTCGAGCGTGAGCCGGATCTGGTCGATCTTGTTCAGCGTCCCGCTCAGGCTGGACAGCGCGGTGTTCAGTTTCTCGTAGGCCGCATCGTCGTTGATCAACTTGCCCAGCGTGCCCTTGCCCTGTTCGAGATTCTTGGTGACGGTGTTGATGTTCGCGAGGGCGCTGTCGAACTTGTCGTAGACGGCGTTGTCGGTCAAGAGCTTGCCGAGCGTGCCGTCCCCGCGTTCGAGCCGATCGGCCAGGCGGTTGAGGGTGGCGACCAGCCTGGGCCCCTCGTCCTTGAGCGCCTTGGTCAAGGCCTCGGCGTTGGCGAGGGTGCCCTTGATCGCCTCGCGGTTCTCGGCGACGATGTGGTCGAGGTTGGCGGCCATCGCGCGGAAGTGGGCGACGATGTCCTTGAGCGATTGCTCGCCCTCCGCGTTGCCGAGCGCCCCGCGCAACGAGGCGGTGACGGCCTTCACGTCGTCCGCCACCGCGGAAAATCGGTTGATCAACGCATCGAGGTCCGAGGCGCCCTCCTGCTGCGGGATGCGCGCCTCGTTCGGGAACGATCCGGGGCCTTTGCCGGGAACGATCTCGACGTACTTGTCGCCCAATAATCCCGTCGCCTTCACGGACGCGTAACTGCCCTGCGGGATCTTCGCCCCGGGCTGGATCCGGAAGGTGACCTTAGCCTGGGAGTCCTGGAGCCCCATCTCCTCGACTTTACCGATCGGGACGCCCGCCATCTTGACCAAGTGGACGATGGGGTTGGGGCTGTGCCGGATTTCGTCCGGCGTCCCGACCTCCTGAATCGTGCCCTGGTACAACATCGCGATGCGATCGGCGATCTTGTACGCGCTGGTCATGTCGTGGGTGATCGCGATCGACGTGACCTTCAATTGCTCTTTGAGGCGAACGATCAGATGGTTGATGACGTCGGCCATGATCGGGTCGAGGCCCGTCGTCGGCTCGTCATACAGGAGCACTTGGGGGTCGTGCGCGATCGCCCGCGCCAGCCCCACCCGCTTCTTCATCCCGCCCGACAGCTCGGCCGGCATCAGATCCTCCACGCCCTTCAAGCCCACCAGCGCGAGCTTCTCGCGCGCGAGTTCCCGAATCTCGCCGGCGCTCAGCCGGGTGTGCTGGGCCAACGAGAATCCGACGTTCTCCCACACCGTGAGCGAATCGAAGAGCGCGGCGCCTTGAAACAGGACACCGAACTTCTTGCGCAGCTCAGTGAGCGCCGTGTCGTTCGACGTGGTCACGTCGGCGCCGTCCACGATGATCCGCCCGCGGTCGGGCCGCAGCAGGCCGATCACGTGCTTGAGCAGGACGCTCTTGCCCGTCCCGCTCCCGCCGATCACCACCATCGTCTCACCCCGCTCGACCGTCAGGGTGACGCCCGCCAGGACGACCTTGCTGTTAAAACTCTTATGGACGTCCTGAAACTCGATCATCGCGATCAGTACAGCAACGCCGTCAAAAAATAATCCGAGATCAGGATCAACACGCACGAGACGACCACCGCGCCGGTCGTCGCTTGCCCCACCCCTTCCGCCCCGCCGCCTGCGGTGAAGCCGCGGTGGCAACTGATGAGCGAAATGATCCCGCCGAAGATCACCGCCTTGAGCAGGCCCCCATAGACGTCCTGCACCTCCAGATAGTCCAGCGTGCGCCGGATGTAGACGGTGGAGTTGACGTCGAGAAGTTTGACGGACACGAAGTAGCCGCCGACGATCCCGATCCAGTCGGAGAGGACGGTCAGGATCGGGAGCATCACCACGCCCGCGACAAACCGAGGGAACACCAGGTACTTGACCGGGTTGACCCCCATCGAGGCCAGGGCGTCGATCTGCTCGGTGACCCGCATCGTTCCGAGCTCGGCGGCCATCGCCGCGCCGGCCCGGCCGGCGACCATCAATCCGGTGAGGACCGGTCCCAGCTCGCGGGTCATCGACAGCGCCACCACGGTTCCCACGAGGCTCTCCGCGCGAAAGCGCTGAAAGCCGTTGTAGCTCTGGAGCGCCAGCACCATGCCGGTGGACAAGCCGGTGATGAGAACGACGGGAATCGATTTCGTTCCCACCTCCTCCATCTGCTTCACGTGGAGGCGGAAGTCCCATCGGCGCGATAAGATCTGGCGCCCCATCGCCCCGACGAGCAGCGCCAGTTGGCCGACCTCGCCGAATGCGTGCACGGCAAGACGGCCAACCCGTTCGAGACCCCTGGCCGCCAACGCGCTCATGCCTCACGGTCGAGATACCGCCTCGGGACCCGCGGTCCGATCCCGCACAGGAGTTCGTAGGCGATCGTTCCGGCGGCCGCCGCCGCGTCTTCGGCGCTGATCGACGTGTCGCCTTGCGTGCCGATGACGGCCACGTCGTCCCCCTCCGAGACACCGGGCACGTCGGTCACGTCGGCCATCGTGAGATCCATGCACACCCGCCCAGTCACCGGCGCGCGCCGGCCGCGAACCACCACGGCGCCGACATTCGAGAGCGCCCGCGGGTAACCGTCGGCATAGCCGATCGGGAGAATCGCGATCAGACTCGGCCGGCGGGTCACAAACGTCCGCCCATAACTGATCGGCGTGCCGGACGGCACGCGTTTGAGCAGGCCGATGCGCGTGGTCAGCGAGAGCACCGGGCGCAGGTCGACGGCCGGCCCGACCGACGGCCCCGGCCGACACCCGTACAGCATGATCCCGGGACGGACCGCGTCGTAGAGCGCGGCCTCCAACCCCGCGACGCCGTCCCGAGAGACGGCCATGACCGCGGCGCTGTTGGCCGCGTGGCGGAGCCCAACGGCGATCCCGCGGGCTGCCAGCACGGCGATCACGCGGTCGAAGCGCGCCATCTGTTCACGCGCAAACGCGGGGTCGGCCAGGTCCGCGTCGGCGAAGTGCGTCATCACGCCGTCGAGGCGGAGACCCGCCAGTCGGGCGAGGTTCGCGATGGCCTCCGGGGCCTCGTCCACCTGGAAACCAAGCCGTCCCATCCCGGTATCGATCTTGGCGTGGACCGGGACGACCCGTCCGGCGCGCCGCGCCGCCTCGCTCAGCGCCGCGGCGTGCGCGAGATGAAAGACCGTCGCGGTCAGCCCGAGGTCGATCATTTCGGACGCTTGATCGGCCGTGAACCCGCCCAACACGAGCAGCTCGCCGCGAATCCCGGCCTCCCGTAACGCGCGCGCTTCCTCCACCAGCGCGACCCCGAAGCGGGTCACTCCCTCCGCCGTCAACGCGCGCGAGATCGCCACCGCGCCGTGACCGTAGGCGTCGGCTTTCACGACCGCGATGACGTCGCGGGAGCCCGCCAGACGGCGAACCTGGAAAAGATTATGACGGAGCGCGGCAAGATCGATGGCGGCAGTGGTGGGACGAAGCGCGGCCGTGGCCGCCGTCACGGGGTGGCGACCTTCCGCAGCGCGTCCGCCTGCTGGGACGCCGCCTTGGCCTCGGCTGCCAACCCGCGGGAGGCGAAGAGTTCGGCCTTGCGGTCATAGAGCCGCGCCCGCAGCGCGGCGTCGCCGCTCGGCACCAGCGCATCGGCCTGATCGATGACGACACCCGCTTCGTACGGTTTCTCCTGCGCGATCAGAACTTGGGCCAGTGTCTCAAGGTAATAGGCCGCGCGCGGAGGATCCCACCGCACGGCTTCCCGGACCAAGGCCTCGGCGGGGTCCAGGCGGCCGTCCTGCAAAAGAGTTTTCCCCTGGCTGTGCGCCACCGCCGCCAGTTCGCGCTTGGTTTCGGCCAACGCCTCGGCTCCCGACGACCGCGCTTCGGCCTCGTCGATCACGTGCGACGCGTCGTCGACGCGTTCGGCGATGAGGAAACCCTCCGCAAGTGCGCCCAGAGACGACACGGCATGCTCGGGATCCCGCCGCGCGGCTTCCCGGAGCAGCAATTCGGCCGCCGCGAGCCGCCCGTCGGCGAGCAGGACTTTCCCCTGATCGTGCGCCAGATCGGCGACCTCTCGCTTCTGGTCCGCAAAGAGCTCGGCCTTCCCTTTCACCGCGGGATCATCGGACACGCGCGATTCGGCCTCATCGATCGCCCGGCTCGCTTCAAGCGGGTTCCCCGAGGCGATCAGGATCGTGATCCACGTATCGAAGAAGGCGGGACGGGGATCCCACGCGATGGCTTGACGGGCCAGCGAGACCGCGTCGCTCAGCCGCTTGCCCTGGGAGAAGTACAGCCACGCCAGATTGTTGGCCGCGGGGGCCGCCTGCGGGCCGCCGATCCGAATCGCGCGCCGATACCACCCTTCGGCGTTCCGCCGGGCGCCGTCGGCGGCCGCGAGGTTGCCCAGATTGACCATCGCCGTGACGTGCTCCGGCCGGCGGCGGAGCACCGTCTCGTATTCGGCGCGCGCGAGCATCGCCTTGCCCTCCCGCTCGTACGCAACGCCCAAGGCCAGATGATCCTCGGGCGAGAGCGGATCGTGGAGCACGACAATGCGCGGCACCTGTTGGCCCGCGCACCCCGCCACGGTCACCACCGATGCCAACGCAGCCGCCACGATCCACGAACTCCGGCAGCCGGTCACGAGCCAACGTCCGCCCGTAGGGGTTCAACATGTTGAACCCCTACACGAAGAACCCCTACGTGAAACGGAGACCGGAGCACGCTGTCGGACGGCGGGTGCGCCAGGGCCCACGATCCGCCGCGCGTCCACGCGCGCACAAACCCTGTGTAGGACATCACCGCATCAGGGTTCCGGCCGGAATACATCAGAACTTCGCGCGAGGCGTCGCGGTAGCCGATCACGACCACAAAATGGCCGCGCCGCCACGGCCCGATCCCGAGGTCAAGAAACACCAGCACGGGGTGGTCGCGTCGGAGTTCGTCCCGGAGCCAATCGATCGATCCGATGGTCGTGGTGAGGTGCGGGGCTCGGTCGGCGGCGAAGCGAGCCAGATCCAGGGGCAGGACGCCGTTGAGGGACGGCACCGCCAGAGCGCGTGCGATCTCTTCGACGGACACCTGATCGCCCCAATACGCGAGCACGCTGGAGAGCGCGGCCGGTCCACAGGCCCCGGGGTCGCCCGGCACAAACGGCACCCCGGCGATGCGATAGCTCCGTTCGCCGACGGTGGGACGATCGTCGGCAACACGGACGGCGGACCGGGCTCCTCCGCTACAGCCGGATAAGACGATCCCGATGAGGGTGACCGCCGCCGCCCACCCCTTGATCCATCGCACGCTGTTCGTCGGGATACCGTCCACCGGGATACCCCTCTCCATGCGAATGCCCCCCCGAGTTCCGGCGCGCTATTTGGTGATGAGGACGCGGTGACCGGACACCTGGAGCAGGACCACGACCAAAATCGCGATGACCAACAGAAAGACGATGACCCCCAACCCGCTGTCGCCCCCCGGTTGCAGGCTTTCGAGTTGCTGCGTGAGCTGGTGGATCTGAGCGTCGGACAGTTGCGCCAACCGGGCGGCAGTCTCGTCGGGACTCAGGCCGAGGTCAGCCAGACGTTGCGCCACCACCCGATGTTCCAACACCGCGCGGAGCCTGGACAGATCCGCGAGCCGATCGACGGTCGAAACGGGCACCGTCGTCTCCGAGGTCACGAACGACGCCCACCCGACGCTGGGCCAGGCGCCGACGGCGCCGATCACGAGTAACGCCACGATCAAATATCCGATCAGGGATGCGCGAGCTACGCGGATCAATCCAGACATGGACCCTCCTCTAGTCGATGGGTGCCGGGGCCTCCCGCCCCGGCGCGATCTCGGGCGACCCCGTCGGCCGCCCCTCCGTCATACCTCAAGAATCTCGCCTTCCTTCTTGGCCAGGATCTCGTCGATACGGCTGATGTAGTGGTCGGTCAGCCGCTGGATCTCCTCTTGCGCGATCCGCTGGGCATCCTCAGACAGCGTGCCGTCCTTATGCGCCTTCTTGAGTTCTTCGTTCATATCCCGACGGACGTTCCGGACCGTCACCTTGGCTTCCTCGCCCAGTTTCTTGGCGAGCTTGACGAAGTCCTTGCGTCGTTCTTCGGTCAATGGCGGAATGCTCAGACGGATCAGTTTGCCGTCGTTGGATGGCTGGAGCCCGAGGTTGGCCCCCTGGATGGCCTTTTCGATCTCCGGAATCTGAGTGGGTTCCCAGGGTTGGATGGTAATCAAGCGGCTCTCCGGGATCGACAGACTCGCCACCTGCTTCAAGGGGGTCGGCGTTCCGTAATAATCGACATGAATCCCATCGAGGAGCAAGAGCGAGGCCCGGCCCGTTCTGATACTGGCCAGGTCCTTGCGAAGCCGCTCGACGGCCTGGTCCATCCGCTCACCCGCCTTGCGCTTGACCTCTCCCATAACCTGTTCCGGATTCCGCGTGCTCACGGCTTTCCTCGCTCCCTACGCTCGAGCCTGAACAGGCTCACGCCCGCACCCGGTCGCCTTCCACGACCGTGCCGAGAGCCTCTCCGCACACGATGCGTTTGATATTGTCCCGTTCCTTCAGATTGAAGACGATGATGGGGAGGCGATTCTCCATGCAGAGAGTCACGGCCGTGCTATCCATCACCGCGAGCCGTTTTTCGATCACCTCGAAGAACGTCAACCGCGAGAACATCGTGGCGCTGCGGTCCTTCATGGGATCGCGGTCGTAGACCCCGTCCACCTTCGTGCCTTTGAGGATCACCTCGGCCCCGATCTCCATCGCCCGCAACGCCGCGGCGGTATCGGTGGAAAAATAGGGATTCCCGGTCCCGCACGCCAGGATGACGACCCGCTTTTTCTCCAGATGTCTGATGGCCCGGCGTCGGATGTAGGGTTCGGCCAACTGGCGCATTTCAATCGCGGACTGGACCCGAGTGAGCACGCCCTTGGCCTCGAGCACGCTCTGCAGCGCCAGCGCGTTCATCACGGTGGCGAGCATGCCCATGTAGTCCGCCGAAGAGCGCTCGATCCCGGTCGCGGCCGCGGCGAGGCCCCGGAAGATATTGCCGCCGCCGATCACGATGGCCAGCTCGACGCCGAGGGCGTTGACCTCCTGGATCTGGTCCGCCACCCGGCCCACCACGATGGGGTCGATTCCGAACCCCTGCTCGCCCGCCAACACCTCTCCACTCAATTTCAGGAGGATGCGACGATACTTCAGATCGGCCACGATGTCTCCAGAAGACCAGCCATCAGCTCCACGCTGACAGCGCACAAAAAGAGGGCCGCCCTATGGTTCCCCTCTGCGCGGTGAGCCCGCGTCCTCTTCACCCAATCGGTATCGCACGAACCGCCGGACGGCGATCCGTTCACCGATCTTGGCGACCTTCTCCGTGATCAGCGCCTCGACCGTGAGGCTGGGATCTTTAATGAAGGGTTGATCGAGCAACGCGATCTCCGCGCAGAACTTATCGACCCGCCCCTCGACGATCTGCGCGATCATCTTCTCGGGTTTCCCGGATTGCGCGGCCTCCGCGGTGAACTGTTCCCGGGCCTTGGCGATCACGGCGGCTGGAATATCACGGCGGCTGACGTAGCGAGGAGGAGTCGCCGACCCGGCGACGTGCATCGCGAGGTCCTTGACCAGGTTTTGGAATTCCGGGTTGCGCGCGACGAAATCGGTCTCGCAGTTGACCTCGACCAAGACGCCGATCTTGCCCCCGGCGTGCACATAGGAGCCGATGAGGCCTTCGCCGGCCTCTCGCCCCGCTTTCTTCGCCGCGACCGCCACGCCTCGCTGGCGCAACCACTCGGCCGCCTTCTCAAGGTCGCCCCCGTGCTGGACCAGCGCCTGCTTGCAGTCCATCATCCCGGCGCCCGTTTGCTCCCGCAGTTGCTTGACCAGACCGGGATCGATCGCCGCCATGTTACCCTCCCGTCCCGCTCTTGGGCCAGTTGAGCCCGTTCAGGAATGCGCCAGATGCAAGGCGGAGAGAGGAATCCCCCCGGAGCGTACTGGGTCGTACGTGAGGAGGGATTCCGAAGCGACAACGCAGCAGATGGCCATTCATGGACGGGCGTTACCCTCCTTCGGTCGCTGCCGCAAGTTCGGCCAGATCGCGGCTCGACGTCACCGACGCCGCTTTCGCCTGCTCCTCGACACGCGCGGCCTGGAGTTGTCGTCCTTCACTCACGGCATCGGCGACGCGAGAGGCGATCAACTTGATCCCCCGAATCGCGTCGTCGTTGCCCGGAATCACGTAATCCACCTCATCGGGATCGCAATTGGTGTCGACGATCGCGACCACCGGGATTCCCAACCGGTTGGCTTCCAACACCGCGATGTGCTCCTTCTTGCAATCGATGATGAACACCACGCCCGGCAACGCCGTCATGGTCTTGATGCCGCCCAGGATTTTTTCGAGGCGGCCGCGCTCCTTCTCCATTTCCCCGACTTCCTTTTTGGGGAGCCGTTCGTGGGTGCCATCGGTCTTGGCCTGTTCGAACTTCTTCAGTTTGTCGACGCTTTTGCGCAACGTTTGAAAGTTGGTCAGCATCCCGCCCAGCCACCGCTGGTTGACGTAAAACATCCCACACCGCTTGGCTTCCTGCTCGACCGTCTCCTGAGCCTGGCGCTTGGTGCCGACGAAGAGGACCGTCTCCCCGTCCGCCACCGTGTCCCGGACGAACGCGTAGGCGTCGGCAAACTTCTTGACGGTCTTTTGCAAGTCGATGATATAGACGCCGTTGCGCTCCCCGAAGATGTACTTCTTCATCTTGGGGTTCCAGCGCTTGGTCTGGTGTCCGAAGTGGACCCCCGCTTCCAGTAGTTCCTTCATGCCGATGGTGGACATACCCGCTCCTTTAATCTATGGTGTGCGCCTCCGCGTGCGTCATCACGCCCCGGACCAGGCCAACGCCCGGCACCCGCGGGGACGCTCGGCACGCGTGTGTGATGTCGGGAAACCGGTTGCTCCCGCGGCGCAAGTCTTACCATAGACGGGTGGGTTTTGCAAGGCGTATACTCGCCCCGACGCGCAGCAGGATGACCCGACCCAAGATGCCGGACATGGATATCGACCTTGCCCACGACGACCGCGCGCGCGCCGACCCCGATTGGCGACGCCGGGTGCGGATCGTGCTGATCCGCCCCGAGCATGCCGGCAACATCGGAGCCGCCGCGCGCGCGATGAAGAACATGGGTTTCGCCGACCTCCGTCTGGTCGCCCCCGCCTGCGGGCACCTCACCCACGACGCGCTCACCATGGCGTACGGCGCGCGCGACGTGCTGGAACGCGCGCGGGTCCACGCCACCTTGGCGGACGCCACGGCGGAGGCCCGCTGGGTGGTCGGCTTCGCCAGACCGCGGATCGGGCGGCCCGTCGATGGACGGCTGCCGGACACCGGGCCGGGGCTCGGCCTCCGGGCGCGCACGGACGACATCGCCCTGCTGTTCGGCTCGGAAATCTCCGGCCTCTCCAACGACGATCTCGCCGTATGCCACCAGATCATCGCGATCCCCACCCACGCCTCGCAGCCCTCGCTCAACCTCTCCCAAGCGGTGCTGCTTGCGTGTTACGAACTCGTCCGCGTCCCCGCGCCCGACGCCGCGCCGCCGCGTGCGCTCGCCACCGCGGCCGAATTCGACGGCCTCCACGCCCACCTCGCGGACGCGCTCGGCGCCATCGGCTTCCTGCACCCGCCCCACGACCGCCACCTCCTCCGCGATCTGCGGGGCATGATCAACCGCGCGGAGCTCGACGCCCGCGAGGTCCGCATCCTCCGGGGCATCCTTAGCCAGGCTCGATGGGCGCGGGAACGAGCCCGCGGCGAGGCCTCATCTGAACCGGCCCGCGAGCCCGAACAGGGGTAGCGCCGCAGTTGTTGACACGGCGCATGGGAAGGGGCTACGATCCGACCCAATTGACGGCTGGTCATTTGATTTCAGTGCGATGAGGCAGACCCCTATCTGGGGTCACGTTTCGAGGTCGGGCGACCAGTCTCGGCCTCTTATTGGCTTCCACTCGTCGGCCCGGGAAGAAAAGGGGAGAGTCCACACCCGGCATTCGGTCGATCAGGCTTGTTGATTTTTCGCGCGCGCAAAGTCAACAAGTCAAGCCTGACCCTGCGGACTCCCCCGATCTTGTTTGATTTTTAACCGGACACTACTGAGGTAGTATATAGATCAAGTCAATAGCATCAACGTCTGTCTCCTATTGCTCAGCCTTGGGAGGTGTAGTTATCGACTTACCTTGCCATTCATATGCTCCCATATCTATCTTCCCATCCATCACTCTTGGTTTACCGTCTAAGTCAGTAGTGTCCGGTTAAGAACGGGCTCATGTTGCTAAAACCCTTGCGCTGTGCGGCTTTCCACGATATTCGGCGTGTCTCCGACTTGAACGGCCATCAGCCGATCGGCCAAGCTCCCGGGAGTTCCCTCGCCGGAGAGC
>JACQCD010000013.1 GCA_016201825.1 Nitrospirota bacterium | reverse complement strand
ATGGCGTTCCAGCAGGCGAAGGCGGCGGGCGAGACGCCCCCGGCCTAGAGTCGCTCGCGGTCGAGGCCGCGTTCCGAACGATGGCGAAGTGGTCGGGAGGGGACGCCGCCCGCATCGAAGGGGTGGACGACGGGGAGCGGATGGCGTTCGAGCGTGCGGGCTACGCGGTGCTTCCCCACGCCACCGAGTACCTCTATGGTCGCAACGACCTCGTGTCGCTCAGGGGGAACCGTTACAAATCAAAGCGCTGGGCCTGGAATGATTTCGTCAAACGGCGGGTCTTTACCCTAGCGCCGCTGTCGAGGAGAGATGCCGAGGAATGTCTGGATCTCTACCGGCGGTGGCGGGAGGAGGCCAAACGGAAACACCCAGATCCTTTTTGGATGGCATTGGCCGAGGACGCCGAAACGGCTCACCGTCGCGCGCTGACCGACCTGGAGGCGCTCGGGCTGTCGGGGCTCGTCGTCAGGGTTGCGGGCGTCATCGAGGGGTACACCGTGGGCGGGCCGGTGCGGCCGGATGTGTTCGGCGTGCTGCTGGAAATCGCCAACCCGGCGAGCCGCGGACTGTCCGCCTACCTCTTTCGGGAGTTCTGCCGCGCTCAAGCGGGCGTGGCGTGGATCACGGCGATGGACGACTCCGGCCTGCCCGCGCTGGCGCGCGCCAAGCAATCCTACCGCCCCGCGCGACTCGTCCGCTCGTGGCTCGTCAAGCCGCGGCGTGGGCGATGAAGTCCGCGATCGGTATCCTCGCGTGCATCGTCGCCGCGGGGTTGAGCGCGTGCGGAATCGAAACGTCCGCGAAAGCGCCGGAGAAGCCCGTGCCGCCGCCCCCCATTGCGCTGGCCGGGGCGGTCAATAAAGTCGCGGACGCCAACGGCAACGCGCGCTACCTGGGCGAGATCAAAAACAACGGAACCGTGGTGGCCTGCAGCATCAATCTCTCGATCAATTCGTACGACGCCGCGGGGAACCTTTTAAATGACCCGAGCAACAGCCAGTTCTCCTTCGGTGATCTGCTCGGCGAGACGTTCCGTTTTTCCGCGTTTGCCCCGCAGGCACAAGATAACTGCCTGAGCCCCGGGCGCACCGGAAGCTTCGACATTCCGACGAAGGTGCGGCTCGGGGACGTTGTGTCGTTTGTGGTGGACGTCCCGTGTGGAAAGCAGCAGTTTTACAGCGGCTGTCTCGCGAGCGACCAACCCTTCGTTCCACCTCCCGCGACCTTGGTCCTCGACGGCGCGGTGACCGAGGGCGTGACGGGTGACGGGCGCGTGGTGTACACGGGAGCGATTCGGAACCAAAGCGAGGCCGAATCGGCCGTCGCCTACCACGTCAAAATCGTCATGACCGTCAAGAACGCCGATGGGCTCGTCGTCGACGTGGCCTGCGCGACGATCGACGGCTCCGTCTGTCCCGTCCCGGCCGATGCGAACCTCGCCAACACCAGCGGGTTGCGTCCCCAAGACACGTGGAACTTCACGGTGCCCCTCTCGATCACTCCCGCCGAAACCTGTTCGGGGTGCTTCTCGTTCGTCATCAACCAGAAGCTGGCGCTCTAACCGTTTGATCCTCCTCGTGGTTTGCGGTATCGTCCCCGGCGAATGATTATGAGAAAAGATCGGGCATGACGGACCGCGTCGCGTTGATCACCGGCGGAGCCAAGGGCATCGGAAAGGCCGTGGCGTTGGATCTGGCGGCCCAGGGCTGGTCCGTGGCGGTGTGCTACCGCACCAGCGAGCGGGAGGCCGAGGAAACGCGCGACGCGATCGAGCGGCAGGGCGTGCGCGGCCTGGCCGTTCGGGCCGACGTGTCCGATCCCCAGGCGGCGGAGGCGTTGATCCGGCGCGTCGAGGGGGAGTGGGGGCGGATCGATGCGTTGATCAACGGCGCGGGGCCGTATCACCGAATCGGTCTGCTCGATGAGACCGCCGAGGAGTGGCGGTCGATGTTCGCCAACAATCTCGATCCGGTGTTTTACCTGGCGCGGGCGGTGGCCCCCGGCATGAAAGCCCGACGATGGGGGCGGATCGTCAGCTTCGCCATGGCCAACGCCGACCAGCACGTCGCCCAACCCTTCGTCACCGCCCACTACATCGCGAAGGCCGGCGTCTTGATCTTGACGCGGTCGCTGGCCAAACTCCTCGCGCCCCACGGGATTACGGTCAACACCGTGTCGCCCGGGTTTATCGCCTCCGGCAGCGCGCCCGAATCCGAATTGGCGTCGATGGTCAAGAACATCCCGGCCGGGTACATCGGCTCGGTCCAGGATGCGGTGTCCGCCGTTCGGTTCCTCCTCTCTGAAGAGGCACGGTACGTCACCGGCGCGAACCTCCATCTCAGCGGGGGCTGGGGGATCTGATCGTGCCCAGGCGTTCACGACTCCTGCACGGCCGGTCATAGGCCGCGCGGTCTGCGCGCGCCCGCTCGCCTCTTCCTGCGCGATTTTCTGAGGAGGAACCGTTCGGCATACCTTCTGCAATACCTTTCCTTCGGGTTGAGCAGGTGCGGTGGTCGCTCCTGCCGCTCGCCACCATTTACCGGGAGGGAACCATGAAGATGATCGAGGGAGGGCTGATCGCCGTAGTGGTGTTGCTTGCCGCCGTTGGGACCGGGACCGCGGCGCCGAATACGACCGGGCCCACCACCGGGGGATCCAAGGTCGTCGCGGCGCCGGAGTCCGCGCCCAACGCCAACGTGCGCGGCCGCCAAGCGACGGGGGTGATCGTGGCGGTCGATCGGGAGGCGAACACGGTGCGGATCAAGAGCCGGACCGGCGAGCGGACCTTTGCGCTATCGCCTCGCGTTCAGGTCAGGCTGGGGACACTCAAAGCCACGCTGGCCGAGCTGCAACCCGGGAAGCGGGTGTCGGTCCGCTATCGGGACATGGAGGGCAAGGCGTTGGTCACGACGGTAAAGGTGTTGTAACGGGTGATGATCGGGCCGGCGCCGGTGGCGCCGGCCCGGCTCATTTGATATCGATGTGGGCTCGATGGCGGAGTTGGCGCAACCATCGCCGGTAGAAGGCGTCGGCCTGCTCGCGGTAGACCATCTCCTCGACGTCGGTCTTGACCTCCTCCAGCGGTTTGACGCGCCCAACCTGTCTCTCCGAGACTTTGATAATGTGGAAACCCAACGGGGTCTGGATCACCGGGCTGATTTGGCCCTCGGCCAAGGCCTCAATCTCGCGGTCGAGCGCGGGGAGCAAGTCCCCGCGATGAAAATAGCCCAGGTCGCCTCCCTTGGCGGCTTCGGCTCCGTTCGAGTTCGCGCGCGCGAGCTCGCCGAATTCGGCGCCTCCTTCCAACGCGGCGCGGAGCGTCTCGGACTGGGTGTGCCGCTCGGCGAGGTCGGCGGAGCCCTCGGGGGCTTTCAGAAAAATCTGGCTGATGCGGACGCGAGGCGGCTGCGCGAACTGATCGGGGTGCTCGCGATAGTAGGCGTCGATGTCCGCCGAGCTGATCAGGATTTTTGATCGCACTTCGCGATTGACGAGCTTGACGATGGCCAGTTGATCCTGCAGGCGATGCAGGACGTCCGGGGACGGGCTCTGTGCGGCAGGAGGAAGATGTCGCTGCTCCGCGACCGCCGCGAACGCCGAGGCGGCCTCTTGTTCCGTGGCGCTCAGGCCGAGCGTGTGGGCTTCTTGGAGGAGAAGGTGTTGGTCGATCAGCGCCTCGATCATGTCGGCGAACGCCGGAGGCTCGGCCGATTTCACGCCGCTCGGGAGGACGTCACTCAGGAGATCGATCGCCGAGGCCTGCCGTGCCGCGTCGACTTCGCTGGCGGTGATCAACTCCTCGTTGACGACCGCCACCAGGCGATCGGTGACGGCCGGATCGGCATGACCGACCGCGCCGGAATCGAGCGCCCAGGCGATGAGCGCGAAGACCGCGAGCCGTGCTGTCCTCCGCCTACGGCTTTCCATTGAATCCCGCGAGAAGGGGCTCGTTGATCACGATCACCGCGCGGTTCCGCCGCTCTCCGATCCAGGTTTCGACGGCGTTTTCCTGGCGTGTGCGGTAGAGTCGCTCTCTGAGCGTGTCCGCCACGTCCCGATACGTCAATCGGGACGCCGGCCGGTGCTCCGAGACCGTGAAGAGGTGATACCCAAACTCGGTATGAATGACGGGGCTGATCTCTCCCGGCTTGAGTGAAAACAGCACCTCGAAGCCCTCCGGCAGGTGGCCCCGTTCCACCAGTCCCAAATGGCCCCCATCCGAGGCTTCCGGGGCCGTGGAGTAGGCCGTAGCCACCTGTCCGAAGTCGGCTCCGTTCAGCAGGAGGGTGCGGAGGGCCCCGGCCGCGGACTCGGAGGGGACGAGGATTTGACGGGCGTCCACCGCCTCCCCTTCGATGAATTCGTCCGGATGGCGGTCATAATAGGTCTTGAGTTCGGCCTCGGTCGGAGCCGGCGCCAAGGGAACGGCCGTCGACAGCAGACGGGACACAATCAGATGCTCCCGCACGCGGCCCTCCCACTCGGCCACGGTCAGGTCCCGTTCTTTGAGCACGGCGGAGAACTCGTCGGGACCGCTATCGGACCGGGCTTGAGCCACCGCGCGTGCCACGTCGGCATCCGAGACGCGGATCCCGCGGTCGCGCGCTTCGCGCAACAGCAGTTCGGTATTGATGACCTCGTTGAGGATCTCCCGCTTCAACCGATCCCGGTCCTCGGTTTCAAGCGAAGCCAGCGAGACTCCGGTCTCCCGCAGGGCGGTGGACAGCCGTTCCGCCGGGACGGGCGCCCGGTCGATCGTGGCGATCACGGTGGGGGGGAGGTCGTCGGCTCGGGCGACGGCGGCCCCGAGCGCCCAGGCGACCAGGACGGAGATCGGGGCGCGCCAAGCTCGATTGGGCCAGCGTACGAAGGGTGGATGTCTCATCAGGGCCGCACTGCGTCCTGTCTATCACAGGCGCCCAAGCGTTGCAAGAGGCCCATCAGCCGCGCGAAGGTCTCGTCCCATTCTTCGATGGGATGGGTCACCATCAAGGTGTGCTCCGAAAGAAAGCGGATGTCCTGCGGATAGGCCCGGAGTAGCGCGTCGACCGCGCCGGCGGGCAACGGGCTGCGAGGCGAGGCGGCGATCACGATCCGGCGGTCTCCGGCCTCGACCTTGGCGAGGGCCAGGCTCCTCGCGAGGCGTTTGATCTCCATGACCTGGAACAGTCGGCGGGCCGGCTCGGGCGGGGGCCCGAAGCGATCGCTGAGCTCGGTGTCCAACGCGGCGAGGGCGTCCGGAGTCTCAGCCGACGCCAGCCGCTTATAAAAGGCCAAGCGATGGTACGCGTCCGCGATGTAGGTCTCGGGGATGAACGCGGAGACCGGGATGGTCAGTGAGGGCTCGATGGGAGGTTCCGGCGCGGTGCCCCGGAGTCGGTCGACGGCTTCCTGAATCATTTTCAGATAGAGATCGAACCCCACCGCGGCGATGTGCCCCGATTGCTCGGCGCCCAACAGGTTGCCCGCCCCGCGGATCTCCAGATCGCGCGCGGCGATCTTGAAGCCCGAT
>JACQCD010000009.1 GCA_016201825.1 Nitrospirota bacterium | reverse complement strand
TCCGACATCTACGCCCAGCGCGTCACCAGCGCCGGGGCCGTCCTGTGGACCGCCGACGGGGTCGCCGTCTCCACCGCCGCCAATAATCAGGGCGCGCTCCAGTTAACGTCCGATGGCGCCGCCGGCGCCATCATCGCCTGGCAGGATGCTCGCAGCGGCTCGACCTCCGACATCTACGCCCAGCGCGTCACCAGCGCCGGGGCCGTCCTGTGGACCGCCGACGGGGTCGCCGTCTCCACCGCCGCCAATAATCAGGGCGCGCTCCAGTTGACGTCCGATGGCGCCGGCGGCGCCATCATCGCCTGGGAGGATTTTCGTGCCGGCACCACGTCCGACATCTACGCCCAACGGGTCACCAGCACCGGAGCCGTGTTGTGGACCGCCAATGGAATTCCCGTCTCCACCGCCGCCAGTACCCAGAGCGCGCTCCAGTTGACATCCGATGGCGCCGGCGGCGCCATCATCGCCTGGCAGGATTTTCGTGTCGGCACGACGTCCGACATTTACGCCCAGCGAGTGACCAGTGGCGGATGGCCTCTATGGACGGCCAACGGGGTCGCCGTCTCCACCGCCGCCAATAACCAATACTCTCCCCACGTGAGTTCGGACGGTTACGGCGGGGCCATCATCGCCTGGCAGGATGCTCGCAGCGGGACCAATTACGACATCTACGCCCAGCGAGTGAACGGCCTCGGGGTGCTGCTGTGGCCGGCCGACGGGATCGCCATCTCCACGGCCGCCGATAACCAGGGTGCGCTCCAGTTGACGTCGGACGGCGCCGGCGGCGCCATCATCGCATGGCAGGATCCTCGCGGCGGGACGAACTACGATATTTACACGCAAGGGATCAGCGCCGGCGGGAGGGAATAAAGAGAGCGGACCATACGGGGGGCTATCTCAACCCCATTTTTCGAGCCCCTACTTCGCCTGCGCCCCGTAGATCTTCAGCGCCTCCGGCATCCAGCCTTCGATCCGCTTGACCCGCGTCTCATCGCTCGGGTGGGTAGAGAGAAACTCCGGGGGCTTGCCGTTTTTGGCTTGTTCCATGCGCTGCCAGAACTCGATGGCTTGGCGCGGGTCGTAGCCGGCTTTGGCCATCGTGAACAGGCCGATCTCGTCGGCTTCTGATTCCTGGTGGCGGCTGAACGGCAGCATGATACCCACGTTGCTCCCGATGCCAAAGGCCTCTTCGACCTGTTTCTCGGTCTGGGGATTGCCCCCGCCGAAGACGATGCCGGCCGTCTTCCCGGCCAGCTCGGTCAGGAGGCCGGTGGACATCCGCTCCGCGCCGTGACGCGCGAGGGCATGCGCGACCTCGTGGCCCACCACGACCGCGAGGCCCGTTTCATCCTTCGTGAACGGCAGGATACCGGTGTAGACGACGACCTTCCCGCCTGGTAGGCAGAACGCGTTCGGCGTCTTGTCCTCAACCAGATTGAACTCCCAGTGATAATCGGGCCGATTGGCCGCCTTCGCGATGCGTTCCCCTACGCGGCGGACCATGTCGGTCGCGGCCTGGTCTTGGCTGAGCTTCGATGATGTGATCGCCTTCTTGTAGGCTTCCTCGCCCAAATTCCGCTCCTCGTCGGGCGAGATCAGCATGAGTTGGTGCCGCCCGGTGAGCGGAACGGTCTGGCAAGCCACTGCCAGCAACGCGACCGTGACACAGACAGCGAACATCAAACGGTGGAGGTTCTTCATGACGAATTCCTTCGCGCGGGGGAATTATGGCATAGCGCCTGATCGCCCCTCCAGCGGGCTGAACAGCCCGATTACGGCCCGATGAGGTGAGAGAACAGGCTCGTGGAGGCGACGGCCCACTCGATGAACGGTTTGGGATAGACGCCGAGCGCGACCGTCCCGATCACCGTCGCGTACACGACGGCCTTCATCGGCACAGAGAGGGGAATGGGGCGGTGGTCGGTGGGCTGGCCAATGTACATCTTCTTGACGACCACGAGGTAGTAATACATCGAGATCACGATGTTGATCAGGCCGATAATCACCAGCGCGATCAATCCTTCGTGCATCGCGGCGGTGAAGACGTAGATCTTCCCGATGAACCCCGCCAGCGGCGGCACGCCGGCGAGCGAGAGCAGAAAGACCATCATCGCGGCCGCCAGGAGCGGCGACCGGCGGCTGAGACCGCTGTAATCGTCGATCTGGTCGCTGCCGGTCAGATTGGAGAAGATGATGACGACGGCGAAGGCCCCGAGGTTGGCCACGAGGTAGGTCACCAGATAGAAGAGCACCGAATCCCCGCCCATCTTCGTGCCGGCGGCAAGCCCGATGAGCAGGTTGCCCATCTGGGCGATCCCGGAGTACGCCAGCAGGCGCTTGATGTCCTTCTGCGCAATCGCCACGATATTGCCGTAGGTCATCGACAGCGCCGCCATCCCGATCAGCAACCAGACCCACTCGGGCTTGAACTCGGCGAACGTCGAGAAGAAGATTCGCAGCACGATCGCGATCGCCGCGGCCTTCGGCGCGATCGACAGATAGGCCGTGATGGGGGTGGGCGCGCCCTGGTAAATGTCCGGAATCCAGTTGTGAAAGGGCACCGCGCCGATCTTAAAGCCCAGCCCCACGAGGACGCACAGAAAGCCGATGACCAGACCGCCCGTCAACACCGGGTGCGAGGCGGCCAGCTCGGGGAAGATAATCGTCCCCGTCTCGCCGTAGATGAGGCTGATCCCGAAGACCATGATCGCGGCGGTGAACACGCTCAGCACGAAGAACTTCAACCCCGCCTCGCTGGAACGCAGATCGTCTTCGCGGAGGTACGCCACCAAGACGTAGAACCCGAACGTGGAGAACTCGATCGTGATGAACATGCTCAAGAGGTCGTTGGCCGAGGCCATGAAGAGCATCCCCAGCGCCGCCAGCATGATCATCACGTAGTACTCGCCGCGGAACAGGTAAATCCGCTTGATGTAGTCGAGCGACGCCAAGAGGACGATGAGCGTGGAGAACACGACGATGATCTTGAAGAATACCGCGAACGCGTCGAGCACGAACATGCCCTTGAACAGCGCGCCCTGCAGCCCCGAGGCGAACATCCACACCAGGCTCACCAGAATTCCGGAGAGGCCGGCCGCGGTGATCCAGGCGAGCGTGGCCTTGCTGATCTTCGGGAAGCTGAAATCCAGAACGAGGACGAGACAGGCCAAGCCCGTGAGCAAGAACTCGGGGAGCATCAAGAGGAGATCGGCGGCGCTGACTGAAAGCGTGAATTCCACGCGCTACCCTCCGCCCCGGGCTGCAGCCACGGCGCCCGCCGAGTGGATCTGTTCGAGGATCGGCTGCACCCCGGAGCTGATCACGTGGATGAACTGGGTCGGGAAGAGGCCGAAGTAGAGGCTGCCGAAAATCATGATCAGGAGCGGCAAGCGGTCGATGATGGGGCTCGCGTCGTGGACATGGGCCCACTTGGGGTCCATCTCGCCCAGGAACAGCCCCATGAACATCCGCATCAGGTAGGCCAGCGTGATCGCGATCCCGACCACCGCGATGACGGTCTGAACGGGGTACGGCTCCCAGCTCCCGGCCAGGACCATGAGTTCGCCGATGAAATTGACCGTCCCCGGCAGGCCCACCGAGGCCATGAGCCCGATCACGAACGCCCCCATGATGAAGGGCATCTTTCGCCCCAACCCTCCGAGCGACGGGATGTCCCGAGTGTGCGTCTGGTCGTAGACGAACCCCGCCATGGCGAAGAGCATCCCCGTGGCCAGCGCGTGGGCGAACATATAGAGGACCGCGCCGGTCATGCTGATCATGTTCAAGGCCGCCATGCCGAGGAAGATGTACCCCATGTGGCTGGAGCTGGAATAGCCGATGACGTATTTGGTGTCGCGCTGGAAAAACGCGACCAGACCGCCGTAGATAATTGAGAACACGCAGAGGATCGCGATGAGGCCCGCCCATTCCTTCGTCGTCTGGGGGAAGAGCCAATACCCTACGCGGATGATCGAAAAGTGGCCGAGCTTCATCAGCACGCCCGCGTGGAGCATGCTCACCGCTGCGGGCGCGGCGGCGTGGCCGACCGGCGACCAGGAGTGCATCGGCCAGAGCGGCGCGATCGATGCAAACCCGAAGAAGAGCAAAAGCCAGATCGCGCTGCGGAGGAACGGCGTGAACTGCTGCTCATGCCCCTGCAACTCGATCAGGTTGAAGGTGTGGAGCCCGGTGCCCACGTAGGTGAGCAAGATGCCGAGAAGCGCCACCACCGCGCCGGCCGACAAGAACAGCGTCAGCTTCATCGCGGCGTATTCCTTGCTGTTGGAGGCGAAGTTGAAGATGAAGGCCAGGGAATCCCGCTTGGCGGTGTCCTTCATCTCCAGGTAGCCCTTGGTGTGACTCCCCCACACGCCGAGCAGCGGGTACATCGGGAGCACCGACATCTCGTAGAAGAAATAGAGGAAGAACAAATCGAGCGAGACGTACACCCCGATCGTCGCCGAGGCCAGGATCAAGAGGAAGATATAAAACTCCCGGGCGCGGTCCTCGATGTGCCAGGAGACGAAGATCCCGGCGAAGAGCAGCAGCGACGAGGCCAGCACGAGCGGCACCGAGACGCCGTCCACTCCGAGGAAGAACGAGATCCCCAGATCCTTGGACCACTCGTACTGTTCCAGAAACTGGAACCCGCCGCGCCCGTAGTCGAACGCGTAGAGCAGGTAGACGGATGCGGCGAACGAGATGAAGCTCGAGACCGCGGCGATGGTCCGGACGAGCGTCAGGCGTTCCCCGGACACGAAGATCAGAATGATGGCCCCCGCGAACGGCGCGAACAGAATAATCGACAGAAGGTGCTGGTCGAGCGTCATCGCGGCTCCTCGTATCCAGTCGTGGCCGGAGGGACCACCGCGCCCGCAGCCTCCGTCTGGAGCCCTGCGGCCATCGTGGCGGTTCGGTTCAAACGCATGTACAACGCGTCGACCGAACCGTTGATGCGGTGCAGGAACGGCGACGGGTACACCCCGATCCAGAAAATCAACGCGACGAGCGGGAGCGCAATGGCGAGCTCCCGCGGGCTGAGGTCGCGCAGATTTTCATTGGCCGGCTTCGTCACCTTGCCGAAGATCGCGCGCTCATAGAACCACAAAAGATACGCGGCGCCCAGAATCACGCCTAACACACCGGAGGCGCCGTAGACCCAGTGCGCCTTGAACGCGCCGAAGAGGATCAGGAACTCGCCGATGAAGCCGTTCGTCCCCGGCAGGCCGATCGACGAGAAGATGATGATCAAAAAGAACGTCGCCAGCAGCGGCATCCCCTTCGCCAGGCCACCGAACTCCGCGATCGTGAGCGTCTGCCGGCGGTTCCAGAGGAACCCGGCAAAGAAGAAGAGCCCCGCCGTCGTAATCCCGAGGTTGATCATCTGGATGAGACCGCCCTGGATACCCTGGTACGTCAGCGCGAAAATCCCGAGCGCGACGTAGCCCAAGTGGCTGATCGAGGAGTACGCCAAGAGCTTGCGGAAATCGGCCTGCATCAGGGCGATGTACGCGCCGTAGAGGATACCAATCAAACCGAGGACCATCATGACGGGCAACGCGGCACGCGAGGCGTCCGGCGCCAAGGGAAGCGAGAAGCGCACGAACCCGAACGTGCCCAATTTGATCCCGGCCAGAATCACGCTCATCGCGATCGGCCCGGCCAGGAGCACGTCCGGCATCCAGGTGTGAAACGGCACGATCGGCGTCTTGAACGCGAACCCGAAGAAGAGGAACACGAAGACGAGCATTTGAACATCGAGCGCCATCGGCGTGCGCAGCAGGTCCATCAGATCGAACGAGAGGGCCGGCGACAAATGGTGGATCGAGGCAAACCGGTAGTGCTGGAGGTACAGGATGACGATGCCCACCAGCATCAACACACTGCCCAGGAGCGTATAGAGCACGTACTTGATCGAGGCGTACTCGCGCCCCTCGCCGCCCCAGAGCCGGATCATGAAATACGACGGGATCAGCATCAGTTCCCAAAACAGGAAGAACAACACTAGGTCCAGCGAGACGAACACGCCCAGCATCGTCGTCTGTAACGCGAACAGGGCCATCAAGTAACCCCGGACACGCCCGGTGATGACGCCCTGCGAGTAGACGACGATCAGCAGGCCCAGCATCGTCGTCAGGACGACGAAGAGCATGCTGATCCCGTCGACCCCGACGTGGTAGCTGATGCCCAGCGAGGGAATCCACGAGTAGTGCTCGACGAACTGCATCGCCGCCGAGTCCAGCGTGAACATGAAGAACAGCGGCAGGCTCAGAAGGAAGTCGGCGGCCGCCACACCCAAGCCGATCCGCCACGCCCAGCCCGTGTCGCGGATCGCCCAGATCAGCACGGCGCCGGCCAGCGGCAAGAACGTCACCAACGTGAGGAGCGAAAAACCGATCTGCTGCGCGGCGAACATCTCCTGCATCATCGCGGCACCAACAGGCCGGAGAAGTTGTCTCCGTGCCACCACAAGATCACGTACACCATGAGGAAGAGGCCGACGACCACGATGAATGCATAATGGTGGACATAGCCGGTTTGCAAACGCCGAAGGACCCGCGCGCCCAGGTGGTTGCTGTAGCCGATGACGTTCAAGAAGCCGTAGAGGATGTACTTCTCGATCCACGTGGAGAGCCACGCGCCGCTCGTGGTCAATCGGCCGACGCCGTTGACGATCCCGTCGATCACGATCCGATCGAACACTCCCCACGCGCGCCCCAGCCGCTTCGAAGGCTCGACGAACACCGCGTCGTACGCCTCGTCCACCCAGTACTTATTCAAGAGCAGCGTGTGTGCACCGCGAAAGCGCGCCGCCCAGAACGGCGCCAGCTCCGGCTTGCGGACGTACATCGTATACGCCGTCCACCACCCCGCCAGCGCGACCAGGACCGATCCAGCCATTAACGCGAGATCGACGATCTCGAAGTCGTGGTGGGCTTCCGCGCCCTCGCCCGCGATCATCGGCGCGAGGAAGTCGTGCAACCAGCCCTGCTCAGGCGGAAAGCCCAGGAGCACACCGCCGAGGAGCGACAAACCCGCTAAAATCATCAACGGCACGGTCATGACCGAGGGCGACTCGTGGACGTGGTGGGCCACTGCGGGCTCCATCCGCGTCTCGCCCGTGAACGTGACGTAGAAGAGGCGGAACATGTAAAAGGACGTGAGGAACGCACCGGTCATGCCCACGAGCCAGAGGACGGGGTGACCGCCCTTGAACGCCATGCCCAGAATTTCGTCCTTGCTCCAAAACCCCGCGAGAGGCGGCAGCCCCGCGATCGCGATCGTGCCGACGAGGAACGTGAGCGCCGTCACGGGAATTTCGGCCTTGAGGCCCCCCATCTTGCGGATGTCCTGCTCCCCACCTAACGCGTGGATCACGCTCCCCGAGCCGAGGAAGAGCAAGGCCTTGAAGAACGCGTGGGTGACGAGGTGGAAGATCGCCGCGGCGTACGCCCCCACGCCGCAGCCGAGGAACATGTAGCCCAATTGGCTGACCGTGGAATAGGCGAGGACGCGTTTGATGTCGGTCTGCACGAGGCCGATCGGCGCGGCGAAGATCGCGGTCGCGCCACCGGTCACGGCGACGACCGTCATGGCAATCGGCGCGAGGTCGTAGATCGCGTGGTTACGTACCACCATGTAGACGCCGGCGGTCACCATCGTCGCGGCGTGGATGAGCGCGCTGACCGGCGTGGGGCCCTCCATCGCGTCGGGCAACCACGTGTAGAGCGGGATCTGCGCCGACTTGCCGATCGCGCCGATGAAGAGGCACAGCGCGATCGCCGTCGCCATCCCGGTCGAGAGTTGGTGCGCGCGGTCGAAGACCTCGAGGTAGTTGAGCGTGCCGAACTGCTGGGCGATCAAAAAGATGGCAATCAAGAATCCCGCGTCGCCGATTCGATTGACGACGAACGCCTTCGTCCCCGCCTTGATCGCCGACTCCTTCTCGAACCAAAACGCGATCAGCAGGTACGAACACAGACCCACGCCTTCCCACCCGATGAAGAGAACGAGGTAGTTGTCCCCCATCACGAGCAGGAGCATCGACACCATGAACAGGTTGAGGTAGGTGAAGAACCGGTAGTACCCCTCGTCCCCGTGCATGTAACCGATCGAATAGATGTGAATGAGCAGCCCGACCCCCGTCACCACCATCAGCATCACCGAGGACAGCGGATCGATGAGGAATCCGATCGGGATGTCGATCCCGCCGCCGAAGACCCACGAGTACACGGTCACGTCGATCGGCATGGCGCCGGACATCATCTGCATCAGGAGCGAGATCGAGAGGATGAACGAGATCGCGACCGCGCCCACGGCGAAGTAGTGCGCCGACTCTTTGAGGTACTTCCGGCCGAAGACACCGTTGATCAGGACGGCCAGAAGAGGGAGCAGCGGGATGAGGACGACGGAGAGCACGACTAGACCGGGTCGCCGATGGCGATGGGGTCGGACCTCACCATTTCAAGAGATTGATCTGATCGACGTTGGTCGCGATCTTGCCGCGGAAAATCACCACGATGATCGCGAGCCCGACCGCGGCCTCTCCCGCGGCGATCGCGATCACGAAGAGCGCGACGATCTGGCCGGTGAGCGAGTGGAGGTAGTAGGAGAACGCGACCAGGTTGAGGTTCGCGGCGTTGAGCATCATTTCCACCGACATGAGGACGATGATGAAATTCCGGCGGATCAGAACGCCGAGCAAACCGAGCGCAAAAAGGATCGTGCTGACGACGAGGTAGTGCGTGAGCGTGATCATCGGTGGCCGCGGCCTCCTTCATCGCCGCGCGCCGTCACGCCGGCGGGTTCCACTGCCGCCGCGTTCCCGTCGGGCGAAGCGCCGGCCGGCACGGTCTCCAACTGCGCCTTGCGCTCTTGCATCCCGGGGGTCTTGGCCAGCACGATCGCGCCGATGATCGCGGCCAACAGGTAGAGGCCGATCAGTTCGAAGGGCAGCAGGTAGTCCGAAAACATCGTGATGCCGATCGCGCGGGTCTGTCCCACGGCGAGCACCAGTTCGGGGGTCGCCGTGCCGGGCACGCCGGCGTAGGGGGAACGCAGGACCAGGACCGCTACCTGGCCCACGATGCCCAGCATCAGGAGGCTGACCACGGCGTAGCGCCGGTGAAACACTCGTTCCTCGGTCTTGAGGTTGAGCAGCATGATCACGAAGAGATACAAGACCAAAATCGCGCCGGCGTAGACGATGACTTGAACCGCCGCGATGAACTCCGCGTTGAGCAGGATGAAGAACCCCGCGATGTGCAGGAGCAGGGTGACGAGCGCCACGCCGCAGTGGACGGGGCTGCGAAACGTGATGGTCAGGACGCCGCTGATGATCGTGACCGCCGCGAAGTAATAGAAGAAGACGACGCTCATTCCGGCCGTCAGCTCTTCTTCGCCGGCGCGTAGGGGAACTTGTACCGATACTGCATGGCCGCCTCGTCGTTCTCTTCCTGGTTGTGGGCGACGAGGTATTTCTTGGCGTCGACCAGCATCTGGTCGCCGATCTGGTAGAGCTTGGGCTTGTCGAACATCAGGTCGCGTTTGTTGGCCGTCGAGTACTCGTACATCTTGGTCATGGCCAGCGCATTGACGGGGCACGCCTCGACGCAGAACCCGCAGAACACGCACTTGGTGATGTCGATGTAGAACTCGGTCGCGATCCGCCGGAGCGGCGTCTCGGGATCTTCCTCGCTGACGACCTTGATGCACCGCGACGGGCACGCCGCCTCGCACAGATCGCAGCCCACGCACCGCTCGGCCCCGTCGTCGTAGCGCAGCAGGCACAAGGCGCCGCGATGCGCGTCGGGAATCGCGCGCTTCTCGTGCGGGTATTGGAACGTGACGGGCTTGACGAACAAGTGCTTGAACGTGGTCTTCAATCCGTCCAGGATCTCCCGCAGCACCGCCTTGTCGAATAGTTCTTTGAGCGTCACGGGACGACCTTCTCGATCCTCACCCGACCGGCCTTGAACGCCGGCGCCTTGCTCACCGGATCCACCCACATTGGCAACACGTCCTTCACCGCCGGGTCGTTGAAGTGTTCGGGGAACCGACACATCCCGTGAGGGAGATCTCCGTTGACGTCGATGCGGACCTCGACTGATCCCAGCGGCGACGACACCTTCACCCGATCGCCCGAGACCACGCCCAGCGATTCGGCGTCTTTCGCGGCGATCTGCAACCGGCTCTTCGCGTCGATCTCCAACAGCCCCTTGTCCCGGGTCGACATCTTCCCGGAATGGGAGAGAACCTGGTACAGCGACAGCTCGAAGGGATACTCGCTCGACGGAGCATCGGCCGCCACCGCCGGCTGCGCGTAACGCAACGCGACCTCACCATCGAGACCGTCACGCAGGGCAGCGGGGCCGGCGTCGAACGCCGCGGGGACAATCTGCAGCAGCTCGCGGCGGATCTCCTCGGCCTCGGTGTAATCCAGCGACGCACCCATCAGTTGCGCAATCTCAGTTACGATCGCCCAATCGGGACGGGCTTCGCCCTTCGCGTCGAGGGCGCGGACAACGGGTTGGAGGCGGCCGTGGCCGTCCAGGAACGTCCCGTCCTTTTCGGCCGCGAGCGCCGCCGGCAGGACCACGTGGGCCATCGCGCCGGTGTCGGTCAGGAACGCATCCTGCGAGACCAGCAGCTCGAGCCGGGACAGCGCTTCGCGCACGCCCGCACTCGCCGGGAGCGTCCCGAGCGGATTCTCGCCGATCGCGTACAGGGCTTTGATCCGGCCCGAACGGATGCCGTCCACGATCTCCGCCAGCGTCGCGCCGCCGGACGGCAGCGAGCCGCCCCATGCGGCGGCCACGCGAGCCCGCGCGGCGGGATCATCGTACCGCAACCCGCCGGGCAGGCGATCGGCCATCGCGCCCACGACCACGGCGCCGCGCTCGTTGTTCTCCTCGCACGGGCGGATCACTCCCGAGCCGGGTTGGCCGATCATGCCCGTGGCCAGCATCAGGTCGGCGACTCGCAGCACGTTCTGGTAGCCGTCCGGTCGGTTCACGATCTGCTCGCCCAGCACGATCACGCGGCGCTCGCCGCTGACGAACGCCTTCGCGGCCTCGGCGAACGTCTCGCGCGACAGACCCGTGGCCGATTCCAGCGCCTCCCACGAGAGGCTCGCCACGGCCGTCTGCAGCACGGCGGTCGCCGTCGGATGTTCGGACGCGACCCGTTGAGGGACCAGCCCCCCTTCGATCACGGCCTTCGTCAGTCCCTGAACGAACGCGCCCTCGGACCCGACCGCGATCGTATACGGGAACGGGGCAAGCTTGACGAGGTTGGTCCGCACGGGGTGCGCCACGATCACCTGGGCGTGGTAGTTGCTCAGCCCGTCCTTGATGCGCAGCGCGAGAATGGGGTTGGTTTCCGTCACGTCGGACCCCACCACCAGAACCGTGTTGGCGAACGTGACGTCATGGAACGAGACGGTCGGTTGCGCCGCGCCCAGCGCGTGCTCCATCGCGGCGCAATAGCTCGCGTGGCCGTACCGCGCGCTCGAATCGAGCTGATTGGTGCCCACCGTCCGCCGCATGAACTTTTGGAACGCGTACAGGTCCTCATTCGTACAGCGCGCGGTGATGAGCCCCGCGATGGCGTCCGGGCCGTGCGCCGCCTTGATCGCCTTCAAACGCTTGGCGACCTCGGCCGTCGCCTCGAACCACGACGCCTCCGCCAGCGCGCCGTTCTTCCGGATCAACGGCTTCTTGAGCCGCTCTGAACTGTTGATGTACGCGAAGCCGAACCGGCCCTTCACGCACAAGCCGCCGTGGCCGTCGGCCGTCGCCGCGTGGTCGTCCCACTTGTCCTTCCACGACAGGAGCGAGGTGACGCGCACGACGGTGTGGTCGGTCACTTCGACTCGCATCTGGCAGCCGTCCGCGCAGTAGTTACACGCGGTCACGGTCTTCGTGAGCTGCCACGGCTTGTAGAGGTACTTCGAGAACTTGTTCGTGATCGCGCCCACCGGGCACACCGCGAGGCAGTCGCCGCAGAACTCGCACTCCAGCGCGGAGTCGCCCTTGGCCACCACGTGCGTGAAACCGCCCTTCTTGAAGAACTGGAGAGCGTCGACCATCACGACTTCCTTGCAGATGTTGATGCACTGCGCGCACAGGATGCAACGGTTCATGTTGAAATCGAGCACCGTGCTGCGCCGATCTTCGGGCAACCCCTTTTGCTTCACCTCGCCGATCTGGGTGATCCCGAAGTTGAAGCTCATGTCCTGGAGCTCGCAGTGGCCGTCCGCGTCGCACACCGGACAGTCGAGCGGGTGCGTCTGGAGGTGCTTCTCGACGGCCTTCTTGCGCGCGTCGAACATCGTCTTGGTGTCGACCCGGACGATCATCCCCGCCACGACCGGCGACGTGCACGAGCGCACCGGGGCCTTCTTGCCCTCAACCTCGACGAGGCACACGCCGCAGGATCCGAACGGATTGAACGTGTAGTGGTAGCACATGCTCGGGATGGTCTTGCCCATCCCGATGACCGCATCGTAAATCGACGTGCCTTCGGGCACCGAAACCTTCTCGTCGTCGACGGTCAGCTCAATGGTGGCCTTCTGGTCGATAATTGAGATTAAGTCTTCGCTCATGTTACCGATCGCACTCCCCCATCACGATGTCGTAGGTCCCGAAGATGGTGACGACGTCGGCGATCATGTACCCCCGCGACATGTGGTCGAACGCGCCCATGTGGATGAACGAGGGCGCGCGGATCTTCAAACGGTACGGTTTGCCCTCGCCGTTGCTGACGATGTAGAAACCCAACTCGCCCTTGTGCGCCTCGGTGCCGCAGTAAATCTCCCCCTTGGGCATCGGGAACCCCACGGAAAAGAACTTGAACTGCATGATCATGCTCTCGAGGTTGGTGAACACGCGATCCTTGGTCGGCGCCACGATCTGCGGCACGTCGGCCATGATCGGCCCCTCGGGCAGTTTGTCCAGGCACTGGGTGATGATCTTGCTGCTTTCCTTGAGCTCCTCGATCCGGATCCAATACCGGTCGTAGGTGTCGCCGTTCACGCCGATCGGCACGCTCCACTCCACCTGATCGTAAGCGCCGTACGGCTCGGCCTTGCGCAGATCGTACTCGACACCCGACCCGCGCAGCGTGGGCCCCGACAGGCCGAAGCTCAGCGCGTCCTCAGCCGAAATGATCGCGATCCCCTTCGTCCGCGCGATCCAGATCCGGTTCTTCTCCAGAAGGACGTTGTACTCGTCGATCTTCGGCGGGAACTCCTTCATGAAGTAACGAAGCTGGCCGATGAGGTCCTGGCTGACGTCTCGCTCGACCCCGCCGATCCGGTACCAGCTCGTCGTCAACCGCGCGCCGCAGAGCTGGTCGAACCAGTCGAGCAGGAACTCCCGCTCGCGAAACGTGTAGAAGAAGACGGTCATGGCGCCGATGTCGAGCGCCTGGGTCCCGAGCCAGAACAGGTGCCCGATGATGCGCTGGACCTCGGCCACGATCGTTCGCAGGTACTCCGACCGCTCGGGCACCTTCAGGTCGAGCAACTTCTCGACGGCCCGAACGTAGGCAAAGTTGTTGTACATCGCGCAGACGTAGTCGAGCCGGTCGGTGTGCGGAATGAATTGGTGGTACGTCCCGTCCTCGGCAAGCTTCTCGACGCCCCGGTGCAAAAAGCCCATCACCGGCGTCGCCTTCATGATCCGCTCGCCCTCGAGCTCGAGGACGACCTTGAGCACGCCGTGGGTGCTGGGGTGCTGCGGCCCCATATTGAGCATGAGCTCCTCGGTCCGCAGCAGCGGCAGCTTTTTCTGCGTGAAGACCGGAGGCTGGGCGGGCGTCGTCGGCATGACCGCTACGCCCCGGGAGCCGGGGGTGTGGACGGCCGGGTCCCGGCTCCGCCGGGAGAGACCGGGGGCGTGGGGGCATCGGAGGACCGTCTTGCCTTATCCGGATGGGCCCCCACATCTAAAGTGACGCTTCCGCCCTCAATAAACTCGAACGTGTCGCGCCAGCCCTTGCCGACGAGAGGGAAATCTTTGCGGAGGGGATATCCCTCGGTGTACTCGTCGGGCATGAGGATCCGGCGAAGGTCGGGATGGTGGGCGAACCGAATACCCATCATGTCGTAGACCTCGCGCTCCATGAACTCGGCGCCCTTCCAAAGCAACGTGAGCGATTCGACAACGGGGTCGGATTCGGGCACGCGGGTCTTGATCCGAATGCGGTGGCGGCGAATGACGGAGTAGACCTCCCACACCACTTCGAACCGCACCGGCTCGCCGAGCCAATCGACCGAACTGACGTGCACGATGTAGTCGTAATCCATCCCCGGATCTTCGCGCAGGTAGTGCGCGACATCGAGCAGCCCCTCGCGCTTCACTTCGACCGCCAGATCGCCCCGAAACTCGGCGGCGCGCACGAAGGCGTGTGGAAATCTCACTTTGATCGTTTCGGCTACCGGGTTCATGGTTACGACTTGATTGCTCCGTAGGCTTCGCGTTGGACGAACACCCGCTCCTGCATGATTTTCTCCTGCAACCGCAGGATGCCGTCGAAGAGCGCTTCGGGCGTGGGAGGACAGCCGGGGACGTAGATATCGACCGGCACGAATCGATCGACGCCTTGGACCACCGCGTAGCTGTTATAGATGTTGCCCGACGTCGCGCACGACCCCATCGCGATCACGTACTTGGGCTCCGGCATCTGGTCGTAGACCTTGCGGATCACCGGGGCCATCCGCCGGCAGACGGTGCCCGCGACGATCATCAGATCGGACTGCCGGGGCGACGCGCGAAACACGCCGGCCCCGTAGCGATCCATGTCGTAGCGGGACGACACGGCGGCGATCATCTCGATGGCGCAGCAGGCCAGCCCGAAGGTCATGGGCCAGAGCGATCCCTTCCGCGCCCAGTTTACGGCTTTTTCAAGGGTCAGCGTCACCATCCCGACGTCGCCGTCTTTCCCGCCCCCGCTTCCCGAGCCGATATTGATCAATCCCACTCGAGCGCCCCCTTCCGCCACGCCACGCCTCTTTGTATCCGAATCCCCCGCCTACGCGTGCTCGTCAATCCCACTCCAGTGCCCCCTTCCGCCACGCGTAGGCATAGCCCGCGACAAACAACGCAATGAAGATGATCATCTCGATCAAACCGAACAGACCGATCTTATCGAACGCGACCGCCCAGGGATAGAGGAAGACCAGCTCGACGTCGAAGATGACGAAGAGCATCGCGATGATGTAGTACCGGACCGGGAACGGCATCCGCGCGTCGGATATCGGTTCGCTCCCGCACTCATAGGCCGAGAGTTTCTCCGATGAGAAGATCCGCGGATGCACCACGTAGCTGAGCACGAGCGTGCCGACCCCGAACGCCGCGGCGATCGCGATAAACACCACGATCGGCGCGTAGTGAAAGAGGTACGTCGAAAACTCCAGACTGGCTGTCATGGATGACCCACAGGATACCGGACGCGCTACCAGGAGGCTGGTTGTAACACGTTCAATTTTAGGCCGTCAAGCGGCCAAAGGACCTAAGCGAGGGACAGGCCGATAGGCCTAGAGGGAAGGACGGTTTTCAACCCAGCTTCGACAGCCGGTCGAGGTCTTCTTCTTTCCCCACGATGACCATCACGTCCCCCTTCTGGAGGATGTCTTCCGCATCGGGGTTGACGTTCATCTCTTCGACGTTTTGCCATTCGCCGCGGACCAGCTTGGTGACCCGCCGCTTGATCGCGATGACGTTGATGCCGTAGGTGGTGCGGATCTGGGCATCTCGAAGCGGTTTACCCACGAACTGACCCGGCACCTCGATCTCCTCGATGCTATACCCCTGCGCCAGCTCCAGGTACTCCAGCACGTTAGGAGCGATCAGGCGGTGGGCGAGGCGGATCGCCGCGTCGCGCTCGGGGTAGATGACCTCGGTGACGCCCATGTTGGCGAGAATCTTCCCGTGCAGCGGCGTCACCGCCTTCGCCATGATCTCCTTGACCCCCAGTTCCTTCAGGGTCATGACGATCAGGATGCTGGCTTCGATGTTCTCGCCGATACTGACCACCGCCACGTCGACGTTCTTCACGCTCACCGCCTTGAGCGCCCGCTCGTCGGTGGCGTCACACTGCACGGCGTACGTGGCGAAATCGCTGACCGCTTCGATCTTCGCCTCGTCGTTGTCGATCGCGAGGACCTCGTAGCCCTTTTTGATCAATGTCTCGGCGACGCTATATCCGAACCGCCCGAGCCCGATCACCGCAAATTGGCGAGCCATAGAATACTCCTAACTTTCTCAGTCCATCGACCTATGAAGCCGGTTCAGGAATGGCCAAATACAAGGCGCCGCGAGAACCGGAGCGGAGCGTACTGGATCGTACGTGAGCACCGGAAGCGCAGCGGCAACGCAGTAGATGGCCATTCATGGACCGGCGCCTTACCCAATCAATACTCGTTCGGGAGGATACCTAAATCGCCGGGTTTCTTCCACCCGAACCAACGCAACGCCGACCGTCAGCGGACCGATCCGCCCGATGAACATCGTCAGAATGATCATCAGCTTGCCGAAGTCGGAGAACAACGCGGTGTAGCTCAACACCCCCCCATCGCCGGTCGAGAGCCCCACCGTGCCGAAGGCCGACGTGACCTCGAACAGCGTGCGGAGAAAGTCCCGGCCCTCACTCGCCTGGAGGATCAGCGTCATGCCGGTCGTCAGGAAGAACGCGAGGAGGGCGACCGAAAACGCCCGGATCACCGTCTCCTGCGGCATCCGGCGATGAAACGCGGTGACGTCGGCGCGGCCCCGAATGCCCGCCCACAGCCCGATCAACATCGTCCCGAACGTGGACGTCTTGATCCCGCCCCCCGTGCCTCCCGGCGAGGCGCCGATGAACATGAGCAGGATCAAGAGATACAGCGCGGCGCCGGTGCTGGTGCTCAGATCGATCGTATTAAACCCGGCGGTCCGAGCCGACACGGCGTGAAAATACGACACCATCAGTTGATCCGTCAACCGCAACCCGCCGAGAGTCGACGGGTTGGAAGTCTCCAGCGCCCAGAAGAGCGCAGTCCCGCTCACGATCAGGCCGGCGGTCATCGTCAGGACCATCCAGGTGTGGACGGTCAGACGAAACGTTAGGCGGCTGAAGAAGCGGCGGAGGTCGCGATACACGATGAACCCGATTCCACCGATAATAATGAGGGTGGTGATGACCAGGTTGACGGTGAGGTCGCCCTGGTAGGCGATCAGGTTGGTCGAAAACGGCGAGAAGCCCGCGTTGTTGAACGCCGAGACGGCGTGGAAGACGCCCAGGTAGATCGCGCGGGGCCACGGGAAGTCGAAGGAAAATCGAATCGACAGGATCGCCGCCCCGAGCCCTTCGACGACGACCGTGATCCACAAGATCCCGCGCAACAGGTGGATCACCCCCTCGACGCTCAGGACGTTGAGGGCCTCCTGCATCACCAGGCGCTGCTTGATCCCGACTTTCTTCCCCAGGAGGACGATGATCACGGTCGAGGACACCATGTAGCCCAGTCCGCCCAATTGGACGAGGCCCAGAATGATGAGTTGACCCACCAGGCTCAGATCGGTCGCGAGGTCTTTGACCGCCAGCCCGGTCACACAGACCGCCGACACCGCCATGAAAAAGGCGTCGATGACGCGGAGGTGGCGGTCGGGCGCGGAGGCGACGGGCAGTAAGAGGCCCACCGTCCCCACCGCCGCCGCCCCCGCAAACCACAGCACCAAGACCTGCGCGGGCGTGATCGGGAACGGGCCGACCCGACCCTGGTGCGTTGCGACGGGCTCCATCTTATGCCGCCGAAGGCATCACGGCGCCGACATTCCCACCAAACCCATCAGGCCTTTGCGGATCATGCTGACCGCGATCGCCGCGAGCAGGAGGTAAAAAACTTTCCCGGTGGCGGTCGCGCCGTTGACACCCAGCAGCCGGATGACGCGATCGGCGTTGCGCACGACAAACCACGCCAAGGCCAGATTCACGAGCAGCGAGATCAGCACCAACCAGAAGCCGTACGTGCCCATCAGCATCAACGAGGTGGTCAAGGTGGCCGGTCCGGCGATGATCGGCGTCCCGAGCGGCACCACCCCCAACGTGAGGGCCGACTTCGGCGCGGCGGACCGCGTGCCGTCCCGCAACAGGTCGCCGATCGCAAAAACCAACAGCAAGATCCCGCCCGCGATCATGAAGTCTTCGACCTTCACGCCCAGGATGGAAAAGGTCCCCTGGCCCAGCAAAATGAACGCCACCGTGACCGAGAATGCGGTGAGCACCGACTGCGCCGCCACGCGCCGCTTGTCTTCGGCGGCGAGCGACTGCGTCAGCGCGTAGTATGTCGGCAGGACGCCCACGATATCGACCGCCACGAACATCGGCAGGAACACGAGCAGAAACCGGCTCCACGCCTGGGGGTCCACTATCATCGACGCCGTCATCTGTCCCCCGTGGTCCGCGGCGAGCCGGACACATCCCTCACGCGCCGACCTCGACCCTCGGCGAGGGAGCCTCCCCACCAGAATGCGGGCGCCAACCCCACCGTCACCGCCCTCCGAGAAACGCCGGTATCATAGGCTTGGGCCCTCATCCTGTCAACGATGCCTCAGGAGGGTGTCCGAGTATTGGGGTATTGGGGTGTTGGAGCCTGTTCTTACCCCGCAAAGCGGGCCGCGAAACGAGCGCCCGATTCCCCGGCGCGAGGCTTCGCAAGGTTTGCAGGGATGTACCGGATCCCGAAGCGACAACGCAGCAGATGGTCATTGCTTCGCCATGCAAAAACCGCATTCATGGACAGGCTCCTAGAGCCGTTCCAATCGCTTGCGCGTCCGGCGCACGGTCTTGGAGAGCCGAAACGGGTTGCCCCGTTTCTCGCTCCCGGTCCGAGAGGGCTCGGCGTCCCCGCCGTCTTTCTTGTCGCCCTCCTGAGACCGTGCATCCGGCCGATCCCCACCGCCCAGCGCATCGGCCAGACGCCGCTCGAAGTCCTTCACGCCCAGAACCACCCCGCCGTGGGATCGGCACTTCTCCCTGACTTCTCGGTCGGACGAGACGATCGTCCCTCGGCCGCCCAACTGTGCGGAGAACCGGATCACCACGTCGTCCGCGCGCTCCCCGCGGGAAAAAAGGACGCGCACCCCGGCCACCGGGAGGGACGGCTTCCCAACCTCGTCGACCACACCGTCGAAGACGACCGTCACGGCGTGGCCCTTCACGCGGGCGTACCGCGCCAGCTCGGCGACGAACGCCTCGCGCTTGGCCGCCACGTCGCCCCACAGCCCGCCACGGCTCCCGATCACGTTATACCCGTCGATCACAATGTCCATCAGCGGTCTAGCCGGAGATGATTCGGCCGGCCTCCGGGGTGTCGTGGGTTCGGAGTTCGCGGACCAAGTCGGGGTCGTGCTGTTCCAGGAATCCGAACAACCCGGTGAGGTAATGGCGCGACTGAAGGCCCGCGCCCGAGAACGATCGGGCAAACACGAGGTAGGCCTCCACGGCCTCGGCCGCCGCCTGACGATTCACTTCTTTGAGAAAGGGTTCGAGGTCCTTCCACACGGCGTCCGCAAGTGGCGAGCGGGTGGGCTCGGAAAGACGCAGCGGGCTCAGGCGCCGCCGGATCGACTCGAGGACCGCGATCGCTTCCCCATCCAGGGCGGTCGGGCGCGCGGCGAAGTGCCGGAAAATGACCGCCTCCAGCGCCGTCAGCGAGACGGCGGCCTCTCGATCTTTGAGACCTTGGACGAGGTGCGCGCGCTCCGCCGCGAACTCCGGGGCGCTGCGACCACGCTGGTAGGTTTCGTGCGCGGTGAGGTGAACGCAATCGGCGGGACACGCGATCCGGACCAGCCGGTGCTCCCCACAACAGCGCGAGCAGATCAGCCCCGTGAGCGCGGGGCAGGACCGCTTTCCCTTCGCGCGATGACAGTAGATGCACGTCGCCATGTTCTCCACCCTCCTCTAGTCTGACAGGAAACGATGGCCGCGATCAAGTCGCGGAGACGGCGACTCGTTTCGCGGCGAGGCGGCGGTAGAACACGCGTTTGACGCCTTCGGCGGCGGCAAGGTAGACGAGCACCAGCGCGGCGAGCACGCCGAAGAACGCCGGGGGCGGCGGCACAAAACCGAGGTACGCGCCGGCCGGCGTGAACGGCAGCGCGGCGGCCGCGGCGACCACGGCCAGCGACATCAGGACGAGCCAATAGTTGGGCCGGCTCGCAAAGGGGTGGCGGCGCGTGCGGATGACGAAGATGACGAGCACCTGGGTCGCGATGGATTCGATGAACCAGCCGGTCTGAAAGAGCGCCTCCCCGGCGTGGAAGAGGCCCAGCATCACATAGAAGGTCAGGAAGTCGAAGAGCGAGCTGACCGGCCCCAGCGCGACCATGAAGTTGCGGATGAACGCGATGTCCCACTCCCGCGGGCGCGCCAGGTCCTCCTCGTCCACCTCGTCCATCGGGATCGGTATCTCGGAGAGATCGTACAGAAAATTGTTCAGGAGGATCTGCACCGGCCGCATGGGCAGAAAGGGCAGCACCAGCGCGGAGGCCGCCATGCTGAACATGTTCCCGAAGTTGGAACTCGTCCCCATCATGATGTACTTGAGGACGTTGCCGAACGTGCGACGGCCCTCGCGGACCCCCTCGTGCAACACGTTCAGATCGCGATCGAGCAGGATCAGGTCCGCGGCCTCCTTGGCCACGTCCACCGCGCTGTCGACCGAGATGCCGACGTCCGCCGAGTGGAGCGAGGGGGCGTCGTTGATTCCGTCGCCCAGAAAACCCGCCACGCGCCCGCGCCGCTTGAGGGCGAGGAGGATGCGCGTCTTCTGAGCCGGCGTGACGCGGCAGAACAGGTTGACCCGCTCCACCTGCGCGTGCAGCGCGAGATCATCCAACTGGTGGAGCTCGGTCCCGGTGAGCACGCCCGTCACGGCGACCCCGAGCTGCGCGCACACGTGGCGGGTCACGAGCTCGTGGTCGCCGGTCACGATCTTGACCGCCACTCCGTCCCGCTCCAGGGCCGCCAGGGCCGGAGCGGCGCTCGCCTTCGGCGGGTCGAGGAAGGCGGCAAACCCCGCGAAGACCAATTCGGTCTCGTCGGTGACCACTGCGTGGGGATGATCGAGCGGCACGTCGCGCCACGCGATCCCGAGCACGCGAAACCCCTCGCTCCCCAGGCCGTCGAACACCCGCTCGATCGCGGGCCGCGACTCAGCGTCGAGCGGGAACAGCGCGTCCAGGCCGTCGGCTTCGTAGCGGGTGCACAGGCGGAGGATGTCCTCGGGCGCGCCCTTGACCACCAGCCGCCTCGTCTCGCCTCGCTCCACGAGAACGGACACGCGCCGCCGGTCGAAATCGAACGGCACCTCGTCGATCTTGCGCCAGCCGCTCGCGTCGATCTCCTCGTGCCGCAGAATCGCGTCGTCGAGCGGGCTCTTGAGCCCCGTCTCGAAGTAGCTGTTGAGGTAGGCCAGCTCCAGCACCCGTTCGCGCTCGCGGCCCAGCGCGTCGACGTGGCGCTCCAGCCGGATGCGCGCCTCGGTCAGGGTCCCGGTCTTGTCGGTGCACAACACGTCCATCGCGCCCAGGTCCTGCACCGCCGACAGGCGTTTGACGATGACCCGTTTCTTCATCATGCGCAGCGCGCCGCGGGCGAGCGTGACGGACACCACCATGGGCAGGAGTTCCGGCGTCAAGCCCACCGCCAACGCCACGGCGAACATGAACGATTCGAGCCACGGCCGATGGAAGGCGGCGTTCACGAGCAGGACGAAGAGCACGAGCAGCACGGTGAGGCGCATGATGAGCAGGCCGAATTGGCGGGTGCCCCGTTCGAACGCGGTGGGCGGAGGCTTCGCGAGCAGCGTGTCGGCGATCTGCCCGAGCGCCGTGGCGGGTCCCGTGCGGCAGACCAGCACCCGCGCCGACCCGCTGATCACGGAGGTTCCCATGAACACGGCGTTGGCGGCCGCGGCCAATTCCGTGGTGAGCTCGCTCGACTCACCGGCGTGCTTTTCGATCGGGTAGGGCTCGCCCGTCAGCAACGCCTGGTTGACGAAGAAATCCCTCGCCTCGACCACGCGACCGTCGGCCGGCACGAGGTCCCCCGCCGCAAGCACCACCACGTCCCCCGGCACTAGTTCGGAGACGGGCACGTCCTGGCTCTTCCCGTCCCGCAGCACCGACGCCCGGACGGCCACCGAATGCCGGAGCCGATCGGCCGCGCGACCGGCCCGGTATTCCTGGACGAAGTCGAGCGTCACGCTCATCAGCACCATCGCGGCGATGATGAGAAAGCTCGCGACCTCGCCGGTGAGCGCGGAGACGCCGCTCGCCGCCAGCAGGATGATGACGAGCGGATTGCGGAAACGGGACAGGAACTCGAGGACGAGGGCCTGCTCGCGGCGGGGGCGGAGGACATTGGGGCCGCGCGCGTCCAACCGCGCCGCGGCCTCGGCCGCGCTCAACCCGTCGAGGGCTGCTTCCAGCCCTGCACATAGCTCCGGCAGCGGAGTGTTCCAGAAGGCGTCCGGCGGTTCTGAGCGGTCAGGCATGCGCGGCCCAGCGGGTTCGTATCGCGTGGGTCAGATAACCCCCCAGCCCGACGATCGAGAAGCTTGACCGTCGTCCATCCCATTTGTCAGAGTGAAACGTGATTCTTTCAAAGTCCGCCAGCCGGTGCACGCCAACGTTCAACGTCCTGACGAGGTGAGCCGTGAACCGCCATCACATGACTGACCCATCGAGGCCGGACTGATCCGACTGCGGAAGACGAGACCACGCCCCTCTGGGTAGGCCGTCACAGCCACTCCTTCTCGGCCCAGCTTCGCAGGCCTCCCCACAGCGCGCCGGTCGGTAAGTCAAACACGCTGTAGGCTCCCTGTCCTCGCTGGGACAGCGCTCGCGCGGCGGCCAACATGACCACCGCGGCAAGCGCCCGCTCGGAAAACCGCGCCTCGAGCAGAAACAATTGGTGGCCGACGCCCGCCGCGGCGCCGCGGCGTTCCATGACCAGGCCGTGTCCTTCCGCTTCGAGCAGGGCCACACTCTCCACGGGGAAGACCAGGGTCTCGTCGCCCACGAACAGCGGATCGCTCCGGATCGCGCGCGCAATCGTCTCGGCGTCCGCACCCGCCTCCAGCTCGACGTACACGTAGTGCCCGGGGTCCCACCCCGCCCCGACCACCGCGGGCACCTTGTGGCGAGCGGCCAGCCGATCGATCTCCCGTTTGTGGTCCTGGAACGCTTCGCCGTGCAGTCGGGCACACTCCACCATCGGAATCTTAGCCTGGAGCACATCATGCGCCACGCCGATGACGTGCTCGACGGGCACGCAAACGAGCGCCGCGTCGAGCCGTTGGAGCCCGCCGACGTGGAAGACCACCGGGGTCTCTCGGAAGGGCTCCGGCAGCAACTCCGCGACGCGTTCGGGGCGGCGGACGATCCCGGCGAGGGCGAACTGCTCGTCCTTGACGATCGCCTCGGCGCACGCCCTGCCCAGTTTTCCGAAGCCCACGACGGCCACGCGCAGCGGTTGCGTACCCATCACTCACGCCTCCGCCACGACGAGCGGCACGTACATTTCTTCCCGGCTCACGCTGCCGTGCAGGCCGATGTGGGAGTACTTCCGCTCTCCCGGCACCCAGTCCTTGATCGCGTAATGCCCCTTCATCAGCAGGGTGTAATCTCCGATCCGCTCCGACAGGCGCGGGTGCGGCGGCCCGAGTCCGAAGTACTCTTGATCGATCAGCGCGGCGCTCTTCATGAGGATCGCGTAGTCGGACAGCTCGGCGCGCACGTACTGCTCGAACTGCCCGCGTTTCGCCGGATGGACGTAGCAGTACGCCACCCTCCGATCACCGCAGAGGGGCAACATCAGCGTCTCGGCCAGCGCCGGGTGGCGATCCAGTTCGATCAGTTGATCCGGGGCCGAGTCGATGAACCCGTGGTCGCCCGTCACCACGATGAGGCTGTCGCTTCCAGCCATCGTTTTCACGAACGCGCCAAACGCCGCGTCGAACTCGGCGAAGTGCGCGGCCGCCTTCCGGCTCGCGATGCCGCTCTCGTGCGCGATCGCATCCAGCTCGGACCAGTAGGCGTAGACGTACTTCGGATGATCGCCCACACAACTGATCTCGGCGATGGTCTTGAAGAACCGCTTCAGCGACCGATAGGATCGTCGTTCGGCGCGGCCGCTGTGCGCCACGTTGAACTCGGAATCGACGATCCGCTTGGGCAGCACCGCATACGTGCGAACGTTCATTCGGTCGAACACCGGCACGTGGCCGAACAGCGCGGCCGGATCAACCCCCGACTTGGCGAGCGGCGGCCCGCCGTGGCGGGGTGTGAAGGGAAGGACGGCGGTGACACCGCCGACTTCCTTAAAGTGCATGAACCACCCGGTCAGCGCGTGCTGCTGCGGCGCCATGCCCGTCAAAAAGGTGGTGATGGCGGTCACCGTGGTGGCGGGGAAGACCGTGGTGATCTTGTCCTTGAGATGATGGTGCAGCGCGCCGCCCGCCCCGACCGTGGTGAGGTAGTCATACCCGAGGCCGTCGACGACCAGCAGCACGAGGTTCGTGGCGCCGTGCAGGCGCGAGGGATCCAGAGCGGGCAGCGGCGCGTAGGGCGACGGCTCACCTCCCCTCGCGGCGATCAACGAGGCCATGAGGTTGACGATACTTCCGGCGTGGTACTCGGGAAGAATCACGGCTTGGCCCCGCACCATCGGCCTCCGGTCTTAGGCTGCGCGCCCCGAAGACACGATGAAGTGATCAGAAGATCCCCAACCGCTCGATCTCGGCCTCGCCGAGCCACCACAGCGTCGCGAAGTACGTCCACGCGGCGCCGGCCACGAGGTAACCCGCCACGATGACGGCCCCGTCCTCCTCCATCATCCCCGCCGCCAGCAAGAGAATCGACCATGCCGGGATCGTGTTGGAGAACGGGATCGGCAACGGGAGCATCAGGAGAAACGCGCTCGAGACGATCACGAGGCCGTTTAAGAACGTGAAACTCGGCCAGCGGTTGAAGAAGCGGAGCCGGGGGTGGACCACCCGCTCCATCCGGGAAGCCACCGCGAGGGCCCCCGTCACGAGTTTCGTGAGCGTCTCGTAGGAGATCTCTCGCCGGAGGATCCAGTCGGGGAGCCACGGGCGCTGCCGCAAGGCGATGCGGAACCCAAACACCATCAGCGCGAGGCCGAACGGCGTGGAGAGGCCGGGCAGCGGGATGGGTTGGCAGAAGGGCAGCGCCAGAATGATGACCAGCACGTCGAACCCCCGTCCGCGCAGCACATCGATGATGTCTCGGAACGACAGCGCCTTCCCCTCGGCATGGCCGAGGATCGTCCGCAAGTCATCCGACAACGTGGTGCGACGGTGATCAGTGGTCGGCTTCACATTGAAGACGGGCTGTCGCCCACGACGGACGCCACGGCGTCCACTATCCCGCGGTCAGGAGTCGGGCCGCACGCGGTCTCTCAGTCGCCGCGCCTACTTGATCGATAGCAGCTCGACCTCGAAAATTAACGTCGCGTTGGGGCCGATGAGCTGTCCGGCTCCCTGCGCGCCGTAGGCGAGAGTCGATGGAACAACCAGCTGCCACTTCGAGCCGACCTTCATCAATTGCAACGCCTCGGTCCATCCCTTGATCACCCCGTTGACGGGAAAACTGGCGGGCTCGTTTCGTTTGTACGAGCTGTCGAATTCCGTCCCGTCGATCAACGTGCCCCGATAATGCGTTTCGACCGTATCGGTGGCCTTGGGAATCTTTCCGGTCCCCTCCTTGATCACCTTGTACTGCAGGCCGCTCGGCAGCGTGACCACGCCCGGCTTTTTCTTGTTCTCGGCCAGGAACGCCTCGCCATCCTTCTGGTTCTTGTCGGCGGCCTGCTGGGCCATCTGTTGCGCCTTCGTCGTCATCTGTTGCCGAAACTCGGCCAGGACCTTTCGAACTTCATCCTCGCTCAGCAACGGCTTTCCGCCGGACAGTCCGTCGGCGATCCCCGCCGCCAAGGCCTTCGGATCGAGATCGACCGACTGCCGTTTGAAGTTCGTCCCGATGTCTAGCCCGATGCTATAACTTACCTTGTCCTTGTCGGTCTTGAGAACCGGCTTGTCCTGCGCGTTGGCGAAACCGGTGAACACCGCGAGGACGACGACGGCCACGAATTGAACGAACATCCGCTCTCCTTTTCTGCTTCGCATGAGGGTCACTGCATCGGCTGAGTTCCGACGCGCACCGATACGTATACCTTCGCGCCGCTCGAACTGCAAGCGAAAGTTTTGGCCGCCACCGAACCCGTTCGTCCGGGGCGGGAAGACGCTGGTGGCCCTGGTCAACGGACACGACGTGGATCGGCTGGTCCGGGAGGCGGTGGACTGATGGAGGCGCGGCCAAGCTCGACGTGACGGGTAAGAGGGTTCTCGCGGAGCCGAACGTGATGGAGGTTGGGATCTAGGATCAACCCAGATCCGCCACGCCCAGCGCTGGGCGTGGGCATTGCCAAGCGGATGTCGGTCGGGCTCGTGACGAAGTCTTTGGAGGGTGAGGAGGCCGAAAAGATCGCCCCTCTGGACACGCTCCGTCGAACACATTGGAGCCGGGTCAAGGCCGCTCAAGCGCTCGCGATCGATTACAAGACGCTGCGCTTGAAGATCCGCCGGTACGGCCTCACCTCCAGCGACGAATCCACTCTTCCCCTCACTCCCACTTCCAACCGCACGGGCACTTGACGGTCTCGTCCGGCTGTCTTTTCTCCAGCACGCGCCAGCACCAGGCGCACACGCGAACCCACATGGCCTCTCCCACCCGAAGCCACGAGGGCCCCGGTATAGAGAAGAACCGGTTCGCCGACGTGATTATTCGCTTCAATCCATGCCCACGGCGGGCTCGCCGGGCTCAGCGATCTGCTACACTTGACAACCGTCATCCCAGCGATGTGAGGCGTTGTAAGGAGTTCCACGCTCAACACGATGCAATGCGCCAAATGCGGTCTCACCCAATTCGAGTATCTGGCGATCGAGGGCCCGTTCGACCTCGCCGCCATCCGGCAGGAGGCGCTGGCCGCGACGGCGACCGGCGAAGCGCTGGACAGTCTGCTGGATATGGACAGCGGGTTCGCAATCGGGTAACTCCTTGCAGGACAAGGTCGGGAGGCGACGCAGCGCCCCCCCGGCCCGGGACGTGCTGATGCAGCGCGAGTGGACAGGGTTCTATCTCGACTGCCGGGTCGCCAGCCGCCAACGCGCGACGATCCACCTCCTGCCAAACGGTCTGCACATCACCACCGAGAGCGGGAAGACGCTCTTGTGGACCTACGAGGACCTCCACCAAACGCAGGGATTTTACGCCGGCGAACAAGTGCGCCTCGAGCACGGAAGCCCCATCCCCGAGGTGCTCCTCGTGGCGGACGCCGCATTCCTTTCGGGACTCTACCAGCTCGTGCCGCGACTGGCCTCGCGCCTCCACGACCCGTCCCGGCGCAGGACGCGCGGTCTGCTGACGCTCTTGGCGGCGACGGCGGCGATCGGGATCGTCGCCGTCGTGTTCCGCTGGGGCATTCCGGCGGTGGCGGCGGTACCGCTGGTCCCCGTCCCCTGGGAGGAACGGCTGGGGCAGGCGATCGTCCAGCAAATCGCTCCGCCCGAGCGGCGCTGCGACGACCCCATCCTCCAACGGCGCCTCGATGAAATCCTCGGCGCGTTGACGGCGTCCGTCCCGCACTCGCCGTACGCCTTCCGGGTGATCGTCTCGGACGACCCCACCCTCAACGCCTTCGCCGCCCCCGGCGGGTCCATCGTCCTTCTCCGCGGGCTGATCGAGCGGACCGCGACCCCCGAAGAGGCGGCCGGCGTCCTCGCGCACGAGGCGCAGCACGTCCTCAAGCGTCACTCGACGCGCACCCTGCTTCAGCACGCGTCCACGGGCCTGCTGGTCGGGGCCCTCACCGGAGACGCCAGCGGCATCGCGGCCTTCGGCCTGGACGCCGCCCGCACGCTTGGGCTGCTGCGTTACAGCCGGGATCGTGAAGCGGAGGCCGACGCGGAGGGCATGCGGATGATCCTCGCCGCCGGGATCGATCCCGCCGGCATGATCGCATTCTACGACGTGCTGGCCCGCGAGGGATCGGCTATTCCGAGCACCCTCCAGCACTTCTCCACCCACCCCTCGACCGCGCAGCGCATCGAGCGGCTCCGTGCCTTGGCCGCCGGAGCGCCGGCACCCCACACCAGCTTAGGGAAGGCCGAGGAGTGGGTAACACTGCGGACGCGGTGCCGCGCCGAACCGGCGAAGCCGTCTCCCGGCGCCATGCCGACCTGACCCCCGTCCCTCGCGCCGGACGGCCTTGATACGCCGTCCCGGTTTTGCTACAGTCGCCTCCCATGCCAAGACAGTATGCACCCACGATGGCGCGATGACTCCGGCGGAGGACTGCTGGATCGGCGTCGATGAGTCAGGGAAAGGCGATTACTTTGGGCCGCTGGTGATCGCCGCCGTGTGCGTGGACACCCACGTGGCCCAACTCCTGCGCGGTTCGGGCGTGCGCGACAGCAAGACGTTGTCGGACCGCACCATTGCGGGACTCGCGCCCGACATCACCGGGCTCTGCCGGACGAGCGTGGTGGCGATCGGCCCCGCCAAGTACAACGAGATCTACGGCAAGCTGAAGAATCTGAACAAACTCCTGGGTTGGGGCCACGCGCGTGCGATCGAGAACGTGTTGGAAGCGGGGTGCCCGGCCACCATGGCGCTGTCCGACCAGTTCGGCGACGAGCGCTTCATCAAAGACGCTCTGATGAAGAAGGGGAGATCGATCCGCCTCGAACAGCGGCACCGCGCCGAAGAAGACGTCGCCGTCGCCGCCGCATCGATCGTCGCCCGTTGGGAGTTCGTTCGCCGCCTCGAGCGGCTCTCGGGGGAAGCAGGCATCACTTTGCCCAATGGCGCGTCCGCGCTGGTCGAGGCCGCGGCGAAACGACTGGTGAGGGACCGCGGCTCCGACGCCCTCTCCGCCTTCGCGAAGGTCCACTTTAAAACCACCGCCAAGATCCTCGCCGGTTAACGGTACGTGTGTTCCGAAGCGGCGTATCGCCTAGGCCCGCTCATGGTTGCCCAATCAGGGGAGCGAGGGCGAGGCACCGCCTCGCCCCTACACATTCACTTCGCACCAAGGTATAATCGCCTCCCTATGCCCACCCCCCGCATCAAGCTGATCGATCCCCATCATATCGACCACGTCAAGGCGTTCTACGCGAACATCGCGGGCGTCGACCTTGCGACGTACCCGTACTTCATCCGTATCTACCAGTTGTTCGACGCCTGCCAACGCGAGATCTTCGAGGAGGGCCGCCACGGCGGGCCGTACGAATCGGTGCTGGACATCGGGTGCGGCGAGGGCTACCACAGTTTCTATGCTGCGCGCTTTGCCAAGCACGTCACGGGCCTCGACGTGTCCCCCGACGCGCTGGCGCTTGCCGAACAGCGCGCCGCGCGCGAGCGGGTGAGCAACGTGAGCTTCGTCTGCTCCGACCTCACCAACCCGCCCCTGCCCGACGGCGCGTTCGACTGTGTGGTCGCCTACGGCGACGTCATCGGACACATTCCGGACTACGACACCGCGCTCAAGCAACTCTCGCGCCTCTGCCGCCCAGGCGCCTTGCTCGTACTCGACTACGACAACAAATTCCACCCCGGGCTCTTCTGGGACGCCGACGAACGGCGAGTCGCCCGCGCCGAACGTGAGCGAGGCCACACACACGCCTGGTCCTTCCGGGGCCGCCAACTCGATTTCAACACGTTCGCCCGCCAAGAGATGCGCGACCTCTTGGCCCGCCACGGCTTTCAAATCGAGCGCACCTACGGTTTCGACTTCTTCTCGTTTCTGATCCCGCACCCTGAGCGATATCAGTTCTCCGAGCGGATGGGCTGGGGCGAGCGCGCCGTGATGGGGCTGAACCGACTCGACCTCGTCTGGCGGCGATGGTGGCCGGTCAACCGCTGGGCGTATACGCAGATCGGGTTTGCGAGGAAGGCGGGGTAACACCCCATCGCCGGAGCGACGTTGGAGCTAGGCTGCGCGGCGGAGAGAGCGCCTCAATGGATTCACCCCGTACTTCCCGATTAACCGGATCGGCCGGAGCAAATAGTAGAGGAAAGAAATCGATTCGGGCAGCGGGAGAAACTCCCAGTCTTTTCCGTCCGGCGTGATCACCATCTGGAGAAAGTCCGGCACTCCGTCCCACAGGCGTTCCCGGATCCGGAGATAGAAGAGGGAAGATTCAAACACCCTGAGCGGGCCGCCGGCTTCGGCAAAAATCCTCTCGCGTATCTGCGCGGCAAGGGACTTTACCACGCGGTCGGCCCGCATCGTTTGCAGGACTTCCTCCGGGAGGATTGCCCCCAAGAGATCCCGTGCCAAGAGGAGGCCCAGAAGAAGCATCCGACTATTATGTAAGCTGCGGGCCTCCTCCATGAGCCGTTTCCAATCCAGCCCCTGATGAGCGCGTACCAGTTCTGCGATATCGCAGATCCACTTTAGCTGCTCCCAGCAGTGCCGCGACCCGTGCACGCAGAGGATTTGCAGTAACTCCTCAGGCGGGATGCTGTGGACGGTCCTGCCACCCAGGGATACCGGCTCAAGGCGCTCCCACAAACGTTCCTCATCGATCGGGAACGAGAAGGACTTCTTATGTAATGTGACTCCCCAATGAAGATCGATGCAAACCCCGCTATCGCCGCGTGAGAATCCACGCGCACCTCTGAATTGAATGTAGCTTGCTTCCTTTGCGCTGGGCAGTTCGACATTGGGCCGATATCCTCGAGAAATGAGGAGGTCCTTGGCTCTCGGGACATCGCGCTCGTGAACCAGGATGTCCAGATCGCCAAACTCGCGGAGGGCAAGGTTGCCGTACGCCGAAGCGGCCAGGGCCGGTCCCTTATATGGGATAACAGGGACGCCATTTGCCTCGAGCAGATCCATGAATTTGAGCAGTTCCTCGGTCAGGAAGAGGTTGCGCGCCGCGTTAGCAAAGAAATGACCCTGAAGCTGATCCAGGGCGCCTTTGGGGACCGCGTCAGGGCAGTGGATGTTCAGGCTCCGATAGAGGAGCGGCATCACCCCGTGGGAGAGCGCTAATCGGAGCAGATACGTCCAATCGATATCCTCTCGCACCAGGGCCCTGATCCGCTCGGTCTCTTCGGAGTCCAGGCAAGTCCTCGCAGCGTAGAGCAGCAACTCGGCTTCAGGGCGCCCGTCGGTCTTCAGAACCTTGGTGCATGGTTTTGACAAGATCTTCCTCCACGGGACTTCATCATGGGCTGGGGACCTATTACCCCACCGCCAACCCCCGGCCGAACACCACGAAGCGGATGCCTCACTCCGGCGTCTGCAGCAGATTCTGTTGGGAGAGTTCGCCCACGACCGTCAACACACTGGATTCGGCTCTTTCCTCATCCACTTCAAACTCCGTTTGGAGATTGTGGCTGATCTCCTTTAACGTCAATCCCTGTTTCAAGCCCCGCCAGATGCGCATACCGGTGAGATTGAGGCTATAGTAGGTTTTGCTCTCCAGATGGAGGAGAACCCCTTCCCCGCTTTCGAACTCAGTATCGACCACCTCTGGGTGCGGCCGCATCTTCTGATCTAATCGGACCATGGATCCTTCTTGCCGGACGAGTGGTCTCCCCATCGCTTTTCTCCTTCGGCCTCCCTCAGGAGGTGCATGAGTATCATAGGATCTTGGTATAGATCGCGCCCGGCCAGGAGCTCATAGGTCGATGTCTGCTGTACCAGTCGCTTCAGGGCCTCCAACTGCTGGCCCATCGTGCCTCGGTCAAACAGTTGCGGACCGCTTTGTGATAGAAGGCGCCAGAGGGCTTGCGGGTGTTCCAAGGGGAGCAGAGTACTGTGCGCGTGTGGGACAATCCGAGAAAAAAGCAGAACGCGTGGCGTACACCCAGCGATGTACTGCCCGGGATACGCCTCTTCCATGTCAACGATCCGCCTTCGCCTCCGAGAGAGATCTGGCATCGCCTCTCCTAACGGAAGATCGGCACCCGGCGTGACGTTGGGGGCGACGTGGAAATGCTTGCGGAACGCCAAGGCTTCTACCCCGTCCGGCTGAAGGCGTAGGAGTACGGTATCATCCGACAGATAGCCCCAACCCTGCCGAACCAAGCCGAGGGCCAGGGTAGACTTCCCGCTGCCCGACTCACCGACGATGAGGAGACCCAGCCCCGTATGCGTGACGACGCCTGCGGCATGCAGACTATAGACCCCCAGAGGGCGTAACAGCTTGAGCAGCCCAACCGCCCAGAATTTGTATTGCAGGAGTGGTGGCTGATGAAAGAATCCGGGGGCTAGGTCGGCCTCTCCCTGTCCCCGCAAAGGCTGAAGGTGAAAGAGAGATGACCCCTCGGTGAGGTAGAAGTCCTCCCCTCCCTCTAGTCCGCACAACCCATCGGACTCGAATACCTCGTGGGCTCTCGGTGGGACGCTCACCCCCTGGCCGTCCAGACGAACTGAAAGACAAATAGATGGCGTCCTCGCACGGGCCCGGCTCCTGGCAAACGACAAGAAGGGCAGGAGCCGAGTCAGAGACTCCCCGGTCTCCTGCCCTTCTTGCTTCACCTCTAAGGTCAGACCATGGAAGGTATACAGGTCCACCTATTCGCCTCTCCCTTAGTGGTGCCCGCCGCCGTAGCCACCACCATGGTTACCATCATGCCCGCCGCCGTAACCACCACCATAGTTACCATCGTGACCGCCGCCATGCCCGCCATAAAATGATCCAAAGATCCCGCCTCCCCCGGTCGTATCTTCCAAAGCTCCATGTTTTGTCAGCTTCGGTTCGTGCCATGGCTCCTTGGCAAAAGACGCACAGGGGTTGGCCCCTTGCCCTTCTGGGGCATGCTGTGCTCGTTGACCTTCCGGCTTTTCCATTGTGTTGCCTCCTTTTGTTAGGTGGACTTACTACCCGCTGACGCGGCTTGCCCTAATCTGCCAAAGAGCGATTGGTAGCTGAAGAGTACGAGTAGATGGCTGTAAACACTTCCCTCTGTGCGTTCTCTGCCACAGACTGCCCATGCACCGTCACCCAGCTATGCCCACGCAGATCCTCCCCATCCTTCTGGATGCCAAAGTGAATTTCGACCGGATAACCCATCCGGGTCAAGGTACGATAGAGCGCCAGGGATTGCCGCAGGCACAGGCGCGGGAATACCGGCCGGCGAAAGAACGGCAGCCGACAGAGCCGCACCACCAGTTGGACAGCTCGTTCCGTCTCGAGAGGACTTCTCGGTTCTCCCTGGAGCGGCGTAATCTGTTTGAGGAGCGCCGGCAGGGTGTGAATGCGCAGAAGGATAGACAGCCAACAGAGCCACACCCCGAGACGCACCATAAACCACGACTGGGAGACCCCCTTCCCAAGCGCCCGCGGCGGCGCCAGGAGGTGCGTTGACGGATTCGCCATCTGCCGATCCGCGACGTGTTCAGGCATACTCTCTAGCACCCTCGGCCATAGAACCGCTCTGACAACCCGAGAAATTAACGTGTATAAAAGACAGCAGAGAAGACCGTTCTGTTCCAAACCGATCGCGCCCTCTTGTCTTCCCGTGGCGTTCAGCCGCCATTCCCGTTGACAGCCCCATCTCTCTGAAAGATCCGGGGACTGAGGGCTCCTCGTCCTCACAGAACAGAGAAATTAGGGAAATAGCAAGCAAAAATCGCGCCGAACGCTTCCAGCAGCCACCCCTGCTATTTCTAATCGCTTTTGCCAATCTCGTCTCGCTCAAGATCCATGGCGTAGAAAAAAGAGAGAAAAATCTTCTTCTTATCCCCGGCAGAGGTTTTCTGCCTCGGCCCCACGGGACGGCCCATGGTTTTCGAGGAGCTGGGCCGCTGTCATAGAAATGACCTGCACCAAGGGGAGAAAACCCAACGGGAGAGTACGTCACGTCGCGGATTACGTATTTGGGAACGCCCACGTTCATCGCTCAGAGAAACGAGCGTTCGATTCTTCGACGGAAATAGCCCTCGGGAGCACGCGCACTACGCGGAAGCGAATAACGCCCGAGCCCGTGAAAGGCGGCGTGTCGCACGAATGCGCGAAGGAAACGCTTTTAATGGCACTATGCTGCCAGAAACCAAGAGAGAGCGTCAATAACTCTTTGGGATAGGGACGGTCAGGGTGTGCGAGAAACAATGGGCAAAGCGGTGTGACCAGCCACGAGAATCACCGTGGGAACAATCATCCTCGAAGCATCGCCTCAAAGAGAATCCTTCGGCACGTACAATCATGGCCCAGGTGGCAGAGCGCGAGCATCGAGGCACGGTAATCCATCGGGAAGGGCGCGGAGGCCTCCAGGCTGCCGATACCGATCGTGATGTGAGGGGAGAACCGTTCGAAGCTCGCGGCCTTGGGATAATTGTTCACCCACTGCGCACTCGATGCCCGCGTGGCGTGAGGATCGACGAACATCTCGCGGGTGGCATCGTACGTCATATAGGGTGCAATCCGCCTCATGACGGTCTCGTGGAGCGATTGGAGTTGCCGCGTCGGTTCGATCAAGAGACTTAAGAGGCTCTCTCCGGTGGAAGTGCGACCGACCATGAGCCTTGAAATCGGAGGCGTCAGGGGTTGAACGGTGGAAGCGATCTCCGTGAGGACAAGTTCGACCGCCGGGAGGTCTTCCTCCTTCAAACACCCCATGGCAAGCGAGATATGCGGCACGCAGTCGCTCGTGTTCAAGACGATCCGCGACTCGCCGCTCTGAAGCAGCTCCTGATTGAGCCGAACGCAGGCCTCCATAACCTCCCTCGACGGGAGGAGGACGACATCGGCCGCGATCTTTCTCATGTGATCTTCAGCCCCTTCGATACGCGCACAAAGGAGCAAGGATGACAACCTGCCGCCGCAGGTCGGTCCCAAACACCTGAAGACAAGAACCTCGAGTTGGCCCCCATCCTTGCGCAGCAGGGGGGAACAAAGTGACTTGGTTCGCCTCAGTACGCGGAGGCTTGAGACTTCGAGTCAGCGCCTTGCGGTTTGACCTGTTCGAGTTCGATGAGACCCGAGTCCCGTCCCGCGCGGAAGAAGGCCTCGTCCGTCATCGCAAGCTCTTGGACATGGTGGGCGGCGATACGGTCTAAATAGCGCAGCGAGACCAGACTCAGCGTGCAGGCGACGATCATCCGCATTAGCTCCCACGTCGTCCAAAAATACGCGCCAGCCAGCGACGAAACGATAAAGAGTATGCCGAGGCCTTGGGCCATCGCCATCCGGCCCACCGGCACCCAGCGGCGCTCCTCGCCCCTCGGCCACGTGAGTAATCGGCGCGCCTTGGTCTTGATGATGGCTAGGTGCAGGCGGTTCTCGATCACGGCTTGCTTGATTGGTTCAAACGCTTCTTCCATTGTGCCCCTTCCTTTTCTATCAAATGGGGTGCTTACGGAATCAACCCCGCACCCGCCGACGCGGCGACCGACAGGCGGTGGTATAGCCCCCGATTGGACAACAGCTCGTCGTGGGTTCCGCGTTCCACGATTTGACCTCGGTCGAGGACCAGGATCTGATCGGCGCGCTGCACAGTGGACAGGCGGTGGGCGACCACGAAGGTCGTCCGCCCACGCATCAGGCGGTCGAGCGCATCCTGCACCAGCACCTCCGATTCGTTGTCGAGCGCCGAGGTCGCCTCATCCAAGATCAGAATGCGCGGGTCTTTGAGAATCGCGCGGGCGATCGCGATCCGCTGGCGTTGGCCCCCCGAGAGGCGCACGCCCTTCTCCCCCACCACGGTGTCGTAGCCCTTCGGGAGAGCCTGGATAAAGCCGTGCGCGTGGGCGGCGTCGGCCGCGGCGGTGACCGACTCGGCCGACGCTCCGTGGCGCCCGAACCGGATGTTCTCGCCGACCGTCCCGCCGAAGAGGATGGTTTCTTGAGGCACCAGCGCCATCTGCGCGTAGAGGTCCGCGAGCTTGATCGTCTTCAGGTCGCGGCCGTCGAGCGCGATCCAGCCCGAATCAGGGTCGTAGAAGCGGTGAAGCAGGTGCACCAGCGTCGACTTCCCCCCGCCGCTGGGGCCCACCAGCGCGACCACCTGGCCGGGCTCCGCGGTCAAAGCGACGTCTTTGACCACCGGGCGGCCGGGTTCGTAGGAGAACGTGATGCCGTGCACGTCGACCCGGCCACGCACCGGGGCCAACGGGGCCGCGTGCGGAGGGTCGACCACCGTGGGGCGTTCGTTCAAGATCTCCATGACGCGCTGCATCGCGCCCTGGGCTTCTTTGACCTGCGTGAACACGCGAGCCATCGTCGAAAACGGCCCCATGAGAATGCCGCCGTACAGCAAAAAGGCGACGAGGTCTCCGGGCGTCATCGCGCCCCCGATCACCTGCACCCCCCCAAACCAGAGCACGCCGAGCGCTCCCACGAGCGTAACGAGCGTGATGACCGGCACGAACACGCCCATGAGCCTCGCCCGGCGCAGCGCCACCGCGTCGGTCCGGTCGAGGTTCGCCGCCAGGCGGTCCACCTCGTGGCGCTCCATGAGAAAGGATTTCACGAGCTTGATCCCGGAAATCAATTCCTCGGTGATCGTCGTCGATTCGGCCATGTGGTCCTGTGTCTCGGTCGAGAGCGCCTTCAGACGGCGCCCGAAGAGCCGCGCCACCAGCACGACCAACGGCACGATCGCCAGAATCATGAGACACAACCGCCAGTTCATGTACAAGAGCAGTCCCATCGCGCCGACGAGCGTGACCGCCTGCTTGGCCAGATTCACCGGCACGGTCGTCACCAAATTCTGGATCGTGCCGACGTCGCTCGCCACCCGCGACAGCAGTTCGCCGGTGCGCCGCTTGACGAAGAAATCGAGCGACAGGTGGGTCAGATGCTCCACGACGCGGAGACGAAACCCCGTCACGAGCCGCTGCCCCACGCGCGCCAACAGGACGTACTGGCGGACCGAGAGAAGGCTGTGGAGCGCGAAGAGCGCGAGCGCGGCCCAGATGATCCTCCACAGCGCCGTCATGTCGTGACGAACAAGAACATGGTCGAAGAAATAGCGAAACAACCATAAGATGGCGAGATTGAGGACGGCCACCCCCATCACCGCCAGCGAGGCTTCGATCATCGCGGCGCGATGCGGACGGAGCAGCTCTTTATACTGGGGCCAATCGACCTTCACGACGCGAGGCGCGGGGCGAGAAGGAACTCCCCGCCCAATTTCACCACCCGCAGGCCCGCCGCGGGAAAGATCTCGCACGCTTTCGCGCGCACGACCTTGCGGCTATTGGGCATGACGACGTGGACCGTGCAGTAGAGGCAGGTACCGTTCCAGCAAAACCGACTGCTCGACTCGATGTAGCCCTGGTCGTACAGCACCCAGACGAGCGTCATGTCCGGCCGGGCAAGGCAGGCGCGCCCGAGGATGGTGATCTCGACCAAGGGCGGGGCGGCACCGGCTCTTGCAGGGTCGTTCGTCATCCGGAGGCTCGCGTCGCGCGGGAACGGCCCTGACGGCCCGTCAGCCCGCCGCGCTCTCCGCCGACGGGTCTGATCCTACGGGGATGTCCACCGACGCCGTGGGCGCGAGGACCGCCCTGAGATACTGGGACAGGATCGCCACCTCCGAAGCGGCTCCCCGCTTCGAGAACACGGCGACCAGATTCCGCAGCATCCGCGCTACGATCTGTCGGGAGTCGACGGGACGCAACATCCGCGGCTCGAAGTCGAAGCCGGAGGTGCGGAGCCACTCGGCGCAGTCGCCCCGCGTGAGAACCTTGCCCCGTCCAAACACGTCGAGATAGGGGCCGGATTCGCGTGCTCCGTATCTCACGATGAAATGTCCCGGCATCCCGATCCCGACGAGGGGGAGCCGGAGCCGTCGCGCGATGAGGAGCACCACCACCGAGAGCGAGACGGGAATGCCGAGTTTGCGCTCCACAACGCGGGACAGATAGCTGTTCTCGGGGTCCTCATAGTCGTTGGTATTCCCGCGCAATCCCACCTCGTCGAACAGATACGAGGTCAGGGTCTCGATCGTCGGTCCGGGCCGCGAGACGCCCTCCAAACGGCGCCCCAGTTCGGTCGCCAGGTCGTCCAGCGCGCGCTGAACCGGCGCCTGATCCCGAAGTGGGTCGCCGAACCGGTCGATCAACAGCGCCCCGGCTTCAAGATCCGCATCGGAGCTCGACGCCCACCGGATCCATTCCGCATCGAGCATCCGTCGCCGAATCTCCAGCGCGACCGCCCCCGCGGGCTCCTCGTCGTCATTCGACTCACGCGCGCGGTCCAGGGAGGGGAGCGCCGCCGCGCCCGCTTCGAGCAGGCGGGATCGGATAATCGCGAGATTCGCCGACTTGGACTCGCGGCCCAACAACGTCACCAGCGCCTCGATGGTGGAACGGCGTTCTGAGGGGGCCGGGGCTTGCTCGGTTGCGCTCGCGCGCACCGCGCCGGACAACGACAGCGGAACGGATATCGTACGATCGGATGAGCCTGACACGCCGCTATGATAACACAACGGTTCCATCAAATAGTACGTGGAGTCCCCGCGAGGGCGACCATTGGGTTTGCAGAGGCACCGCGTTATACTGGCGATCATGACACGGCGACGGCGACCGACGAAGGAGTGTTCCCGGGGGCCGTCCTGTTGGTCGAAGCGCGTGGCGAGATCGTTCTGTTTGAAGCGTACGGCCACGCCGCGCTCGTCCCCACCCCCGATCCCATGACCCGCGACACGGTGTTCGACGTTGCGTCCCTGACCAAACCGCTGATCACCGCCACGCTGATGCTGTTGCTGGTCGCGGAGGGCCGGATCACTCTCGACGAGCCGATCAGCGCGGCGCTGCCCTCCTGGAACTCTGGCGCAAAAGCGGGCGTGACGGTGCGGCACCTGTTGACCCACACGTCCGGCCTTCCGGCTTGGCGGCCGTTCTTTCAACAACTCGACCCCGCGACCGTCGCGACCGCTGAAGGGAGAGCGCGTCTCATCAACGCGGTCGAGCGGGAGCCGTTGGAGAATCGGCCGGGGGCGGTCAGCCGGTACAGCGATCTCGGCTTCATCCTGTTGGGATCGCTCATCGAGCGCGACGCGAACCAGTCGTTGGATCGCGTCGCGGACGAGCGCATTATCCGGCCACTCGGGCTCCACTCAACGGGCTATTTGCCGGTCGGCGACCGCGCCTCGGAAGCCCACCTCCACGGTCGGCGGATCGCCGCCACCGAGTCCTGCTCGTGGCGCGGTCGGATCCTACGGGGTGAGGTCCACGACGAGAACGCGTATGCGATGGGCGGAGTGTCCGGCCACGCAGGGCTCTTCGCGGACGCCCGGGACGTCCATCGACTCGTCCGGGCGTGGCGCGCCAGTCGGACCGAGGGCATGCCGTTCGGTCCCGCGCCGCTGGCGAAGGAATTTCTCACCCGGCAACAACGCGTCGGCGACGGCGGATGGGCCTTGGGGTGGACGGTCCGGACGGAGCCTTCGACAGCGGGCCGGTATTTCTCACCACGCTCGTTCGGACACCTGGGATTCACCGGGACATCGATCTGGGTTGATCCCGAGGTGGGCTTGACGGTCATCTTGCTCACCAATCGCGTCCACCCCAGCCGCGCGAACGAGGCGCTGGCCTCGTTTCGACCGGCG
>JACQCD010000015.1 GCA_016201825.1 Nitrospirota bacterium | reverse complement strand
GCGCGCATTGGTTCGCTCGGGGCAGGGCGCGAGTGGTTCAAGCCGTGGCGCACGATCGGCGGGCGCGATGATGCGCCCGCGAGTCTGGCTGAGTTGCAGGTCGTTCTGGAAGGCGTGTTCGACAAGCGGCGGTTTCTCAACTTGGTGCGGCACTTCCTGGTGTTCGAGGACCTGGGTGGCGGGGCGCTGGCCAAGAAGATGGCTGGTTATCACCAGTTCCATGCGGTGAACGTGGCGGTGGAAGAGACATTGCGTGCGGCCAAGCTCGTGTCCGCCGAACAGACCGGAGAGGTCCCTGGGCGTTATGAGACCGGGCACAAACCGGGAGGCGAGCTTGGCGACCGGCGCGTGGGCGTAGTGTGGCACACGCAAGGATCGGGGAAAAGCCTGAGATCGTGGTGCTGACCGACCGCAATGATTTGGACGATCAGCTCTTCGGCACCTTTGCGCGCTGTCGCGACCTGTTGCGACAAGATCCGGTGCAGGCCGAGAACCGCGCCGACCTCCGCGAGAAGCTGCGTGTGGCCGGGGGCGGAGTGGTGTTCACGACGATCCAGAAATTCTTTCCCGAGGAGAAGGGCGACCGCCACCCGGTGTTGTCGGAGCGACGCACCATCGTCGTCATCGCCGACGAGGCGCACCGCAGCCAGTACGACTTTATCGACGGCTTTGCCCGGCACATGCGCGATGCGCTGCCCAATGCTTCGTTCATCGGCTTTACCGGCACGCCGATCGAGGTGACGGATAAGAACACCCGCGCGGTGTTTGGCGACTACATCAGCGTCTACGACATCCAACGCGCGGTGATGGATCGCGCCACCGTGCCCATCTACTACGAAAGCCGGCTCGCCAAGCTCGCGCTGAAGGACTCCGAGCGCCCCAAGATCGATCCAGAATTCGAGGAAGCCACCGAGGGCGAAGAGGTCGAGCAGCGAGAAAAGCTCAAGACCAAGTGGGCGCAGCTTGAAGCGATCGTGGGCTCGGCACGGCGGCTCCAGTTGATCGCCCGCGACCTGGTGGACCATTTCGAGAACCGTCTCGCCACTATGGACGGCAAGGCCATGATCGTGTGCATGAGTCGCCGCATCTGCGTGGAGCTGTCCCGCGAGATCGTGGCCCTGCGCCCGCAGTGGCAGGGTGACCTGGATGACCAGGGCACGATCAAGGTGGTGATGACGGGCTCGGCATCCGATCCGACCGACTGGCAAAAGCACATCCGCAACAAGGCGCGACGCGAGGCGCTTGCCCAGCGCTTCCGGGACTCCAACGATCCGTTCAAGATCGTGATCGTGCGCGACATGTGGCTCACGGGCTTTGATGCGCCCAGCTTGCACACCATGTACGTAGACAAGCCCATGCGCGGCCACGGGCTCATGCAGGCCATCGCGCGCGTGAACCGTGTGTTCAAGGACAAGCCGGGCGGGCTGGTGGTGGATTACCTCGGTCTTGCCGCCGAGCTGAAGCAGGCGCTGGCTACATACACGGAAAGCGGCGGGACCGGAAAGACCGCGATCGATCAAGCCGAGGCTGTGGCGCTGATGTTGGAGAAGTACGAGGTGTGTCTGGGCCTGTTCCACGGCTTTAATTGGACCAAATGGGTGTCAGGCACGCCGCAAGAGCGATTGGGCGTCCTGCCTACCGCGCAGGAACACATCCTGGCGTTGGAGGACGGCAAGAACCGATTGCTCCGAGCAGTCACTGAGCTGTCGCAGGCCTTTGCCCTCGCGGTGCCGCACGAAGAGGCGCTTCGCATTCGGGACGACGTGGGATTCTTCCAGGCCGTGCGCGCGGTGCTCGCCAAGAACGTGCCCGGCGAGCGCAAGACCGATGAGGAACTCGACCACGCGATCCGGCAGATCGTCTCGAAGGCGGTGGCCTCGGACCAGGTGGTGGACATCTTTACGGCCGCGGGACTCAAGAAGCCGGACATCTCGATTCTCTCGGACGAATTCCTCGCCGAGGTCCGCGGCCTGCCGCGGCGAAACTTGGCCGTGGAACTGTTACGCAAACTGTTGGCAGGGGAGATTCGCTTGCGTCGGCAAAAGAACGTGGTGCAGGGCCGCTCGTTTGCGGAGATGCTCGAACAGGCGATCCGCCGCTACCAAAACCGCGCGATCGAAGCGGCGCAGGTGCTAGAGGAACTGATCGGTCTGGCTAAGGACATGCGGACCGCGAACGCTCGCGGCGAGAAGCTCGGGTTGTCCGACGACGAGCTGGCGTTCTACGACGCCCTGGAAGTCAACGACAGCGCCGTGAAGATGTTGGGCGAACCCACGCTCAAGATGATCGCGAAGGAACTAGTCGATACGGTGCGCAAGAACGTGAAAATCGACTGGACGGTGAGAGAGAACGTGCGCGCCCAACTCCGCGTGTTGGTGAAGCGCATCCTGCGTAAGCACGGATATCCGCCGGACAAGCAGGAGAAGGCGACGCAGACGGTGCTTGAGCAGGCTGAAGTGCTGTGTGGGGAGTGGGCGGCGTGAGAGCAGCTCATGACACCGATACGAACATTTAATGCGCGCAGCCGGGGACGTTGCGGCTTTAGTGGCATGAGGCAGTGGCCTGAGGTGCTTTAGGGTGAACGTCGTCCTTTCATGTGTGGGCGTGGTCTGATTCGATGTCGTTGACTTCCCGGCTTTCGCCACCGCTCCGACGTCACAAGATGGCCGACGAGCGTACGGGACCGCTGATGTTCACGACTAAGAGCCCCAGCATGGCCTGCCGCTGCGTCCGGGCGAAACCGAACGCCTCCGAATACATTCAGCCAGGCCGTTAAGAAGTACACTTTACCTGCATTTACTCACACCCCTAGTGAAAAATCGCATCGAGAGTGTACATGATGGTGGTAGCAGGCCGAATACGACTTCCCGCCGTAACCCATTCGATCAGCCGAGCGGCGTACTGACGCACTGAGTGTTATCGCCGGAGTACCGAATTGGTGGGATTCATCTTGGTTTTGGTCTTGAACTCCCCTCGACCTGAATAGGTTCTCCTGACTCTCCTGGCGCGTGACGCCGACCGGCTGCAGCGCGGTCCGGCCAGCTTACAATTGGCCGACACTGAAACTTGCAATTGGCCGACATGCCGGGTTACATTTGGCCGGCATGGCTGACTACCGCTTCTACCCTCGTTATCTTCACCCACGGGTGATCGAAGCCCTTTCCGACACACCGGCGGTCTTGATCCATGGACCGCGCCAGTGTGGCAAGACCACGCTCGCCAGGTTGGTCGGTGAGGAGGCAGGATATGCGTACTTCACCTTCGACGACCCCACCGTGTTAGCTGCGGCCCGCGAGGATCCCGTCGGATTCGCCGAACGCCTGCCGTCACGAACGGTTCTCGATGAAGTACAGCGCGCTCCGGAGTTGTTTACGTCGCTCAAGCGCGCGATCGACCGCGATCGCCGCGCGGGACGGTTCATCCTGACCGGCTCGGCTAACGTCTTGCTCGTACCCCAACTCTCGGACTCCCTTGCCGGGCGCATGGAGATCCTGCGGTTGTTTCCGTTGGCGCAGTGCGAAATCGAGGGCTCGGTGCCGCGATTTCTGGACGAACTCTTCGCGGGGACCCTGAAGATGCCCCACGCCGGGCGCTTGGGCGACGGACTGGTGGAACGGATTCTTCAGGGGGGCTATCCGGAGCCGCAGAAGCGTGCCACGTGGAGGAGACGGCGTGGGTGGTACCGCAACTACATCGAGACGATCGTGCAGCGTGACATCCGTGAGTTCAGCCGGCTCAGTCGCATGGATGCCATCCCCCGTTTGTTGGAGCTAGCGGCTGGACAGACCGCCCGACTACTCAACGTCAGCGAGCTCGCGGCGCCGTTTCAGTTGAGCCGGCCCACGATCGGCGATTATGTCTCCATGCTCGAGACCGTCTTCTTGATCGACTTTGTGTCGCCGTGGCACCGCAACCGTCTCAAACGCCTGATCAAGACGCCGAAGCTACACGTCGGTGATACGGGGTTGGCCGCTGCGTTGCTTGGCTTGGACACCGGACAGTTGTTGGCTGATCGCGGTTTGCTCGGCCAGCTTCTGGAGACCTTTGTGTTCGGTGAGATCAAACGACAAGCCAGTTGGTGCGAACGCGAGATGGCTTTTTTCCACTACCGCGACAAGGACGGGTATGAAGTGGATCTGGTCGTCCAACAAGACGGGAAACACCTCGCGGGTGTCGAAGTCAAGGCGGCAGGGACCGTTGTCGAGAGGGATTTTCGCGGGCTGAGGAGACTGCAGCAGGCTGCCGCCAAGGCGTTTGTTGCCGGCGTGGTGTTGTACGATGGGGAGCACGTGCTTCCTTTTGGGGAGCGGATGTTTGCCGTCCCCGTCAGTGCGTTATGGGGGACGCGATGAGCTCGACGGCGATCGTCCCAAGGGAAGCAGAAATGGGGAACGGAGGAGGATGGCCATGATTGAGCACACCGAGGGGAATCTGCTCCTGGCCGACGCCGAGGCTTTGGTCAATACGGTCAACATCGTCGGGTACATGGGCAAGGGCATCGCGTTGCAGTTCAAGCAAGCATTCCCGGAAAACTTCCGTGCCTACGAGCGGGCGTGCAGGGCCAAACAAGTGAAGCCGGGCCACATGTTCATCGTCGAAACCGGGCGAATGGTGAACCCGGAATACATCGTCAATTTTCCGACCAAGCGCCACTGGCGCGGCAAGTCAAGACTCGAAGATATCGAATCCGGTCTGGAGGCGCTGGTCGAGGACATTAAACGTCTCGGTATCCATTCAATTGCCGTGCCGCCGCTCGGATGTGGCAACGGCGGGCTCGATTGGTCCGACGTGCGACCCATGATCGAGGCGGCGTTCGCGTCCCTTCGGGAGGTCCGGGTTCTGCTCTACGCTCCGGACAGAATAACCGATGCCAAGGAGATATCCGTGCGAACTGAGCGGCCGACGACAACAGTGAGTTGAGTCGGGCGCTCACAATCGCGTGTTGAGCTTCGCCAACACCTGCACCGCGTCCTCCCGGGAAAGATACCCCGACCTCTCCGGCCAAACGCCCTGAGCACCTCCGCCACGGCCTCGGTCTCTCGCTGTTCGTGGGAGATCTCCTCGGGCTCGCGGTACTTCACGCCCAGCAATTTCTTCTCCACGATTGCCCAGGCCTTGTCCGCGTCGCATCCGACCTTGATGATCCGGAGCAGGCCTGGGAGGCGCAGCCTTGAATTTGGACATTCCGAATAGGGAGTGACTTGGAGAACAAATTGACTGCGCCGCCGAGTGCCTGCTAGGGTCGGCCGTATCGGATGAATGTCGCTCGCGACGTGGTGGGGACACGTACAAAGGCGCTCGCGGCTATGTCATCCCGGAAAGTCCCCCGGAACAGTCGGTTCAAATCCGGCCGAGCGACTTCACACGCGATCCGAGTCCCCTGAGCCTCAGCACAGCGGTTTGGGCGCTTGACATGATATAGCCATTTGGCTATTATGGTGATTGAGTTTTATCTGACGCCGAGCGGCCGCTCTCCCGTGGCGGAGTATGTGCGAGCGCTTCCCGTGGACGAGCGCGCCGAGATCGACGCGGTGCTTGAGGACCTTGCGACCCACGGGCTCAAGGCGCCGCTTGTCTCGATGCGCCAAATCGAGGGGCAGCTGTGGGAACTCCGGGTTCCGCCCCGCACCAGGATCTTCTACGTGGTGATTGAGGGAAACCGCATGATCTTATTGCACGCATACAAGAAGCAGAGTCAGAAAGCGCCACCGCGTGAAATCGAGACTGCCCGCCGGCGTATGGCTGAATTTGTCTAAGGAGGTGGTGTCCCTGACTTTGAGATAGCCGTTCTTGCAAGGGTGTGTGCGCAAGACCTCCAACCGGGCGCACAATAGCTGGATACATGGGAGTCGCCGAAATTATGAAAAAAACAACGCCACGCACCAGACCACTCAGCGACTATCTGAAAGAGAATGAGCGCGATCCCGCCTACCGTGCAGCGCTTGACCGCGCGCGCCTTCGGGTGGCGATCGCACGGGCCATCAAAACCGCGCGGGAGCGCGCCGGACTGACCCAGGCGGAACTTGCCGCCGCGCTTGCGTTGCCGCAGTCCGTGATCGGGCGCCTCGAAAGCCTGAGAGATAAACGGCTTCCGAGCGTCGATCTCCTTGCCCGGATCGTGGGCGTCACCCGGAAGCCATTGGCCATTGATTACGGCGCTGTACGAATCAAGGTGCGCGCCAGTTAGATAAGAGCGACGCAAGGCCGTTTAACGAAGTCTCGATAATCGCTCGTTAAGCTTCGCCAACACCTGCCCCGCCTTCTCACGAGAGAGGTGTACCGATTTCTCCACTCCAAATGCCTTGAGAACCTCAGCCACGGGTCCTTTCCCCAACCGCTCGGCTGCAGCCCAAATCGCCTCCAGTTGATCGGCCTGGATGCCGGCCGTCCGCAGACGCTTGCCGTTGATCTCAACAACCGTATTGAGCGGCTGACTTCCAGGACGTGGCGGATCGCCCATCGGTGCAGCGGCTCCGTTCCCGGCTGGCGGCTTGCGCTCGGCGGTCGATCCTGCGGCCTCCTGCACCGTCTCGCCATTGGCTGCCGCCACGGCCTCCGTCTCTCGCTGCTCGTGCGTGATCTCTTCGGACTCGCGGTACTCCACACCCAGCAATTTCTTCTCCACGATCGCCTCGGCCTTGGTCACCGTCGTCCGCTCTCCGAAGCGTTTGAGCCGTGAGAGCTGCTGGATGATGGCCAACTGATCGTTCGGTTCGGTCAGGACCGGATATCCATCGAGCCCGATTGTGTAGGGCTTGCCCGCTTTAACGACTTGGCCTTTGTGATCCGTCTTGGGCGCGATCGCGTTCCAGATCAGATCCTCGCACTCGGTCTTCCACACGATGGTGACTCGCGCCTCGCGCTGCAGGACGGGATTCGCCTCCGGGCCGATCCAGCCCTTGACATGTGCCCAGGCCTTGTCCGCGTCGCACCCGGCCTCGATGATCCGCGTCTTGATCCCTGCCTCCTTGGCCCAGTTGTTGTAGACTCGAGCGCTGGGGATCAGGCGCTTGCCGTGTCGGCGGTCGTATACCGCGTAGAAATCGCGGTCGCTGATCTCGGTCTCCTTCCGGAGCTGCTCGGCCGGATCGAGTGTCACGACTCCGTTCCCCGTGTTGGCCTTTCCGTTCTGTCCCGTGCTCATGGTGTCCTCTCCTTTTTCTACACGACGATCTCTTCGTCCGACATCTCCTCGGTTAAGACCAACTGCGTGCGGATGGCGGTCTCGTTCCCGAGACACAACGGCCGGTAGTCGCACCCGCTCCACAGTCCGCACGATGACGTCTTCTTGGGGAAGCGGCCGCTGGCGATGTCGCCGGCCACGAGGGCCAGCTTCTCGCGATACTCCGCGATGTCTTGCGGCGTCCTGTTCGCGAAGGACCAGGCGATCTTCGGCTCCTTGAGTTTGAGCAGGACGCAGAAGGCTACGCGATCCACCGGGATGCCGTTCGCCTCCAGCAGCCACCAGTACGCGGTCAATTGTTCGTTGAGCTGGACCTCTTCGGCATCGTAGGCTGACTGCGCGGTCTTGAAATCCACCAGCGTGCGCAAGCCATCGACCTCGCCGTACAAGTCCGGATATCCGACAAAGCTCACGCCATCGACCTGGGCAGACAGACTTCGCTGCACGTGCTCGGGCGCTACGTTCGAGAAACGGGGCCGTTCCTCCGCCACAAAGCGCGTCAACACGCCTTTCCCAATCTCCAAGAGAGTGTCCCACGTGTGCCGCTTGCCCCACTCCACGCCCGCATCCTTGAGCGCCTGCCACCCGGCCTCAAAGACCGCCACCGGGTCGGCGCCCCGTTGAAACAGGGCGGTGAGACCGCGGTCGATCGCGTCGCCAAAGAGCAGCGCCGGCTTTTTCGCCACGGGTCGCCACCCCTCGAGGTAGTAGTAGCGGTACGCCCGAGGGCAGAAGTCGTATCGCGTCACCCTGCTGTGCGACAGTGCCATGGACGTCCCTCCTCAACCGGTTACGCGACCGTCGCCCGTTGCCTCTGGAGACGGGGCTGGTGACAGATCACCACGGGATCGGCGGCCGGGTCGGAACGCTCACTGCCCCACGCTCCGGCCCTTTGTGGCAGGATCTCGCGCACAAAGGGCGACAGCCGATGACTCATTTCTCGCCCCTGAACGACCCGCTGGGCCGACCACGAGAGAAAGAGCCGCTCCCGCGCCCGAGTCGCGGCCACGTAGAAAAGCCGCCGCTCTTCCTCGAGGTTGTCGCGGCTTCGTGCATGGGGCAGCACGCCGTCCTCCAGTCCGACGACGAAGACGATCCGGAACTCGAGGCCTTTGGCCGCGTGGATCGTCATGAGCCGCACGGTCTTCGTCTTATCGCCAGCCAGCTCGTGGTCGGTGCCAGCTACGTGCAGGAGAAAGGCCCCCAGGTCGCCGCTCACCTCCCGGTCAAAGCGCCGCGCGATATCGACAAGCTGGGTCAGATTGGCCAGCCGCCTGGCCGAATCGGAGTAGGTCTTCGTCACGTGATCCTCGTAGCCGACGCGCTCCAGGACAGCCTCCAGCACGCGGCTCACCGGGAGACGCAGGGCTCGGAGCGAGTCCATCGTGCGGAAGAAGGCGCGGAGCCGGCACGGGATCCCGTCAACCCGGTCCAGGATCTCGATCAACGACCGCGCGCGATGGGCTGCGATCAGGCGATCAAGCCGCGCCATCACCCGTTTACCCACGCCTCGCGGAGGGAGGTTGGCGATCCGTTTGAAGCTGACTGCGTCGCTGGGATCGTCGATGAACCGGAGGAAGGCCATCACATCCTTGATCTCTCGCCGCTCCCAGAACGCCAGCCCCTCGACCAGGCTGTAGGGGATCCGGGCGTCGGCCAGCGCCTGCTCGACCGGCCGGAAGAGCGAGGCCACGCGGCCCAGAATGGCGATCTCCCGCGGACCGACACGCGATCACCTCCACGGGCTCTCCGGCGGCGTTGGGGGTGGAGATGGCCTTGAGTGTGCGATGGCGGTTGGCACTGATGATCCGGCGCGCGACCGCGATGATCGTCCCGCTGGAGCGATAATTCGTTTCCATCCGAATCACCGTCGCCCCGGGGAAGCGGGCTTCGAAGTTGAGGATGCCGGACGAGTCCGCGTGCCGAAACGCGTAGATCGCCTGGTCGTCGTCCCCGACCGCGCACACGTTGTAGGCTGGCGCCGCGAGGAGCTGGAGCAGGCGTTCCTGCAACGGACACGTATCTTGGTACTCATCGACCAAGATGTGGCGATACTGACGCCGCATCCGATCGGCCACCGGAGGATGGGTCTCCAACAGACGCAGGGCCTTGAGCAGCAGATCGGGGAAATCGACCGCGTCGTCCCGTTCGAGCCGTTGCTCGTACCGGTGGTAGGCCTCGTCCAGCAGGGCGAGGTAGGCGGTGGGTGGGACCGATCCTGCGGACGCGGCGAGCTCATGGCCCGGCGCAATGCCCAGGTGTTTGAGTCGGTCGATGTCTGCTCTCAGTGACTCCCACATTCCGGGCGCGTCGAGCTCGACGGCCACGGCTTTGACCAGCCGGCCACTGTCGTCCCCGTCGTAGATGCGGAAGCGATCGCTTCGGGGAATCAGGTCGTGGTGCGTGCGTAAGAGGCGGGCACAGAACCCGTGGAAGGTCGCGACCGTCACGTCCCTCATCGGCCGATGGGCGACGCGGGCGATCCGCTCGCGCATTTCGCAGGCCGCCTTGTTGGTAAAGGTCAGGCACAGGATTTGCGCGGGGGGAATGTTCCGCGCCGAGACCAGATAGGCGACCCGATGCGCCATGGCCGTGGTCTTGCCCGACCCCGCCACCGCCAGCACCAGCAGCGGCCCCTCCCCGTGCATCGCCACCTCGCGTTGCTCGGCATTGAGGCCGGTCAGGAGGGTGTCGGCAGAGACAGGTTCGGCGCGTGCGTTGGACAACTCCTGCCAGGGCAGCGTGACCGGCATGGTCTTGGTCATCACAGGGACCCTCCATTCGCTGGAATCAGATGGTGATCCGCGAAGCTGAAGAAGCGCTCTTCGCCCACGATCACGTGGTCGAGCACGGTGATGCCCAGGAGCCGCCCGGCCTTGACCAAGCGCTCGGTCAGCTCGCGATCCTCCCGGCTGGGCTCGATATCCCCGCTGGGGTGGTTATGTCCCAGGATTACGGCTGCGGCATTGGCCAGGATCGCGGGCTTGAACACTTCGCGGGGATGGACCAACGCCGAGGTCAGCGAGCCGATCGTGACCACGTTGAGGGCGTTGACGCGGTGCTTGCCGTCCAGCAGTAGGAGCACGACGTATTCGCGGTCGGCGCCCGCCAGGTACGTCTGGAAGATCTTCGCCGCGTCCGAGGACTGGCTGACCGCGGTGGAACCGTAGGGGAACCTGCCCTCCCGGACCATCTGGATGCGGACGACGGTGATGGGCTTTCTCGACGGGCGCTGCCCGCACGCCGGTCCAGCTCGGCCCTCCTGGTTGTCATCCATCGCAACCTCCTTGGCCTGTGATCAACGGGTTCGGGGCCGCGCCCCGATCACACAGAACCAGGAGGTCGTTTTTCGGGGTGGGGAGGGAACGCGCGAGCGGGACAATGCGGGCGGACTGCCTACAGAAACACATCGGCCTCTGTCTCAGGATCCCTGAAACAGAGGCCGGAACAGAAACGGAAACGACGAGGCGGCTCGGTGAGTCCGACCTCGATCACGCCGAAGGGGGGACGGGGTTACGAGCGGCCGAGCAGTCCTTTCAGGTCGGAGGCCAGACGCGCCAGATCGGCAACGTGAGCGGCTGCGCCCTTGTGGCTGGACAAGGATCGAAGGTCGGCAAGCGTGAGGCGTTTTAAGGCATCGGTCGCCTGTGTGATGCGGGAGAGCGCGTGGTTCCCCGAGGGGCTGGCCCTCTTGGGTGGTTGCGAGCGAGACGGCGCGGCGGGTCCAGCGCCTGGCTGCCTGGCCCGGCGCTCCGCCCAAGCCCGTCGCATCGAGTCAGAGATCTTTTTCCGAGCTGCCGCGGAAAGCTTGGCCATCATTCCCTCCGGTTAAGAGTCCCGATCAGAGGAGTGCATGTCGGTGAGAAACCGGGCAGGTTATAGCACGGGGAGTGGACCGGGTCAAACGAGGCGCCAGGTCCATCGCGGACGGGCACAGGTATGGTGGCGTCTACATGCGGATGCGGAGGCGGTGAGGCTCGGCCAGCAAGAGCTTCCCCTTATAGTGCGACATGTCAGGGTGGCTCGCGAGGTAACCGCTGACCAACGACATGAGTCTGGGGATGGTCTCCGGGTGATTGTGGACCTGAAGGGCGAGGATGCCGTTGTACTGCTCCGGCGGGTAGGTGACGATGTCGGAAAAGTCGCCATTGAGCGAGACAAGGATCGCGTCCAGCCGCGTGGCCGTGGCGATCACGACGGGATCGGCCGAGTCAGGGGCTACCTGATCCTTGAGTCGGTGCACCTCATGCCCGGCATTCCGCAATGTCTGGATAATGTAGTTGGAGACACAGTGATCCGCCAAGAACCTCAGACTCATGAGGCGACAACTTCAAACTCGGCGAGCTCGCGGGCATAGTCGAGACACGCGGCGACGTGCTCCTTCGTCAGATCCGGGAATTCCCGGATAATGTCATCCGCCGTCTGTCCTGCGGCCAGGTAGCCCAAAATCAGACTCACGGGAATTCGCGTGCCCTTGATACGTGGTTTTCCGCGGAGCACGCTGGGTGTGCTCTCGATATGCGCTCTCCAGTCGATCGGCATGGTGGTGTCTCCTTCGCGGTGGCTCACAGCCGTATATGTTGCTCCCGACCCTAGCACGACGGGCGGCTTCCGGTCAAAACGATCTCAATCGTGGTCGGACAGCCTCGCATCTTCCCGGCGCATCTCCCTAATCAACTCCACGAGCTGCTCCTCACACGCGACGCGCTGTTGGTTGGCCATTTCCCCGCCGAATTCGAACAGCGCTTCCCACTCCGCGGCACGCTGGTGATACTGCACAAATGCCGCCCGGAACATCTCGGACTTTGTCCGATGCTCCTTCCGGGCAAGCCGATCCGCGGCTTTCAGGACCGAGCAGGAAACGGAAATCGTGAGTCGTACCATTGAGCGTCGAGAACTCAAGAGCGAGACACCCCCAGTAGTGTCCGGTTAAAAACCGAACAAGATCATTTGGTTCGGAGCGGTAGGTGGCTTGGGTGGGGATCGATCGGGCTGCAAGGCGCATGAAACCTCGGTTTTCTCGAAGACCGAGACCGACAAGATCTGTAGACAGGTG
>JACQCD010000005.1 GCA_016201825.1 Nitrospirota bacterium | reverse complement strand
ACGGGTCACCGGCCTGCTCAGGCAGGACCCGGCTACCGGGGGTGGGATGCTGGCGGCGGCCATCGCCCTCGCGGGCATGCCGCCGTTCGGGCTGTTCATCAGCGAAGTGCTGATCGTCACCGCGGCGTATCAGCGGCATCCCTGGATTGCCGCCGTCCTCTTGGGCCTCCTGGCCCTCGCGTTCGCCACCTTGCTCGCTCAGGTGTTGCCGATGATCCTTGGCGAACCCCTTGGAAACGTCCAGCACGTGGGTGGCGCGACTCGGTATTTCACCGTCTCGGCCCTGATCGTCAACATCGTGGCCCTGAGCTCGCTCGGGTTTTACATGCCCAGCTTTCTGCGGGAGCTGTTCATCCCCATGATCGCGCTCTTTGGCGCAGACGTCGCGGTGAAGATTCCATGACCTCCGTCACACTGCTCTTCATCATCCCCCTCATTGCAAGTCTCCTGAGCCTGGGACTCCGAATGCCGAAGGCGCTGTACGCAGTCAATTTTGCCGCAATGATTTCACTGGGAGGCGCTCAAGCCCTCTTGATGTCCCAGGTTCTGCGCAATGGGAGCTTCCTCGTTTACGATGACCTCGTGCACGTGGATGCCCTGGCGAGCGTCGTCCTCCTCGTCATTACAATGATTGGCTTCACCTCCTCGCTGTATGCCTGGAAGTACTTCGATCATTACCTGGCTCAGGGAACCATCACCGCTCACCAGATGAGGCGGTACTTCTCGCTGATTCATCTCTTTATCTTTGCCATGATCGTGGCCACCTTGGCCAACAGCCTTGGTATTCTGTGGGTGGCGATCGAGGCCACCACCCTGGCAACCACGTTTCTGATCAACTTTTTCAGACGAAAGGCCTCACTCGAAGCCGGCTGGAAGTACTTGATCCTCTGTTCGGTGGGCATCGCCCTGGCCCTGTTCGGGACCGTCTTGATGTACTCATCTTCCGTCCGGGCCTTGGGAGACGTCAGCGCGGCGCTCAACATCACCGAATTGTTGGCGGTCGCCGGCCGGCTCGATCCACACGTCGTCAAGCTGGCGTTCGTGTTCATCCTGGTCGGGTATGGGACCAAGATCGGCCTGGTCCCCATGCACACCTGGATTCCCGAAGCCTACGGGCAGGCGCCGGCACCCGTCACCGCAATGCTGGCCGGCGTCTTGGAAACCGTCGCATTCTACGCCATTCTCAGGAGCAAGCTCGTCGTCGATGCCGTCGTCTCCCCAGGATACGCCGGCAATCTCTTGATCACGTTCGGGTTCCTCTCCTTCGGGGTGTCCGCGCTGTTTATTCTCGTTCAGCGCGACTATAAGCGGTTGTTCGCGTATTCGAGCATCGAACACATGGGCATTGCGGCCATCGGGTTTGGAGTCGGCGGGGTCGGAACCTTCGGGGCCCTATTCCACCTGATCAACCACGCCTTCTCCAAATCCCTCGCGTTCTTTGCCGCCGGGAATATCAACATTCGGTTTGGAACGCGGGATATCGACGGCGTACGCGGGCTGCTCAAGGCTCAACCCTGGACCGCCACGGCGTTCTTGATCGCGGCCCTTGCGCTGGTGGGTATGCCGCCGCTGGCCATGTTCGCCAGCGAATTCTCGGTCCTGGCGGCCCTGGGGACGCGCGTGTACGCCACCGACTCGATCCATCTGGGTCGATTTCTGACCATCATGATCGCGGACGAAGTCCGCAACCTCGTGCTCGTCACCGGTTTCCTGGTCATCACGGTCGTGGTGTTTGGAGGGTTGACCTACCGGGCGGCGGGGATGGTCTGGGGAGATCCTCCTGAAGGGGTCCATCGAGGCGAGAAACTCGGACTGAGCCATATTCCATTCGCTCTCAGCATCGGGGCCCTGGTGGTGTTGGGGGTGACGATTCCCTGGCCTCTCAGGGACTTGATGGGCATGGCGGTCGCCATCATTACAGTGAGGTGAGTTGTGAATGACGCGGACGCGGCGGCACAACAGATCGTCAAGACCTTTGAACACCAGATCGCGGGTATCGGTCGTGTTCAAGATATCCCCGTCGTCAGCGTGGCCAAAGAGGCCATTCCGACGATCGCGCACTACATCCACAGCATGGCGGCGTTTCGTGGGACGCTGTCGTTACAGTGGGCCGTGGATCTCCGACCGATGGCGGCCCGTTCTCAGATCTACTATCTGTTCTCGCTCGCCGGGCACGGCGCGTGGCTTATTTTGTTGACCGAGCTTCCCGACGGCGACCGGCTCTTCCCGTCGATCACCCCCCGCATCCACGCCGCGAAGTGGTACGAGCGCGAGATCCGCGACCTGTTCGGTCTGATCCCGGAAGGGCACCCCGACCTGCGCCGTCTCGTCCGCCACGAGCACTGGCCCAAGGGCACCCACCCGTTGAAGAAAGACTTCGCCTGGGATCACGTCATGGGGCGTCAGCAGGGGGAATACCACTTTCGCCGGATCGAGGGCGAAGGCGTGTTCGAGGTCCCGGTGGGCCCCATCCACGCCGGGATCATCGAGCCGGGCCATTTCCGGTTCTCGGTCGCGGGCGAACCCATCATGCAACTCGAGCTGCGCCATTTCTGGAAGCACCGCGGCGTCGAGAAGCTCTTCGAAAACCGGACGCTCGCCGACGGCGTGTCGCTCGCCGAGAAGGTGTCGGGCGACACCTCGTTCGGCCATAGCCTCGTCTACTGCGAGGCCGTCGAGCGGCTGATGGGCATGACCGTCCCGCCGCGGGCACGCTACCTGCGCACGCTGTTCCTGGAATTGGAACGCATCCACAACCACATCGGCGACGTCGGCGCGATTTGCAACGACGCCGCCTACGCCCTGGCGCTCGCCCACGGCGGACGGATCAAGGAACGCGTGATGCAACTCAACGACCGGCTGACCGGTAGCCGGTTCTTGCGCGGCGTGAACGTCGTGGGCGGAAGCGCGATCGACCTCAGCCCGGAGCAGATCGACGAGGTCGTCCGAGAGATGGACGCCATCGACAAGGACTTCGGCGAACTCTCCGCGATCGTGTTCGGGAACGCCTCGCTCACCGACCGGCTCGAAAGCACGGGGACCTTGTCCGAGCAGATCGCGTGGGACCACGGGGTGATGGGCGTGGTGGGACGGGCCTCCAACATCGACCGCGACGTCCGCCGCGACCGCCCGTTCGCCGCCTACCTGGACCTGACCTTCCGCGTCCCGGTCTACACCTACGGCGACGTCCGCGCGCGCGTGCGGGTCCGCATCGAGGAAGTGCAGGAATCCATCCACCTGATCCGGCAGGTGCGCGAGCGCTTTCCCGCCGGTGACGTCCGCGCGCCGATCCCGGCGCCTCCCGAGGCCGGGCGCTGGGCGCTCTCCGCCGTGGAAGGGTGGCGGGGTGAAATCCTCTACTACCTGATGGCCGGCGAGAACGGCGCAATCCACCGATGCAAGGTCCGCGACCCCTCGTTTGTCAACTGGCCCGCGATCCAGTTCGCCGTTCTGGGCAACATCATCCCGGACTTTCCGCTAATCAACAAAAGTTTCAATCTGTCGTATGCGGGGACCGATCTGTAGGGGTTCGACATGTCGAACCCCTACCGCTAACCGGAGGAGGCGCGATGTTTCGGATCATCAAGAAGAGTCTGAAGACCGGTGTGGTCACGGGGCGCTATCCTCAACCGACGGCTCCCGTGCCTCACATGACCGACGAGACCAAGGCGAAGGCCGCGCCGTTCGGCAAGTCGCTCACGATCCGCGAGGTGGACACCGGCTCGTGCAACGCGTGCGAAATGGAGATGAACGCGCTGGCCAACCCCGTCTACGACGTCGAGCGCTTCGGCGTCCACATCGCCGCCTCGCCCCGCCACGCCGACGCGCTCGTGGTGACCGGACCCGTCACCGCCAACATGGAACGGGCACTCAAGGACGTCTACCAGTCGACCCCCGACCCCAAGCTCGTGATCGCCCTCGGCGATTGCGCGATCGACTGCGGCGCGTTCAAGGGGAGTTACGCCGTCACCGGCCCGGTAGATCGGCACATCCCGGTGGACGTGAAGATTCCCGGCTGCCCCCCGCGACCGGCGGAGATCCTGGCGGCGCTTCGCGCGCTGATGGCGAAAACGCGGTGAGCCCGAGTTACCGCTTCAAGGACTCGATTACCCGCACGAGCCGCTCGCGCGCGTCCTTGGCGACGGACACCAGCGCCGGGTTACCGACGATCCCGAGCGCCGCGTCGGGATCCTGCGCGGCGACGACCGTCTTCCCGTCTTTCCCTTCATAGACGATCACGTTACACGGCAGGAGTAGCCCGATCTCCGTTTCTGCGGAGAGCGCCTTGTGCGCGAGCGGAGGGTTGCACGCCCCCAGGATGACGTACTTCGGAAAGTCGACGTCGAGCTTCTTCTTGAGCGTGTCCTTGACGTCTATCTGCGTCAGGATGCCAAAACCTTCCTGCTTCAACGCCTCGGTCACGCGGGGAATCGTCTCTTCGTACGATCCCTTCACCGTCGTTCGGATTCCATAGGCTTGCGGCATCGTTGCCCCCCTTTGTTGGATCGGACCACGATGACGCTACCACAGGACGCCGGCGGGTTGCCAGCCGGGCTAGCAGGGTGCGGGAAAACTCGCTAAAACCTGCAGGCTGCTCAAAAAGCTCCAGATGCAAGGCCGCAGGGAGGAGGAAACCGGAGCGTACTGGGTCGTACGTGAGGATTTCCGACGACCGAGAACGCAGCAGATGGACTTTTTCAGCAGTCTGCCAGCTTACGAGGGAGGAGACTCCATCTGCCCTGCCACTCGAGCCACGACCCACGGCGACTCTTTCAGCCAGCGGGTGAGTTGATCGGGCGGAACCGGATGGCTAATGTAGTACCCCTGGGCCGTATCGCAGCCGAGGGCAGCCAGGCAGTCCCAGACCTCACGCGACTCCACGCCCTCCGCCACTACGGAGAGACCCAGGTTGTGAGCCAGGTCGATGGTGGAACGCAGAATCACCGAGTCCGCGTCCTTGGTGGCGCCGACCACGAAGGACTTATCGATCTTGATCGTCTGCACCGGCAGTTGCTGCAAATACCCCAACGACGAGTAGCCCGCCCCAAAATCATCGATCGACAACCTGATCCCCATGCGGCTGAGTCGACTCAGAATATCCATCGCGCGCAGCGGTTCCGCCATGATCACGCTTTCGGTGATCTCGAGCTCCAGCCGACCCGGAGGCACCCCGGACGCCCCCAGCAACTCGGCCACTTCATCCGGAAACCGAATATCCTGCAGAATCCACGCCGACAGATTCACCGCCACCGTCATCTCCAACCCCGCGCGACACCAACTGTCGGCTTGGCGAAGCGCCGTCTTCAACACGTGAAGAGTCAGGGGTTTGATCAATCCCGTCTGTTCCGCCATCGTGATAAAGTGGCCCGGAAGCATGAGGCCTCGGTACGGATGCTGCCACCGCACCAATGCCTCGACTCCCACCACCGCGAAGGTTTTGAGATCGAGCTTGGGCTGGTAGTAGGCGATCAGCTCCTCGCGCTCGATGCCGTACCGAAGCTGGCTCATCAGTTCGAATCCCCGCGCGGTTCGCTGATCGTACTCCGGAGCGTAGACGACCACTCGGCTCCCCGCTTGCTGGGCAACCGACATCGCCAGACTCGCCCGATGGATGAGCATCTCGGGATCGTCGCCATGGTCGGGGAAGATCGCGATCCCGATTCTCACCGGCGCCTCCACGGTCGCGTCCTCGACCGAGAAGGGCGGGACGAGGGCGTCGGCGATCCGTCCCGCCACAAACAGGGCGTGGGCCCGATCGCCCGCGGCCGCCAAGAGCACGGCGAACCCTCGCTCTCCCGAACGGGCGACCGTGTCGGCTTTTCGCAGGGCGCCTCGGATGCGCGCGCCCACTTGTCGGGCAAGGCCATCGACCTTGCGGTGATCCCAGGCAAGATCCGACGCGTCGGACGTCCCGCACTCCATGACCAGCAAGGCCACCGAGCCGCCGTTGCGGCGTCCGAGGATGACCGCCTGCTCCAGACGGTCGCGAAGCAAGGCACGCGAGGGAAGACCGGTCGCCGGTTCATAGAGGATTTGGGCTTCGAGCGCGCCGACCTCGGTCTGGTGTTTGAGCACCTCGACTTCAAGATGCCGGCTGATCGCGAGGAGTTCCTGCGTGCGCTCCTGGACCCGCCGCTCGATCATCGCGTGGGCGCCGCCGGCTTCCTCGCCGTAGCGTTGCAGCTCGCGGTATTGGTGGCCAAGCAGACGGCCGGCGGCCGCCACGACCAGAAACAGCGCCGTGGACAGAATACTGAGAACTCCGGCGACGCCCAGGACGAGGTTGCGCTGACCCCGGTCGATCGTGCGCAACGCGGGCGCGACGTCGTAGTAAAGCTGGACGACGCCTTCGACGGGCGCCACGGCGCCGCCGCGCCGGATGGGCACGTAGCTCGTCAGAATGGTGCGGTCCTCGATGGCCTCCTCGCCCGGATAAATCTCACCACGCCCGACCAGTTCGCTGGCCACCGATCCCGCCCGCGCGGCGAGAAACCCGGCATCGCTACCGCGTTCGGCCCCGGTTTGGGCGGCGTCGGTCGAAAACACGATGACCCCGTTGGGCGTGTAAATGCGCATGCGAAGGACTGACAGGCCGTTTAGGTACGCAGAAATCGCCTGGCGGAGCGTTGCGGTCTCCGGATGGAGGCGGACGTCGTTCCCCGAGAGCCCCGACACCGAGGCGACAAACGGCGCAACCTGCGGCCACCCCGTATTGGAAAACACCTGCACCAGCGCCACATTCTTGCTCTCGGACAGCGTGATGAATTCATCCAGCGCGGTCCGTCTGCCGATCCGCGCGACCAACGCGGTCACCAGCATGATCGCGACGATGCCGGTCAGGGTAAACCATCGAAGGCGATGAACGGCTGGCACTCTCACGTCAATCCTTGCCGACCCTGTCGTGTGGGCAACCCACTCGGTTTCTTCGGTCTCTGGCGTATCGGGACACTGGTGTGACGGTAACCGGGGATGCCGGAGCTGTCAACGCGGCGAGGCGCCCCGACTTGTCAATCGGGCGTGATTTCCCTATCCTGGCTCTCCATGGATTCGATCCTCGACCCCGACGTCGAGTTGATGCTCCGCGTACAAGCCGGAGATCGACCCGCGTTCGAAGCGCTCGTCGGCAAGTACCAGCGCCCATTGGTCAACCTCATCGGACGGTATCTCGGCGCGTACGACGACGCCGAGGATCTGGCCCAGGAGGTCTTCATTCGCGTGCACCGGGCGGCTCCCCGCTACCAACCGACGGCCAAGTTTTCCACCTGGCTGTACACCATCGCCAGACGCCTCTGCGCCAACCACGCGCGGGGTCGGGCGCTACGGCGCTGGTTCACGCTCTCCCGCGACGCGGCCGACGCCGAGGACGACTCGCCCGATGAGGGCCGGGACGTCGCCGACCCCGCCGACGATCCGTCCGTCACGGCGGAAAAGCGGCAGCTCCGTCGGGTGGTCGCGCAAGCCCTTTCCGCGTTGCCCGATACGCTGCGGTCGGCCGTCATCCTCAGGCGGTACGAGGAGCTGAGCTACGAAGAAATCGCCACGATTGTGGGGTGCTCGGTGACCGCGGCCAAACTGAGGGTCCACCGGGCAAAGTCGATCCTGGCCAAGCGTCTCGCGCCATACGCAAAGGACGCCGAATCATGATGAAACCTTTTTCCGATTTGCGGGTTTGACAGCTTAAGAGGACGATGATGACCACGAAGCCGCCTGATGCCCTCGACTGTCGCGCCGTGCAAGCGAGCCTCGCCGATGAGCTCAAGACACCGGCCGGTCCGGTTGAGCGTCATGTGGCCGAATGCCCCGCGTGCCGGGCATTCGCCGAGCGCCGTGACCGTGCGTGGACCCTGCTCGGCGCCCTCGAAGACCGCGAGCCCTCTCCTCGGTTCGCCGCGGGCGTCATGGCGAAGCTCGCCTCCGCCGAGACACGCAGACGGCCCCTCAGCGCTCCCTGGCTGCGATGGACCGCCGTCGCGTCGGCCTTCGCGGCGCTCATCCTCGTCGCCTCGATCATCCTCGATCGCGTGGGGACCGACGACGAAGCGGCGTCCGGGGTCGTCGCCGAGTTGGATCTCGATGTGTTGGAATCCCAGGAGATGCTTCAACACTTGGACGTCATCGAAGACCTCGATCTCCTGCTGCTGCTGGATGAGGGATGAGCCAGGCCCCCTACCGAGGAGACGGTGACCGACCCCATGGTCGGACTCAACACGTCGTCCTGATGCGCACGAGCCGACTGGCCTGGGTCGCCATCACCGTCGCCATCACCGCGCTTGGCTTCGGGGAACCGAGCGACGCCGGAGAGACCGCCGTCAGCCCGTCTCAGGACGCGGCCACGGTTGCGCCGACGAAGCGACCGCGCGCCTCGTCGGACGTTGCGCCCCCGAATTCCACGCGCTCCGCCAAAGAACGAACCGACGCTGAGGACGAGATGCTGAATTACCTCGATGTGCTGGAGGACCTGCCCGTGCTCGACGCCCTGGACACCATCGAGTCGCTCCGGACCATCGAGGACAAGGAGGAGGACGAGCGATGAGACGGTGCATTTCTGCCGCGGTGATGGTTCTCATGGTGATCATGGGACTCCCCGTCTTGTCCGCGACGACGCCCTTTTCCCGGACCGCGGGGACCGCGCTGGCTCAAGGCGTATCGCCCGCCGAGGAAACCCGGCAGGAACGGATCGCGCGCAATCGGGCCCGGTGGAAGGCGCTGTCGGAAACCCAGCGAGCCGAAATCGCCGGCCGCTGGCGCGAGTTCAAGCGCCTGTCGCCGGCCCGACGCCAGGAGCTGATCGAACGCCATCGCCGCCTGAAGGTGTTGCCGCCCGACGAGCAGCTCCGGATTAGAAGGAACCTCGAGGCGTGGAAGGAGCTGTCCCCCCAGCAGCGGGCGCGTTTGGAACGTCGCAACCAAGTACTGAGGGAGCTCCCCCCTCCGGAACGCCGGAGGTGGCTCGAACGGTCCCAGCAATTCGACCGCCTCCCGCCCGCCGACCGAGGGCGGTTGATGGATCGGCTCGAACGCCGTCAGAACCGGCCGTGAAACTTTCTCCTGCCTCGTGGGTTTAACGTGGTATGACGTTCACCAGGAGGTAACGGGATGCGATATCTGATGAACTATTTCACGCGGATCGCGCGTGCGCCGTGGCTGGGAGCGCTGGTCGGACTCTTCGGACTGATTGCCCTCGCCGCGTGCGGGGGGCCCACCGCAGGAGGCGACTCCACGGCCGGCGGCGCCACCGTCACCCTGGCGATGACCGACGCGCCCAGCGACGCCTTCGAGGCCGTCACGGTCACGGTCGACTCGGCCACATTGATCGGCTCGACCGGCTCCTTTTCGATTCCCTTCCCCGACGGCGCCCCCATCACGCTGAACGTGCTCGAGCTCGACGGCATCAACTGGATTCTCGCGACCGCGGCCGTCCCGGCGGGGACGTACTCCAAGGTCCGACTCCAGGTCAGCCACGCGACCGTCACCTGGCCCGACGGAACCGAGGAGACGCTGACGCTCGTCGCGGACGGCAAGGTTGACCTCAATTTCCAGGGGACGATCGAGCTGGGCACCCACGACGCCTCCACGATCCAACTCGACTTCTCAGCCGAAGACTCGATCAAGCTCACCGAAACGGGCACCGGGAAACTCATTTTGCGCCCGCAGATCTTCATCAACACGACCGCCCGCGCCGAGGACGGCGACACCCCGCACATCGACGACCTGGCCGGCGTCATCACGGAGATCGACGCGACGAACCGGACGCTGGCGCTCGACGTGCGGAGCGGTCTCCGGCCGACGGTGGTCGTGACCGATGAGACCTCGATCGTCTCGGACGAGGGGCCCGGCGCGTTCACCGACCTGACGGTCGGGATGTACATCCAGGTGGAAGGCACGCTGGACGAGCACGGGCGCGTGGTCGCTTCGATCGTCCACATCGCGCCCGAGCGGCACGTCGTCTCGGGCCTGGTCACGCACCTCGACCCCTCGGCGGGCACATTGGTCCTGCTCCACCCCGACCAGAGCACCACCACGGTGGCCTTCGACGAACAGACCCGCGTGTATTTCCTGTGGCACGCGCTGACCACCGGAGACCTCGCCAACGGCCAGATCGTCCACGTCGGCGGAACGATCGACCCGGCGGATGCGTCGGGCACGCTCCACGCCCGGGTCATCCGCATCCGTCCCGACCGATTCGCCGGGATCATCACCGACGCGAGCGGCTGCGCGGACGGAACGCTCGCCGTCCGAATCGGCCCCCAGCGCCTCCTCGCGCGGCTCGCGGCGGCAGGCATCACGCTCTCCCCGGAGAACACCATCGTGGTGGAGCGTTCGACCGAACTGGGCTGCCCTGTCCTCTCCGAAGGGACGCTGGTCCGGGTCTGGGGCCGACTCGTTCCCCACGTTCCCGATTCCTCGGACTCCAACCCGGTTCGATTCCACGCCGCGCGGATGAGGCTGATCATCCCGCACCACGTCACCGGAGCCGTGGTCGAGGTCACGCCGACGCCCGGTCACCCGAACGATGGGACGTTCGTCGTCGAAACCGGAGTCGCCGAAAAGCTGTTCTCGGACGCCGATGGTGTGGATCACGCCGGGCGGATCACGGTGGTCGTGACACCGCGAACCCAATTTCACGACGCGCTACAATTCTCGCAGGATCTGGTGGGGCAACGCGTGATCGTCTTGGGAGTGTACGTGGGCGCGCGGCCTCGGGTCGCCTTAGTCGCGACCCACGTCCTCTTGGCGAATCCGTAACCGCAGGACGAGAACGCCCGCGGCGGCCTGGTCAGCCGGCCGCCGCGGGCCTCACCCGGCGATCAGGATTTCGACAACAAACAACACGGCAATGAGGATCAGGACCAGGCTCGGCACGGTTGTGGCTCGCCGAACGGGAGGAGCGATCTTCCATTCTTCGGGGTAGAGCGGCTCGCCGGGCAGGTAGCGGCCGGCCTCGAACACTCCCAGGGCGCGCTCGACGCGAATCAACGCGAGCTTGGCCCCGGCGTGACGCGCCGCTTCGCGCGAGATCTGGTAGAGCAGGGTGCCGACAAGGATCGCCACGCCCGCCGCGCACAAGAGTCGCTCCACATCATCGAACTCGTCGGCCCGCGTCGCAAACCACAACATCCCGCCAACGAGTCCCGCCGCCCCGAGCATCGTGATGTTCCCGATCCGCGCCGTCCGGAGATAGACCTCCTCTTTGAACATCGGGCACAACCTGGTCAGCAAATCGCTCATGGATTCCTTCACTCGATCATCCAGATCCGCACCCGACACCGAACCAAGGAGCGTCGGTTCCGGAGCGCATCGCCTATTGAGCGTGTTCCATGATCCGCTCAAGCGCACTGGCGACTTTTGCTTCTTGCGGTGCAAACTCCAATGCCCGCCGGTAGGCATCGCGGGCGCCGCCAACGTTCCCGCGCCGCTCCGCGACCACGCCCAGGTTATACCACGCCCGAAAGTCCGAGGCGTCTGCTCGCGCGGCGTCCTCGTACGCCGCCTGTGCGCCCGCCAAGTCATGTCGCGCTAGATACAGTTCGCCGAGAGCGAAGCGAATACCCTGGACGTCACGCGAGTCAGCGACCGTCATCCCCCGCGCAACGCGTGACGCTTCCCCGGATAGAGCCTCCTGCGGGCGCCGATTCCATCGCGCTATGGCGTCTTGAAACACGAGTTCGGCGTCCTGGCTTCGGTTTTGCCGCTGGTAGATCTGCCCAAGGTTGAGAGCGGCCAATGGAGAGTCCGGCGCCAGTCCGCTGGCCCTTTCAAACGCTCGGGTGGCCTCGTCCACCATCCGGCGGGAAAGGTACGCGACACCAAGATTGACGTGCGCCAGGTAATCATCGGGGCGTCGGGACGTGACTTCTTCCCACAGCCGCACGTCGTCGTTCCACACCGCTGTCCGACCGCGGTCGATCACGACCGCTCCCAGAACGAACGCGCCTCCCACCCCAATCACAGCGGCCCGAGCCACGACCGGGCTCCGGATGAGTCTCATGCACACACACGCGCACCGATCGAGCGCCCACGCCGTCAGCCACGCCAACGCGGCGGCGGAGAACACGAGGCGGTTTTCCTGAAACAACCCACGTGTCGTGAGCCAGGGAATCGGCAGAAGCGGCAGGAACCCGGCCAGGATCCAGACTACACTCCACACCACCAATGGTTCACGCCGCAGAGACCACGCAGCAAGAACGACGAGCGCCCCTATCCCACCGGCATAGAACACCGCCAGCCGCGTATCGAACTGACGAGCGAACACGAGCGGATGATCGAGTCCCAACGGCCACGGCCAGACCCAAAGCCACACCCCCCTCACCACGATCTCAATGAACGTCCACCCCGGATACGCGGCCCCACCCCCAATAGTTGCCAGAAGCGTCCCGGAGCTCATGAACCTCCACAGGACAACAAAGAGCGCACTGACGCCGACAAAGATGAGGATAACCGGTACATCCCACTTCCAGATCGCTGAACCTCCGCCGACGGTTACGCGAGCCCCCATCGGTTTGACGGGCTCCGGCCGAACGGGATTCCGTTGGTTCAGCCACCCCTTGAACACAACGGGCGGGAGAAGGCTGAGAGCCGCTTCTTTGCTCAAAAGAGCCAGACTGAAGGCCGCGACCGCCACCCCCAACCCGCCCCGCATCCCTTCGTCCCTCCGAAGCAGCGCCCAGAAGGCGACCAGCGTCAGAAACGACGAGACGAGCGATGAGCGGGCCACGACGTAGTTGACGGCCTCCGCATTGACCGGGTGAATCGCATACACCACCGCCGCCACAGCGGCCCACCGGTCGTTCCTGAGCAGGCGCCGACCAATAAGATAGACCAACCAGGTGTTCACGGCGTGGAGGATGAGGTTCACCAGGAGAAAGTGACCGGGACGCATCCCACCCACGAGGACGTCCAGCGCAAAACTCGTCACCGTCACCGGACGGTAGTTTCCGCCCTCGCCCCCGCTGCTGAACCCTTTGGATGAGGTGAAGTAACTGAGCGGATCCCACGCCCGAACGGAGGGGTTGTTCACAATGGCGTGGAAATCGTCGTAGTGGAACCCGCCGTTCACCGCACCACCGTGGGCTACCCACACCAAGGCGACAATAATGGCCATGATCGAGTACTGAAACCACTTCAGTGTACGGTCACTCATGATGTCCCGTCCGGTCATCGCGCGAAGGTTACCCATGCGTTCCTTGCGATACTGGGCTGGATGTACTCCCTGTTTCAGTCTAGGGGTTGTCGAAATACGCTGTCAACAATTTTCAGGCATCTGGCGACAGAACCCCCGAATCACGCTCCCGTGTCTTTCAGAGACGGAACTCGGTAAGATATGAACGATCATGTCGCTCTCCCACTTTCATCCCGCGATGACGCGCTGGTTTCACGATCGGTTCGATGAATCCACCGAGGCCCAGCGCCTCGGGTGGCCCCCCATCTTGGCGGGTGAGGACACGCTGATCGCCGCGCCGACCGGGTCGGGAAAGACGCTCGCGGCGTTTCTCGCGTCGATCGACCGCCTGCTGCGACTCGCGCTGGACCATCGCCTGCCCGACGAGACGCGCGTCCTCTACATCTCGCCGCTGAAGGCCTTGAGTCACGACGTCGAGCGGAACCTTACCGTCCCGCTTCATGAGATCAGCGAGGCCGCATCGGCTTGGGCCGGGCGTCGCCTCTCCCCGATCCGCGCCGCCGTGCGGACGGGCGACACGCCGTCGGCCGAGCGGCAGCGGATGGTGCGTCGGCCGCCGCACATCGTCGTCACCACGCCGGAGTCGTTCTACCTGCTCCTGACCTCGGTCAAGGGGCGGGCGATGCTGCGGACCGTCGAGACCGTGATCGTGGACGAGATCCACGCCGTGGCGCGGGACAAGCGCGGCTCGCACCTCGCGCTTTCATTGGCGCGACTCGACAGGCTGTGCGAGACGCGTCCCGTCCGAATCGGCCTCTCCGCCACGCAGGCGCCGATCGACGAGATCGCGCGCTTTCTCATCGGCGCCGACCGCGTCGACGCCGCCGGTCGGCCGCGTTGCGCGATCGTGGACATCGGCCATCGTCGAGAGCTCGACCTTGGGATCGACGTCCCGCCGAGCGAGCTCTCGGCCGCGTGTTCGAACGAACAGTGGGAGGAGGTCTACGCCCGGATCGCCGAGCTGATCGCGGCGCACCGAAGCACGATCGTCTTCGTCAACACGCGGCGGCTCGCCGAGCGCGTCACGCTGCGGCTCACCGAGCGGCTGGGCGACGGCGCCGTACTCTCGCATCACGGAAGCCTCTCCAAGAATATTCGGCGGACAACCGAGCAGCGGCTCAAATCCGGCGACCTCAAAGCCGTCGTCGCCACCGCGTCGCTGGAATTGGGCATCGACGTGGGGTTCATCGACCTGGTTGTGCAGATCGGCTCACCGCGCTCGATCGCCGTCTTCCTCCAGCGCGTCGGTCGGTCGGGCCACGCGCTGGGACACATCCCGAAGGGGCGTCTCTTCCCGCTGACTCGCGACGAGCTGATCGAATGCGCCGCGCTGATTCGATCCGTCCGCCGGGGCGAACTCGACCGCGTCGTGATCCCCGAGGCGCCGCTCGACATCCTCGCGCAGCAGGTCGTCGCCGAGACCGCCTGCGAGGAATGGCCCGAGGATGAGCTGTATCGCCGATTCACATCGGCGTGGCCCTACCGCAACCTACCCCGTGAGCGCTTCGATGACGTCGTGGCCATGCTCGCCGACGGCTACGCGTCGCGCTTCGGCCGGACCGGCGCGCACCTCCACCACGACCGGATCGGCAAGCGCCTCAAGGCCCGTCGCGGCGCGCGGATCATCGCGCTCACGTCGGGCGGCGCGATCCCCGAACTCGCCGACTACCGCGTCGTCGCCGAACCCGACCAAACCGTCGTGGGATCGGTCGACGAGGACTTCGCCGTCGAGAGCCTGGCCGGCGACATCTTTCTCCTCGGCAACACGTCGTGGCAGATCCAGTCCGTCCGCGCGGGCGACGTCGTCGTCAGCGACGCCCACGGCGCGCCGCCCACGATCCCCTTCTGGCGCGGCGAGGCTCCGGCGCGCACCAAGGAGCTGTCCGCCGCGCTCTCCGACCTGCGCCGCGAGCTGGCGACGCGAGCGACTGATCCCGACTCGGCGACTTCGTGGCTGACCGCCGAGTGCCTCGTCGATGCGTCGGCCGCGCGGCAGATCGTCTCGTACGTCAAAGCCCAGCTCGCCGCGGTGGGTCTCGTCCCGACCCGCGACCGCCTTCTGATCGAGCGTTTCTTCGACGAATCAGGCGGGATGCAGCTCGTCATCCACTCGCCCTACGGCGGACGGATCAACCGCGCATGGGGCCTCGCGCTAAGGAAGCGCTTCTGTCGGACGTTCGACTTCGAGCTGCAGGCCAGCGCCGACGACGACGGGATCGTGCTCTCGCTCGGGCCGCAACAGAGTTTCCCGCTGGCCGACGTCGCCGCGATGGTGCCGCCGTCGCAGGCCGAGCCCGTGCTGACCCAGGCGGTTCTGGGCTCGCCGATCTTCGCGACGCGCTGGCGGTGGAACGCGAATCGATCCCTCGCCGTGCCCCGGCAGCGCCACGGCAAGCGCGTCCCCCCGGCGCTGCAACGAATGCGCGCGGACGACCTGCTGGTCGCGGTCTTTCCCCAACAGATGGCATGCCCCGAAAATCTCCCGGGCGGCGACATCTCAATCCCTGATCATCCGCTCGTCGCGCAAACGATGCACGACTGCCTGCACGAGGCCTGCGACCTTGATGGGCTGGCAGAGCTCCTCCGCGGCATCGAGGCGGGGCAAATCACGATCACCGCGCTCGACACGCGCGAACCCTCCCCGTTCGCGTACGAGATCTTGAACGCCAACCCGTACGCGTTCCTCGATGACGCGCCGCTGGAGGAGCGGCGGGCCCGCGCGGTCGCGACGCGCCGCACGCTGACCATCGAGTCGGTCCGCGACCTCGGCGCGCTGGACCCCGAGGCGATCGCGCGCGTGCGGGAGGAAGCGTGGCCGCTGGTCCGCGACGCCGACGAACTATACGACGCCTTGATGTTAATGGGGATCGTCTCGGCCGAGGAGGGGCGCGCGTGGACCACGCACTTCGACGAGCTCGTGCGCGCCGGACGGGCCCTGGAATCGGCGGATGGGGACGGACGACGACTGTGGGTCGCCATCGAGCAGTGGCCCATGGTCTGCGCCGCGCGTCCCGATCTGACACCTCGCTCCGGTGGCTCGACCCCGTGGGTCGCTCAGAACCCGGGCGAGGCACCGCCTCGCCCCTACGATCAGGATCACGCCGACGTGCTCCTCGTCCGTGGCCGCTTGGAGGTGGCCGGCCCCGTGATGGTCGTCGGCCTGTCACACCACATCGGGATCCCTCCGTCCCGCGTCGACCGCGCCCTGTTGGCCCTCGAACACGAGGGCTTCGTCCTCCGGGGGCGCTTCTCCACGGCTCTCGACGAGACCGAATGGTGCGCGCGACGCCTACTCGCGCGCATTCACCGGTTGACGATGGACCGCCTGCGGCGCGAGATCGAACCCGTGTCGGTCGAGCGGTTCATGGACTTTTTGCTCCGCTGGCAACGAACGGTGCCGGACACGCGCGGTCGCGGTCGCGGCCGCGACGGGGTGCTGGCGGTCATCACCCAGCTCCAAGGCTTCGAGATCCCCGCCGCCGCGTGGGAGGGCGCCGTCCTGCCTGCCCGGGTCGAGTCGTACGATTCGCGCTGGCTGGACGAGCTCTGCCTGAGCGGAGAGGTCGTATGGGGACGCATCGCGCCGCCGGTCGTCGGACCGGAGGCCGCGTCGGCGGGTCGCGTTCGGTCCGCGACCCGCCACGTGCCGATCGCGCTGATGGCGCGAGCCGATCTGCCGTGGCTTCGCTGGCGACACGACCACCGAGATCTACACGACGCGTTGCGCGAGCTGGTAGCGGCGGGGTTGGTCACGCAGGATGGGTTCGGCGCCGTGCGGTCGCTGGTCTCACCGATGCGCGCGCACCGCCGACGACCCCACCGACCGCTCGCGGCGCCCCGCAGCCAGGGACGGTGGACGACATTGTCGTCCCCAGCCTCCGCACCCGAGGACACGATCGACGGCTGGGCCCAGCAACTCCTCCTTCGCTATGGCATCGTGTTCCGGGACCTGCTGGCCAGAGAAAGCGCCGCGCCGCCTTGGTATCGGGTCTTGCCAGCGCTGCGGGCCATGGAATCCCGAGGAGAGCTCAGGGGCGGGCGATTCGTGTTGGGAGTGGGCGGCGAACAGTACGCGCGGCCCGACGCGGTGGAAATCCTTCGCCGTCTTAGGGACCAGGCCAACCACGACGTCATCGGTCTCTCCGCCGCGGACCCGTTGAATTTCAGCGGCCTCCTCATCTCCGGGCCGCGCGTCCGTGCCCACCCCGGCAACGTCGTCATCCTCGCCGGGGGCGTCTGCGTCGGGATGCGCCAAGGCGGCGACCGATGGGTGGCCGACGCGCTCGACCACGCGACGGCGGCTCGTGTCCGAGCCATGCTGGGCGGTCGCCCGGTCGAGACGCCTTATGGGCCTTCGGGGTGCCAGCCGACGAGCGCCAGCATCGTGAAGAACCCCAGCACGTAGGCGACCGGCACGTGCCAGCCCTCGACCAGCCAGCGGCGCGTGTCCGTTGCCTCGGGGAACGCAGTGCTGATCGCCACGCCGGCTGAAGACCCAAACCAGATCATCGACCCGCCGTAGCCGACCACGTACGCGACAAAGTCCCAGTCATAGCCGCCTTGAAAGAGGGCGAGCGCCGTCAGCGGGATATTGTTAAAGACGGCGCTCACCAACCCCAGACCGAACGCCGTGGGCCACGACGGAGGCGGAAGCCGATCGACCGGCATGAGGCTCGCCGCCAACACCAGGGCGATGAGAAAAAGACTGCCCTTGATCGCTCCGGCCACTTCCCGCCACGGAATCGGCCGCAGCAGGCCGCCGAGGAAAATCGCCACCCATAAGCCGAGCGCCGGAAAATCGACGAGAATGTTCGCGACCGCTGCGCCCGCGATCATGAGCGCGACGATGAGCAAGCGGACGCGGTCGACGACGAGGCCTGGTCGAGCGTCCTTGAGAATCGGTTGCAACCGGTGCTGTGCGCGGCCGGCGACGATCCCGGACACCGCGACCGCCACCGCCGCGCCGATGAAGGCCTTCGCCACCTCGATCGCGGGTACACCGGCAACCCATAGCATCGTGGTCGTCGTGTCGCCGACCACCGACCCCGCCCCGCCCGCATTGCTCGCCGCTACGATCGCCGCAAGGAACCCCACGCCGACTTTCCCCCGATAGACCTTCTTCGCCATCACGCCGCCGATCACCGCCGCGGCGATGTTGTCGAGAAAGGTCGAGAGGACGGCCACCACCACGAGCAGCGCAAACCCGCCGGCCCAGCCGTCGGGCAACCAGCGAGGAAGCCACTCAGGAAAGTGCGAATCCTCGAAGCATCGGGCGAGGACCGCAAATCCGAGCAACAGGCCAAACAAATTGAGCGCCAACCGCCACTCGCCGCCCACGTGGGCAACCGCATCCAGGCCGGACAGACTCATCTTATAGATGAGGAGCACGAGAAATCCGCCCGCCGACACCTCGAAGCTGTGCCGATGAAATACCGCGATGCCGACGAGCATCAGGCCGAAACCGACGAACTCGATCGGCACGCCGAACGGCGCCGGCCCCGGGGTCAGGCCCCGCCCGGCGGCTTCCACGGTTGCCGGCGTGAGCCACACCGCCAAGGCCGCCAAGACCCCGATCGTGGATGACGAACCGATCCTGTCTAGCGTGACGGACGAATGCTGCTTCCCGTGTCGGAACCTCACGACGATCCTCCCAAGGTTGACGCGGGAGCGTAGCATTCCTGGAGACGCGCGACAAGCCGCCGGGGTGCTGCGCCACCCGATAGGACACGACGGTTTTGATTGTGCGCCTTCGGCGCACTGCGGCTTGACGCTGGCGGCGGGAATCCGTAGTGTACCCTGGTCACCGGGAATGGACTGAGGAGACCGCCAATGACCGACGGTGCGGAAGCCCGCATGGCCTCGTATTTGAAGCGCATCGCCACCGGGCCTGAGATGAGCACCAATTTAACGCGCGACGAAGCCCGAGACGGCATGACGCTGATTCTCGCCGGCCGCGTCGATCCCGCCCAAGCGGCCGTCTTCCTGATCGCGTTGCGGATGAAACGTGAGTCGGACGACGAAAACCGGGGAGTACTGGACGCGCTGCGGGAGACAACACACGTCGCGACGGCCGTCGTGCCCGACCTCGTCGACCTCGCCGATCCCTACGACGGCTTTCTCCGGCATCTTCCCGCCGCGCCGTTTCTCCCCGCCGTGCTCGCCGCCTGCGGCGTGCCGAACGTCTCGCACGGCTGCCGCTCGATGGGACCCAAGTTCGGTCTCACGCACCACCAGATCCTGACCGCCTCTGGAACGCCGATGTCGCTCTCGACCGAGGCGGCGGCCCGCTGTATCGAGAATCCGGACATCGGCTGGTCGTATGTGGACCAGTCCGCGTTCCACCCCGATCTGCACAGCCTGATCGAGCTTCGCCGCCTGATCGTGAAGCGGCCGTGCCTGTCCACGTTGGAGAAACTCTGCGGCCCGGTAAGAGCGTCGGGGCGGACTCATCTCGTCGTGGGATACGTCCATTCGGCGTACGAGCGCCTGCTGCCCTTGGTCGCCCGCGAGGCGGGCTATGCGTCGGCGCTCGTAATCCGCGGCGTGGAAGGCGGCGTGGTTCCGCCGCTCAACGCCCAGGCCCGCGTCATCTCGTATCTACCTGGAGGGGCCGACGAGTCGTGGAAGCTTGACCCGCGCGAGGCGGGCATCGAGTCCGACGTGCGCGCCGTGCCGCTCGCGTCAACGCCCGATCAAACCGCCGACGACGAATCGTTCGACGAGGTCTCCCAGGAGCGCGACCTGTCGTACCTGGCGGCGCGCGCCGCCGAAGCAGGGATGGAAGCCCTACGCGGCAAGACGGGACCGACCCGCGACAGCCTCGTCCTCGCCTCGGCGGTCGTCCTGCGGCAAGTGGGTCGGGCCGCGTCGCTCACCGAAGGGGCGGACCTCGCGCGCCGCGCCCTCGACTCGGGCGACGCGCAGAGGAGGTTCGTCGCCTTTTCGCGGGGGTAAAGGGACTTCGTTCGCCCTCCCCTCTGTCCGGATATGGTGTGATACACTTGTCCGCGCTCCATCACGACCATCGATCCCTCACAAGGAGAGTCGATATGGAACAGCCCGAGCGGCGCCGCGCCCCCCGCATCCCGCGCATCGTTGAACTCCGTTATCAGAGCGACAGCCCACCGCTGACGGCCCGCCTCACGGATATCAGCGAGAGCGGCATCTTCGTCGACACTCGCAGCCCTTTGGCGGTCGGCTCCCGTCTTACGTTCAGCTTTCTGCTCGGCGATGCCCCGTGGGAAAAACCGATCACCGGGGGGGGCACGGTCGTGTGGCGCCAGGAAGCGGTTGGGATGGGTATCGATTTCGATCAGTTAAAAGACGAAGACCGCGCCAAGATCAAGCTCTTCATCCAGAATCAGAAGTGAGGTCCTGAACGGCCGGGCCACTCACGACCTCGTCCCGACCGCTCCTCGTGCCACCCGCACCAGCTCGGGCAACTCGTCCGGAATTCGGGCGATGAAGTCGGGCTGCTCACCCGGGACATCGGCGTAGCCCCACGCGCACCAGATCGTGACGGCGCCAAAGGCGCGGCCGAGCCTCACGTCGGCTGTACTATCTCCGATCATCACAACGGGCCCGCCCGCGGCAGCCAGTCCGCAGCGCCTCGCGGCCTCATCGAGAACCATCGGGTCTGGTTTGGATTTGGCGCACGTGTCACCCCCGATGACGGCGGAGAAGAACCCGTCCACGCCCAGTGTCTCGATCAATCGACGGGAGATCCGCTCAGGCTTATTGGTCACGACCACCAGGGAACCCAACTTGACCAGACGCTCAAGCGCCGAGGCGATGCCTGGATACAGACGCGTCTCGCGCGCTATGTTGACCAAGTAGTCGGCCTCGTACCGGCTGCGGACATCGGCAAATCGTGAGTCATCGCCCTGGATGTAATCGTCGAAACACGCCCGGTAGAGCTGATCCATCCCGCGGTTGACCCACGGCAGGACGTCCTCATCAGGACGGGGCTCCAGGCCGAGCGCCTCGCGGACGCGATGGACGACCGCCACCATGTCATTGCGGCTATCCTCGATCGTGCCGTCCAGATCGAGACCGATCATGCGTGGTGCCCGGAGGACGCCGAGGCATGACGCGCCAGATCCTCGACGCTCCCGCGCGCGTCCGCGTGCTCGGTCACCTTCCGCTGCCCGCTCGCCGAACCCTTGTACGCCGAGAACGGCCGCGAGTTATGGCTAATGACCTCGTGCGCGAGGCCGCCGGGAATCAGAAGAATGTCGCCCGCCTCGATCGTGATGGGCACGTCGTCGAAGTGAAACGTGATCACGCCCGAGACGGCCCCGCGGATCTCCGGCTCGTCGTGCGCGTGGCGGCTGCGCTCAAACCAAGGCGCCACCGTCTGCAGATCGTACACCGTGTAACCAAACCTCTGCATCTCCTGGGCAACGGATTCCGCCGTAGGGTCCTCCTTCCGCCCCCACTTCACCAACTTCACTCCATTGGGAAACGCCACCATATCCGATCGCTCCACCATTGGTCACCTCCCTGCACAGGGCCCCCGGCCCAACGCCGGCGCCTCACCCTCATTTGAAGGACTAAACGTAGTCGGGTTGGGCGCCCGGAGTCAATAGAAAAATCCGGCCCTCGATCTACCGCCGCAAGACGCTCCCTGACCGATTGGGGAATGTGGATGACGCGATGATCGAGCGGGCTCCGGATAGAGCGTTATTTCACTGGGGAGAGATCCCTCAGATGCTGCGCGATGGTTTGGATCATCTTCTGAAAATCTCTGGGGTCGGGGGTCGCGATGTTCGCGCGCGCAAAAAGATTCCGGATGGTTCCATCGAGCTTGATAGAGCGAGCCTGGACCCAGGGGCTTAGCAACTGATAGTCGAGGTTCGCGATTTTGGTGCGACTCCGCGCGAATGATTCGTTGAGCACGATCTGGTTCTGCGCGATGTCGAGGTTATCGATCGCATCGTAGATCACGAGTTCTCGCGCCACGCGCAGAAGCAGCTCCGCGCTTTGGGTCTCAACCGCTTCGGACAATCGCTGCCTGATCTTGCCATCGAATCTCAGGTCGAGGGACGCAATCAGTCCGCCCAACACCTGTGCGTGTCGTTCGACCTTCACAAAAATCCTTTTCAGACGCCACCTCCAGCATCTTTTCCAAAGCAGACGGAGATGGGATCGGCAAGTTGTCGCGATAGGGCTGGGCGCCGGCGCAGGTACTCCAGCCAATCAAGATGAGAGCGAGGGTCAGTTGGAATCGCATCGTAGGGCTCTACGTGGCGGAGTAGGTTAGAAGTCGACGACCACAGAGACCATATAGCCGTTGTTCTTGAGGCTTGTGGTGTCCTCTTTCGTCACACTCGCTTCGGTTTTCACGAGATAATGCGGAGTCGGCGAGTAATCCACTCCGATCGTCGTTTTCGTGAAGCGATCATTGATACTCGGGATATCAGATGCTTCGTAGCGGATGACGGGCTGGACGTAGTACTGTTCCTTCGGGTCATGGAGAAGCTTGTAGGCCGCAAGAAGGTAAAACCCATTCGCCGCGGCCTTCACCGCGGGGAGGGGTTGGTCATCCCCGGTGCGTTTGATGTACTCGCCCCTCAACGTCAGATCCTGCCACTCCAACTGGGCATCGGCGCCCATCAAACGCAGTGCCAGCTGACCGAGGTCATCGTATTTTCCGGCCGCAGAGGACACTCCCACGTCCAGCGAGCGGTGGTCTCCCATCCGCGAGAGGATCCCGAGTCGCCCGACGACCGTCTTATTATTGTTGTTGTCGTTATTCTGCCTGTCGTCGGTTTCGAGGCCTTTGGGGCCGTTCACCACGGCCGCATCGTACGTAATGCTGATCGGTCGAACTGTCGCCGCTCCGTAGATCTCGGCTCCCACGTCGCCCCAGTCCTCATAGCGAAGCTGGGTAAAGATCAACGGCGGACTGGTCAGCGGATTGCCGTTGGACCCCGCGGGCAGCCCCGAACGAAACGGATCGCTCCCAAACGGAGCGAAGACCTTGCCGACGCGGAGGGTAAAACCGGGATTAAATCGTCGCTGGATGAAGAGCCGATCCAGAAAGAAATTATCGGGCGAGCCGTGGGACGGGCCTCCGTGCTCGAACTCCATCTCGCCCAAGAGAAACACGCCTTCTGCAACCTGGGCGCGGATCGACAGATAGAAATTCCCCAGTTCAAACTGGGACTTTCCCGCCGCCGGTCCGTCCTTGCCGAAATCATAGTATTGGGCGTCCGCGAATCCATGAAACTCGGCATAGGTCGTGGGATCACCGAAGGACGCCCCTTTCCAATCTTCGACGGCGTACGCCGTCGTGGGAACAACCAACATCATCACGCTGAGGAGCCCCCTCCACGTTCGATGGACATCGGACATCGTAGATCTCCCTTTCGTGAGAGTTCAGTGCAGGATATACCGCGTCCATCTTTGCAGAAATTTATAAAAAGTGGTTCTTCCGGCTTTTCCGTGGGTGAGAATTCTGGTATAGAGGGGGCTTCACTCACCGGGAGGGCCTCCTGTGCGCGATACCGAGCTGTACCGACACCTGTTGGGCTTGTTGGAGCCGTGGACCGT
>JACQCD010000004.1 GCA_016201825.1 Nitrospirota bacterium | reverse complement strand
GCGGCCCTCTCGCCATCCTGATCGGGGCGGCATTGATGACCGGATGGCGGCGTATCGAGACCGAGCGATGGCGGATCCGGCTCGGGGGGGCGGCGGTCGCTGTCACCGTGGCCGGACTGGGACTGTTGACCTGGCAACAAGTCCAGGTCTGGCACGACCCGGAAATGTTGTGGACTCACGCGGTGGCGGTCGCGCCAAAGTCGGTCGAAACCTCCTTCCAGGTTCATAACAATCTGGGGCTTTACTATTTGGAAAAACACAACCTCGACGCGGCACTGAGGGAATTCGACGAAACGTTGCGGCTCTACCCCAAGAGTTACAAAGGGCACCTGAATCGCGGGTTGACGTTGGCTCGGCAGGGCAAAACCGATGACGCGATTCAGGCCTATCGCCGAGGCCTCGCCCTGCATCCGAATGATCCCACCGCGCAAGCGCACCTCGCCGAGTTATTGTCCGGTCAAGACCGGTACACGGAGGCAGAGGCCGCCTACCGGAACGCGCTCTCGCTCGCTCCCCACCCCGACCTCTTCAACAGTCTGGGTATCGTCCTGGCCGAACAGGGACGGCTCGACGAAGCGATCGGCGCGTTCCGCGAGGCGCTGGCGCGCGACCCACGGCACGAGGACGCCCGGGCGAACTTGGAGACGGCGCTCAAGGAACGATCTCGTTAGGTGAGGAAGGGTCTCGGCCGATGGAACCGCTCGTCACCCCACGCACGTTTCGCACGCCGCCGGACCGCGCCGCCGTCGAATCGGCCTGGCGCGACCGAGGGTACTCCTGCGACGAGTTCGTGGACCCGCCCGGCCGGGAGTGGACCGACTTCGTCCACGACGTGGGGGAACTCGTCACGGTGATCGAAGGCCAGCTCCGGCTCACGATCGCGGGCCGCGAGTGGGGGCTCGATCCCGGCGACGAGGCCTTCATCCCGCGGGGCGCCGTCCATTCGGTCAAGAACATCCATGCCGGCACCACGCGCTGGTTGTACGGCTACGAGCTGGCGAGGCGGGCGTAGGCGCGCAAGGGCCGACGGTTGCCACAATTTTTCTCCCAGCGTGCGGGGGACCACGTCTCGGGCAAGACACTGAGCGCGCGCCAGGAGAGAGCCCCGGGAACGCTCAATTGAACTGCCAGAAACCCAGCACTATGGAGCACCTATCCGCTCCGATTTTAGGCAGTCAGGAGCATCACCCCTAAGAGCCTCAGGCTTAAGCGTTTTGCCGTTGATGATTCGATGCGGCTGAAACTTTGGCTGCAAACACGCGGGCCCCGGTTCATATTCAGGGCCCGCGTCGTTGTGGAGGATGGGATGATCCGGTGTCGGCGTTAGGGCTGGACGTTGATCTCGCCGCGCATGCCAACCGAGTAGTGATTGTGCTTGTTGCAGAAATAGACGTATCGACCGGGTTCGAGTTCGACGGTCGCTGCCCGGCTCTTGCCGGGACTGAGGTCCTCGACCGAGGCGATCGTGGTTAACTGGGCGCTGTCTTCGTCCACCGAACCGTCAGGCTCAAGCGGCAGCTTGTCCATGGGGAGAGCAGTCTTCACGATCCGGATCTCATGCATGAGGTCATCAGCATCATTTTTGCCGATGATCGTGACTGTACCGGGACGAAGAATCGGAGGGTCGAACTTGATCTCGTAGTTGGTGAGCGATACCGTGACGACTTGTGTCCAGGACGTGCTGGCGCCGGCGACCAGGCTCAGCACGAAAATGGAACTCACGAGGCTCAAGCTGATTAATCTTGTCTTGTTCATACCGCCTCACGAAATGGGAGACGCACCCACCCTTTTGACCTGTCTTGGTCGATGGACCGAGAGAGGCCAGACGGCCCTCGTCTCACAACGGGCCCCTTGCCGCATTATCGCAGCCCCACACCCCCTACGACAAGCAGAATTAGAAGCAAAAAATGGACCCAATGAACTACCACGAGGTCGGAATGAGTAATACGTCGTGGGGCTGATGCAAGGAAGAGGCTGACTGCAAGAGGGCGCTAACGAGGGTGGCTACCCTCGGGATCGCGGCGCGCGACGGCAGCATGCCCTATGTCACAATACGAGAACTGACGCCAACTATGTTCGTAAACCGGCGGCAGCCAGCCGGGCGAACCGCCGCTTCAATCCGTTGACCCGCGCGAGGTAGTCGCTGACGTCGTGGTCGCCGCACCGCTGCCCGGCGGTCAGCCGGAAGCCGCGCGTTGCATAGGCCTCGCCCGCCCCCGATCCGCACAGGTGGATCACCACGGCCAGATCCTGCTTCTGCCGGAGCGTGGCAGCGGCGATCCGCTGGCGCCCCATCGCCCTCGCCACGCCGCGATCCAGCAGCGCCGCGGTCAGCTCGATGGCGTGGCTCGGCACGACGCGAGTGTAGAGGCTGTTGAACCAGCACGATCGCGCGTCGTCCCAGGGACCATCCTCGACCACCACGTGGTCGTGGATGCAGTAACGCTTCGCCTCGCGGAACGTCCCGTCGGTGATCTGGTACATGCCCACCGCGCTCGACGCGGGTTGGTACACCTCGAAGGGATTCCTCGCCGGACGCCACCGCCAGTACGTCCGCGCCACGGGGTTGCCCCCGCCTTCGACCTGGGCGAGCGCGGCCAGCAGCTCGGGCGTGATGACGGCGGTCGAATGCTCGCTGAAGAGCGGCCCGTACCTCCGCCACGTCTCGGACGGGCTCTTGGCGAGCGAGCCGCTCACCGGGAAGAACAGCTCGGTCGGCTTGCGGATCGCCTGGTACCCCCAGTTGACCGCAGACCACGCCACCACGATGACGACCACCCCGACGAGGACCCGGACCGCCAGCGGCGTGCCCAGCATCGCCCGGAGCGCACGCCAGCGCAGCCGCACGCTGCGCCGGGTCCGACGCACACGCCGCTTTCGGGGAGCGGCCCTACCAGCGCGCGAATGTGACTTGGACGCCATGAGACTATTATGCCTCAGCAAACGCCTGCAGCGAAACAGCGGCCCCTAAGTCAACAAGTCAAGCCTGATCCCCAAGGCTGCATACATGCCGTTCCCCTCATGAATCAACCGGTGGCTCAGCGTCGCCGCGCTTTCGGCAGCACGGCGTCCAGGCGGGCCAGGCTTTGCGGGGCCAACGCGCGCACCCCGGCATCGAGTTGCTGCTGAAACTTCGGCGGCTGACGAGACGCCGCTCGCCAGGCCACGCGCAGATCCCCAGGGCGGTCCGCGGCAAGCACATCGAGCAGTTGCTCGGCCTGGCGGACATCCTTGATGCCTTTGACGTGAAACGCGGGGTCGCGACGGCGCGACGTCACCAGCTTGTGGAGCGCATACCGGGCCGGCGCCGGCACGTTCACCAACACCCCCGCCCTGGCCACGATCACGGCCGGCTGTGCGTCCTGCAGCAGGTAATCCAGAAACCGGACCGGCTCCGCATAGGTGTCGAGCGCGGCCAGATGGATGGGCGTGCCGGACGGACGTCCGATCATCGGCGTCAACAGATCCACGCTCAGCCCGCGCCCCTTGATGCGAAACCTCGTGGAAGGCGCTCTGCGGTCGAGCGCCGGCACCTCGATGAACCCCATGTCCGATTTCATCAAGGCATCGCGCATCCGAACCGGTTTGTCCGCCACCGCGATCACCAGGTGCCGATCAACGGCAATGTCCACGTCCTGCGTGCGCGTCGTTTCGCTGTCCCACTCGACCCCCAACATGTTGCCGTAGACGGCGAAGGCATGCGACCCCACGAGCACGCCGCCGGCCAGGAACACGCCGGTGCGTTCCAACAACTCGAACACCCGCCCCTCGGCGCCGCTGACCGTGTGCGCTCCCCCGGACAGGAGCATCGCCGCGAGCCGCTCGCGCGCCGCCAGATCCGGCTTCGCCTTCTCCCACAGCGCTTTTTCCCCGGCGATCAGGGCACGGGTCTGGTCGGTATCCGGCCCTATATAATGTTGGGACTTCCGATTGCCCACCGTGAGCTGGAGATACCAGTGGGTGCCACCCTTGATCCGCTTGCTCACGAACGACAGCCCCCGTCCGCTCGGCGCCGCGCCGTGCAGGCATTCGCTCAAGAGTTGCGCGTAGAGCAACCGGGTGCTTTCGGGAAGTTGTTGCATATGGTTATACGCAGTGTAACGAAAAACTGCGTATAACGCCAGCCTTCCGCCTGGCGCTACTCCACATCAAGCGGATGCCGCTCCTTTAAGTCCGTGGACTGCGACTGACGCCCCAGCGCGACAGAAATTTCTCGGCTTGCCCCACCAAACTTCCCCTTGGGCGACGACCATGTCTCCTCGGCAATATCCTTGGTATTTACCTTACGCATGCTTGCTCCCCTAACGAGTCAGTAATGGGACTGGTCACAGCACGTCTTATCTAAAGTCAAGAAGTCAAGCCTGACCCCGAACCTCCCCCCGAGAGAACCCATTTCTATTCCGCGACACTCTTATCAAATTGCTTAGTTCCTCAAGCCTAGAATATACGGAGCTTATTCGTCGGGAAGCGAGTTAGCGAGAGCTTCTAAGTAGTCCGCTAGGTCCCCGGCTGGGCTGGGGCCAACAAGCCCTCCCATTTCCAACACTCTGATTGCAGATTGCTCGCTCATCGAGAGCGTCTTATCATCGGAAGAGGGCTTCGGCCGTCTGAATCGGAAAAATAATTCATTATGATACGAAATAGCCTGTGCCCGAAGAGGGCCAAATTCTTCGGCTTGTTGCGCCCAATGTTTTTCCATCTCCATGTTTGCTTGACGCCAACGGCGCGTCCGTTCTTCCGGTGTTATGGTCCCTTCAGCGGGAGACTGACCCCCATAGAGGTCAGTTGCGCGATCTTCATAGAGTTTTCGTTGGAAGGCCCGAATTTTTGGCGCGAGACTACGAACGGCTTGCCGTAGCTCTGCATTTGTAAATGATCGTAATGATTTTGATTCAACAATGCTGTTCTTAGCTTTATCAGTTAAGATCCATGCAGCTCCGCTCCCGATCAATCCTGTAATGATCCCTGTTAGGATAACCACCAATATCCTATGCCCCCTTCCACGAAAGATCCAAATATGATTCTGAAACAGAGAAGAAGTGATGAAGAGTCCATAGCCAATAATCCCCGCGATAACCCCCGCGAAGATCCCCAGGCGATTATCATACATATTGCTCGCCTGATTGATCGGGAATGATAATAAAATGAGCGCTAAGCCACCCAGCAACCTCTTCACTGACGATTTCCCAATTAAGGGAGATCACCCTAACACCCACAAAAGTCCGTGTAAAGGTGATAATCGTGAAAGATTTGACCCCTGAGCCTTTCGCCGCACATCGTGTGCAAAGCGATCGTGGCCCACCGCTACAGCGCTTATAGCACAGGCCGAGAGTGCGGTAAATCTCGGGGAGGGGCGAGCGTCCGGCGCTGAGTCACGTCGGCTAAAGATTGTCGGGTAGACCCGGGTGTTGCCACCCGGGTCCCCCACAGATCCGGACGTGCGCAATTCGCGCATCCGGCTCTTCGGCTCACGGATTCGCTGCGTGACGATAGATCGAATGGACGACCCTTGGTGGTGGCAG
>JACQCD010000016.1 GCA_016201825.1 Nitrospirota bacterium | reverse complement strand
TTCACAAAGACAAACGGGGTCGTGGCCGACGCGGTCGAACCCAAGACCGTCGTCCCCGACAGGCTCCCCACCGTGATCGTTCCCCCGACGATGAACGAAGACCCCGTGATGGTCACCGATTGGCTCGTGCTGACCCCATAGGTCACCGGCGTCGGGTAGACGGACGAGATCGTGGGTGGTGGGGCCGCCACGGTAAAGCCGCTCGCCAAACTCCCCGCCAGTCCGCCCGCCGGCAAAGGATTCACGACGGTGACGGTGTAGGCGCCGACCGGCAGCGACGTGTTGGGCCAGTAGAACTTAAGTTGCCCGGTGCTCACAAACACGAACGGGGTCGTGGTCGACGCGGTCGAACCTGCGACCGTCGCCCCCGACAGGCTCCCCACCGTGATCGTCGCCCCCAACACAAAATTCGAGCCGTAGATCGTAATCCCTTGGTTCGCTGAAATCCCATAGGTCACCAACGTCGGGACGATGGACGAGACCGTGGGTTGTGGCGCCGCCACCGTAAAACCATCGACGAGGCTGCCCGACAATCCACCCGCCGTCGGAGGATTCACGACCGTGACGCTGTAGGCGCCGACCGGCAGCGACGTGTTGGGCCAGTAGAACTTCAACTGACTGTTGCTCACGTACACGAACGGGGTCGTGGCCGACGCGGTCGAACCTGTGACCGTCGCCCCCGACAGGCTCCCCACCGTGATGGTCGCCCCCGCAATGAAGTTCGACCCATAGACGGTGACCGAGGTATTGGAAGTCACCCCATAGCTGACCGAAACAGGGCTGACCGATGTGACGCTGGGCTGAGGCGCCGCCACCGTGAAACCGGCGTCCAGCGTGGCCGACAAGGTACCAGCCACCGTCGGGTTCGTCACCTGGACGCCGTACGCGTTCGGCGCCAGCGACGTATTGGTCCAGTAGAACTTGAGTTGGCTGTTACTGACGTACACGAACGGCGTGGTCGCCGTCGCCGAGGAACCGGCCACGGTCACCCCCGAGAGACTCCCGACGGTAATCGTCGCCCCCACGATGAATTGAGATCCGAAAATGGTGATGTCCGAATTACCGGTGATCCCATACGTGACCTGCGCCGGGCTCAAATTCGAGATCGTGGGTTGTGGAGCCGTCACCGTAAAGGCAGCCGCCAAGGTCGAAGATAAGCCTCCCGAATCGGCGGGGTTGGTCACTTGCACGGCATACACCCCCGGAACCAACGACGTGTTCGGCCAGTAAAACTTGAGCTGGCTGTTGCTGACCCAGACAAATGGCGTCGTCGCGCTCGCGGTTGTTCCCACGACGGTCGGGCCGGAGATCGACCCCACCGTAATCGTCGCCCCGGCCACGAAGGTCGTCCCATACACCGCAATCGACGAACTCCCCGTGATCCCGTAGGTCACCGCCGTGGGGCTCATCGACGTGACTATCGGCTGAGCGCCTGTGACGGTAAAACCTGCCTCCAACGTTCCCATCAACCCACCCGCCACGGCGGGATTGCTCACCTGCACGTTGTACGCACCGGGCAAGAGCGCTGTGTTATTCCAGTAGAACTTGAGCTGGCCGCTGTTGACGTACACAAACGGGGTCGTGGCGGTTGCGCTGCTTCCGGCCACGGTCGCACCCGTCACCCCCCCCACCGTGATCGTCGCCCCTGAAAGGAAATTGGACCCGTAAATCGTCACCTGTTGGCTGGAGCTCACGCCGTACGTGACCGTGGAGGCCGAGACCGACGTCACCGTCGGCTGCGGTGGCGAGACGGTGAACCCGCCGACGACCGCCGCCGACAACCCGCCGGCGACCGCGGGATTCGTCACCTCCACGGAGTATACCCCAGGAGCCAGACCCGTCTGCTCCCAGTAGAAGTTGACCTCGTGGCTGCTGACGAACACGAACGGGGAAGCCGCTGTTGCGATCGAGCCCGGCACGGTCGTTCCCGACAGGCTTCCCACCGTGATCCTCGCCCCCGTGACAAAGTTCGTCCCGCTGATCGTGATGGATTGGCTCGCCGAAATGCCGTAGGTCACCGGATTCAGCACCACGGAGGTGATCGTCGGTTGAGGCGCCGCCATGATAAATCCCCCGGCAAGCAATCCCACCCCGCCGCACGAGTCGTTGTTGGTGAAGTCCACATCGTACGTCCCGGCCGCCAGCGCCGTGCTCCCCAGCCAGATCTTGGCCAAAAAAGCGCTCGAACGGACGTACGGGGTCGTCGCAGTCGCGGACGTCCCCTCCACCGTCGGCCCACCGACGCTCCCGATGTAGATACTCCCGCCCGGGTTGAAGTTGCTCCCGTACACAGACACCGACCCGCTCGCGTTCACTTCATACAGACGGTACGACGGCACGACGCTCGTGACCGTCAGCACGCGGGGGTCGATCGTAAACGGAGCGGAGACCGGAGGCAGTCCGCCGACCTCGACCGTCAGCGAATGAACTCCCGCGGTCGCGGTGGCCGGAACCGTCGCCACCAGGCTCGTGGAATCGGCGGATACCGACTTCACGGTCAACGGGAAGGTCCCGTCGAGCGTGACAGAGAGGCCTTCCAGAAGCAGCGTTCCGGTGATCGTAATGTCGGTCGGCAGGCCGGGGCAATAGACCACATTCGGGGTGACCGACGTGATCGTGGGGCTGAGCACGGTTGACGTCACGATCGGTATCGTGGTCAGGGGGCCGGCGAATTGGCCGGTGCCGTGGCCCGCCCCATCATTGACGCCGGTGAAGATCAACACCGCTCCCTCGGAACCATCGGTCTTGACCGTCGCCACGGCCAGATCGAGGATACCGTCGGAATTGAAATCACCCGTCGCCACGCTGGTCGGCGGGTCGGTGACGGTCACCGTCGACACCGCCGCGGTCTGGAAACCTGACGGGCTCGCCCCTAAGAACACCGCCACGTTCTTATCGCCAAAGTTGGCGACTGCGAGATCGTCCTTCCCGTCCTGGTTGAAGTCTCCTTTGACACCGCCGGACGTGACGGCAATCGGAGTCGTCCCGACATTCGCCAACGTCTGCCCCTGAGTAAACCCTCCGGAGCCATCGCTGAGATACGCGATGACGTGGTTCTTGGTGCTCACTCCGACACCAAGGTCGATCTTGAAGTCGTTATTGTAGTCGCCGGTTGCCAGGGAGATGATCGTTCCCAACGCGCCGCCCCCGCCGCCCCCGCCGCCCCCGCTGGGAGGCGTGGTAAAGCTCGACGCCAAGTAGTAGGTCGCGGTCTGTGAGCCAGCCGTCGATCGGTGCACCACGTAGTACTTCGTCAACGAGGTAAGCCCCGAGAGGGTCACCGAGTGCGTCGTGACCAGGTTCGAGCTGTTCGGATCGTAGGCAGGGTCCGTCAAGTTGCAGGTATCGCCGGTCATTGACGTTGTCGAGGTGCCATAGATGACGCAGCTCGTGGCTGGCTGATCGCCGAAGCCGTTCGCGGAGGTGGTCCACCCCACGGTCGCGGCGCTGGCCGTCACCCCGGATACGCTCGCGCTGGACAGGATCGGCCCGGTGCACGTCGGACAGTAGTTCGAGTTGAGGTAGCCGGCGGTCTTGGCAGCATTGGCTGGCGAGCCCTTGCTAATCATGGCGTTCACGGTACCCGTCCAATCCGACATCGCCGGTGAGAGGATGTGGCGGGCCGAGCCGGTGGAGAGCGTGATCTTCCGGTCGGTGCCGTTGCGGTTTCCGCCAGGAATCGTGATGCTGTGGCACTGCGTGCAACCATCGATGGCGACGTCCTCGGCACACGGCGCCGGGGCTCCGTCGCACGAGGCGGCCTCGGCCGGCGGCGAGAAGGCCAGCAACAGGAAGAATGCGGCCACTCCGCACAGCGCAATCACAATACCCCGACCCCAGGCTGTAGTCTTCATGATAGGCAACCCCATGGATGGCATGTGACCGAGAGGAGACCACGAAAGAGAAGCGACACATCCAGCCGAGTCAGGCCCAGCCCGGCTCTGACCGGCACGAAACGGCTTCGTCGAGAACGACGGCTACAGGCGAGGAAAGGTCGGGAGCGAGTGCCCATTTTTACCCCGCATGGTAAGAATGTTCAACCGATAGCATACGGCCGGAACCGGAGTCAAGCTTTTTTTTCTCCCGGCACGTTTCCACCGCCAATTTGGTTCGCGTGATTCACGCCTCAGAAGGGGCCGGAAGAGCGACCGGTGTACTCCATCAGAAACTCGATGATCTGTTTCGCTTCCTCGGACGTGAGCCCCGCCCCCGGCGCCATCCGCGTGACGGTCGGCGCCCAGTTCCGGCGATTCGGGGCCACGCGCCAATAGGTGTTCGTTTGGTTCAGGGGGGCTTCGGCCCAGCCGTGACATTGGTTGCACTTCGCAAAGGCCGGAGGCGGAGACGCGGGGGCAACGGCATCGGCCGGCCGGGCCTCGCCGGCGGCCAGCGCAGCGATGATCTCTTGAACCGGTTCCTGGACGACCCGATCGGGCCTTCGCCAGTGATCCCCGCCGTCCACCGAGTAAAAGAGGCCATGGTCATGCGTCCCGGCGTAGATGCGATCCGGATCCGCGGGATCGACGGCCAGCGCCTCGATGTTGTCCTGCGGGAGGCCCGCCTCCAGCCTCCGCCACGCCGCACCGCCGTCGTCGCTCCGGAAGAGCCCTTGACCCAGCACGCTGACGGTCAGGCGGCGTGAACCGGGGGGCCCCGCCACCACCTGTCGGACCCAGCGGTGCTCGAACTGGGCCCCGAGCCGCGTCCAGGTCCGACCGACGTTGGGGGATCGGAAGAGCCCGTCGTGGCGGGTGCCCGCATAAAGCGTTCCGTCACGATCGAACGTCAGCGTCGTGATTACCGCGTCCTTCAGTCCGTCGCTCACCGGTCGCCAGGCCGGGTCGCGAGGACCTCGCTGAAAGAGCGTCTCCTGTCCAAGATAGAGCAAGCCGGCCCTGAACAACAGCGTGGCGATGACTTCACCCGGCTGCACCGGGAGGCTTTGGCCGTACCCCGTCCACGCGGCGCCACGGTCGCGGGTCTCGAACACGTCGCCGGTCGAGGTGGACACGATCAGCCGCTGCGGCCGGGAGGGATCAAGGGCGAGGGCGTAGATATTGGTGTTGCCCAAACCGGTATTGACGGGCACCCAGGTCTTGGCGCCATCTCGTGTTTGATACACCCCGCCCCCGTAGGTGCCGACATACAGGACGTCGGGATGCGTCGGATCGACGACCAGGTGATAGGCGCTGGTATTGCGCAGGCCGTTGCGGGCCGGGAGCCACGTCAACCCGCGATCCATGCTTTTTAAGACCCCGACGGGCCGACCGGCCGTGTACAGCACGTTGGGATGCTTGGGGTCGATGACGATCTGGTTGATCAGCAGCGGATCGGTGGGCGGCGGGGCCGGCTCGTCGGCTGGAGCGGATGTGCCGAGAAGCCCCGCCAGCAACGGGGCGGCCAACCCAAGCTGCGCGGCCGCGCGACCAGCCCTCATCGCGACGGATCGACAAACCGGCCGAATCCTCCGGCCAGTCCCGAACGGTAATCCTTCCACACGACCAGGTAGTGGCGGCCGTCGGTCGCCACCGTGGTGAAGTGATTCCCCAGCGCGTCGGGCGCCACCGCAAAGGGCCGGCCGACGCGGGGGGAATCCCACCAAAGCGCCAGCACGTCGCGCACCACGTCGGTGATGCGGGTCATCGGC
>JACQCD010000012.1 GCA_016201825.1 Nitrospirota bacterium | reverse complement strand
GTCACAAAGCGCACCCGGTGTTGTTCGGCCGCCCGCTGAGCGGCCCTCATTGTCTCAGGGATGTCGTGGAACTTTAAGTCGAGGAAAATTCCGGCATCGGTCTGATCGGAGATGGCGTCGAGAACGGCCGGGCCTGCGCTCACGAACAACTCCAGGCCGACCTTGAACAGGCCGACGTGGTCTTTCAGGAGAGCGACGAGGTGGCGGGCTTTGCCTGCCGACGGAACATCCAGCGCGAAGATCAGTTTGGCCTTGGCCGCGGCGTGCGGGTCGGTCATCCGGTGTCCTGGCAGGCTGCTGAAAAAGTCCATCTGCTGCGTTGTCAGTCGGTCTTGCGTGCTCACGTACGAGCCAGTACGCTCCGCGCGCAAGACCTCCCTTCGCCTTGCATCTGGAACTTTTTGAGCAGCCTGCGGGCCTTAATGAGTGTTTCAGCACCTTGCTGGGCCCACATCCGACGGATCATCAAAACGTCGGCGAGGTCCCCTGCTGGTCGCCCTTGAAATAAGGACTGGAGCCGCCGGAGTGGTCGGTCGTGTCCACCACGCCGGTCAACTCGGGGAACTCGTCGGCAAGCACGCGCATGATCCCGCTCCGTAACGTTTTGGTCGCCATGCTGCACCCCTGGCAGCCGCCGGACATTTCCACGTAGGCGACCGTGTCCTTGAGGTCAACGAGCGCGACCCGTCCCCCGTGCTGGGCGAGGCCGGGGTTGATGGTCTGATCGAAGACGGCGGCGATTCGGCGGGCGAGTTCGCTATCCCATGCCGGGTTCGGGTTGTCGATCACCCACCCTTGGGTGAAGCCCGAGGAGACGTAGTCGATCTCGGAGCCGCGGATCCAATCCACCGTCTCGTGGTTGAGGGAGAACGTCCACGCGCCGCAGGGAAGGGCGGGGTCGCGCGGATCGATCTGATCGGGGGCGACGTACTCGAATTTGTAGGTGAAGCTCCCCTTCTCGCGCCCCACGGTCAACCGGACCCCGATGTTGGCGCTCCCCGCCAGCGCCGAGTGAACCTTGGCGATGGCGCGGTCGGTCAGCGTCACGATGGGTGCGTCCTGGGGGACGATCTTGGCGGTGGCGCGGTCGGTGCCTTCCTTCATGAGCAGATCCTCAATCCGAAGTCGTTCCATTGTCTCAGAGGCGGTAGGTGGTTAGCAAGCCACGCGGTGGTCGTCGACCCCCGGCCGGGGACCGTGAACCGAGTGAGATCCCGTCGCGGAGACGTTGACGCGCTCGCCATGGGACCTAGACTATCCACGAGGCGAATGCCGCGGGCCGAGGAGCAGCGATGGTTGACGATGGGGCGCAGAAGGAGCGGCGCGAACGGACGCGAGTTCGCACCGGGTTGGATGCGAGGGTTCAATCGGGCGGTCTGGTCGTCCGAGGGCGCGTCCGGGATCTCAGCCTTAAAGGCGTCTACCTCCTGTGTCGGCCGCGCGTCCATGAGGGGGCGGACTGTCGCGTGACCTTGGTGCTCACGGGCGCCGACACGCCTGTCCCACTGGAGGTCGACGGGCGTGTCGTCTATACCGACGACGGGGGGATGGCGATCGAATTCACCGAGATGCCGGCGGACAGCCTGTACCATTTGCGGAATCTCGTGTTGTATAACTCCCAGGATACGGAACGGGTCGAGCGGGAATTGCAGCAGCCCCCCATCTTCAGACGACGGAACCCCTCCGGGATCTGACGCGCGGTCCTCTGGCGAGGGTTTTCGGACACGACGAACTTCGCCGGCGCTGCTCAGCGCGACGCAACAGCCCGCTCGATCGCGGCGATGAAGTCGGCGACGGCGGGATCGTCGGGCGCCGGCGACCAGGGGGCGAAGACGCCGGCGTGTTTGGGCTCGAACGGGCCTTCTTTCACCTCCAAGAAGACCGATCCCGGATCGAGGCTGATGATCGTGTGCCACACGCCGGCGGCAATCTCCACCCCGTACTCGCCCTGCGCGGGATCGAGCCGGTGGACCTCCGCGATCCCTCCCGCCTCATCGAAGACGACGGCAGCCCCGCGTCCGCGGAGGCAGACGAACAGCTCCCACTTCGGGGGATCGACGTGGCGATGGGGCCGGATGTAACTGCCGGGTTCGACGGCGTTGAGAAAGCGCTGGACGGCCTCTTCGTGCCGGTGGAAGTTGTGATTCATCCGGAGGCGGGGATGCCGTGCGGCTTCGGCGCTGACGCGGTCTAGCAAGGCCCGATCAATCAAACGGACGGGAGGAGTGCTGGCCACTGGGGGCTGTTAAATAAACGGCGAAGGGTCAACTTCATCTCGGAGCCTCGCGCCGGGAAAACGGGCGCTGCGTTCCGCCACCCGCCGCAGGCGGGGAATGGTGGGCGATGCTGGTATCGAACCAGCGGCCTCTTGCGTGTGAAGCAAGCGCTCTACCACTGAGCTAATCGCCCACGCCACGGCTACGACGGAGGGGGACTGTAGCATGCAGGCTTTGAGCCTGTCAAACCTGCATCGCGTCCGAAACGGTCCTACTGCACAGTGTGCCTAAGGCACCTCGCAGGTGGTATCGCAACCTCTCTACGCCCGCTAAAACTCATACTCCAGGACGGTTTTGACGAGGAGGCCGTCGCTCGCTTTCGTGAGCCCCACGCCCACTCCGAGGTCCACCTCCACGTGCGGCCCCAGATGGAACTCGATGTCCGGGACGAGGTAATGTTCTTGGGCGTCCCACGGTTTCCAATCTCTCATTTCACCCAACTTTCCATAGGCTTCGAGTCCGACTCGCAGGCCGTTGATGGGGGCGTACAGGCCGGCGGCGTATTCCAGTTCGCCCCCTTCTTCGACGTCGGGGCCGCTGAGCGTCTTTTCGAAGATCGGATTGAGGCGGACCACGAACGGCACCAGGGTTTTTTCGAGGATCAGGCGTGTCTCGATCTTCTCATCCCGCTGGGACGACGCGTGGGGAATGTAGTACTCGAAATAGATCGCGGTGTCCAAAAATCGCTCGCCCTGTTCGAAGAGTCGATACCGCGAAAAGACCGTGCGGAACTGCGCGTATTCGAGATTGCCGGCGGGATGGGATTCGAAGTCGAGGTAGCCCGAAATCATCCAACGGTCGGTCACGCCGTATTCGAGCTCGATGGAATGTTGCGAAAGGCCTTCCTTGTTCACGGTTTGTCCGAAAAAATTATAGGGTACCCCGGACTGCAGGATGTGCGTGTACCAATAGGCCACCTCGACCTGGCCTTCGGCGGCGGTTTTATACCCATAGACCTTGAAACCGCTCGCCTGGGCGACGGTGGACTCAAGCGCCGAGAGAGTAGCGAAGGCGACAAGGCAGGTCAAGACGCGAATCAGATCTCTCATAGAGGACACCCTTTCTCGGTGAGCCCCATCGGGGCCGCCGGCGCGGCTGAGTGTAAATGAAATTGAAATCTAATATCATATACTAAAAAATCGGAGGCGTGTCAAGAGGAGATGGGCCAGGCAGAGCGATCAGCTTACCGCTGACTGAGGATGTACAGATCCAGGAGGAGGTAGACGAACCATCCCGCGAGGAGCACGAACCAGCCGCCGATCAGAATGAAATCCAGCCTGGTGTGGAACGAGACCGAAAAATTCTCGGCCGCCATGGTGGAGACGTCTTCGAGGGTGTCCAGCTTCTGCTGGATCGACGCCTGCCAGGCCTCGATGTGGAATTTCCTTGCCAGGAGCGCATAGAGGCGCGCGGCGTACCAGTCGCCGAAGAGCTTGATGCGGTGCTCGGCGGCCTGGGACTCGATGATCGTGTCAGTCCGGATCTGGAGGATTTCCCTCAACACGGCGCGGATCTCCCGCGCGCGGAACAGCGCGCGCTTGGGGGTGGTACGGAGCAACTGCGCGACGTGCACCATCCGCACGTCGAGGGCGCGATCGAAGGAGCGCGCGCGCAGGAGTTGGAAGTTGGCGATCTGGATCAACTCGATGTTCGCCCCGAAGTCGGCGTGGGGGTCGAAGAGGACGGCGCCGTCCCAGTCCACGATCGTCAGATCGTCCTTGCCGTACTTGATGTTCGACTGGAGCGTCGCGTGCACCTCCTCCTCGTCGAGCGGGAGGCGCTCGTCTTTGAGCAAGCCTACGAAACGTTCCCCGTGGAGGGTCAAGAAGACCTCGGGGTCGCCGGTGTAGTTCGAGATGCAGTAGACGCGGTACTCCTCCTGGAACTGGGGATCGCCGTCCAGGCGACCCAGTACCCGCCGGCAGGTGTTGATCAGCTCGGTGTGCAGCTCGAACAGCGGCTCGCTCAGGATGTTCTCGACATCGACCCCAATCTCGACGATCACGTACCCCGGCGTATAGGTCTTCACGACTTGGAGCGCCTTCCGCCTACTCAGCGTGATCGTCTGGCTCTCGATCAACTGCTGGCGCGGCATGATGTCGGGGTAGTTGGGCGCGGCCTTGGAGGTCTTGGGTTCCAGCAGAGCGGAGGGCTCGATGGGCACCGCAACCCGCCCGATCACGAAGCCGATAAGTCGTGCCGGAATCGCCACGCGTTGATGCTCCATGACGGGATCATACGGGCCGTATCCAGACCCTGTCAAACCCGCCGCGGAGCATGTAAATGTCGCCGCGAGGCGCTCACTTCGGGTCACGAAGTAACCCGCCGCGCAGCAGGCAAATGTCGCCGCGAGGCGCTCATATCGGGTGGCAGAGCAACCCGCCGCGGAGCACCGCCTTGTGGCGCCGGCGACTCCACGAGGATCGGAAAACCGCCCATCTGGGGGGGGGGGGCGATCGCGGACGTCGTATCCTTAATAGGAATATGAAAAATCCAACAGAGGTCTTTAGTCGGGCCCGCGATTTCCCTTGAC